>SLIG01000002.1 GCA_007135755.1 Cyanobium sp.
CCAGCAGCCGGCGCTGGGCGGCCACGTTGTCGCGCTGCTGCACCACCCAGCCCTGCTCGGCCAGGCCCATGGCGCTGTTGCTCGGGCTGCTCGAGGCGCCGTTGCCGAACAGGCCGGCGATCACGATGCACCAGCGCTGCGGGTCGAGCACCGGCCCCGCCAGCCAGGCCAGATCCTCCACCCGGGCGCCGTAGGAGCTTGGAACCAGGATCAGGTTGGAGCGCTCGGCGTTGAGTTCGCCGATCTGCAGATAGCTGAGCCGGGCCTCGGCGATGGTGTGGCCGCAGACCAGGGGCAAGGGGCCCAGGGAGTGCAGGCCCTGGTGCCGGGGTAGCGCCATTGTCGAGGAGGTCACGCCGCCGCGCCGCCGGCGGGCAGAGCCAGGGCCGGCAGGTTGGCCAGCAGGCGCCGGTGCACGCTGAGGTAGCCCTGATCGAGGTGCTCCAGGTGGGGAGCGATCAGCTGGTGGGCCGCCGGCAGGGCATGGAACGGCAGGGAGGCATAGAGGTGGTGCTCGGCGTGGAAGGGCATGTTCCACATCAGCCAGCGCACCAGTGGGTTGGTGAGCGTGGTGCGCGTGTTGGCGGTGCCGTCGGCGCTGAAACTGCAGCCGCTGTGCTCCGCCAGCAGCACGAAGCGCAGGAACGGCTGGCCCACGGCCAGAGGCAGCAGCCAGAACCAGAACAGAAAGCCGCTGCCGCCGATCAGGGACAGGGCCGCCAGGGCCAGGTACACCCCCATCTGCAGCCATACCGAGCGGCGCACCTGGGGAATCACCTGGGCATTGAGGTAGGGCACCGCCGAGAGGTCACCCCAGAGAAGCTGGGCGTAACTCTGCAGCTTGCTCGTCCACCAGTTCCAGCCGCTCAGCTCCAGCAGGTAGGCCCCGAGACTGGTGGGCACCGGATCATCCAGCTCGGGATCGAGGCCCGGCTGGTGGGTGTAGCGGTGGTGCCACTGGTGGTAGCGACGGTAGGCGGTGGCGTTGTAGAAGCTCAGCAGCCCCAGCAGCCAGGCCACCGCGTCGTTGACACGCTTGCTCCGGAAGGCGGTGCGGTGGCTGCACTCATGCAGGCCGGCGAAGCTGGTGGCCAGGCCCAGCCCGCAGGCCGTCAGAGCGGAGAGCCGCAGGGCCAGCGGCAGGGCCTGCTGCCCCCAGAGCATCCCGCCGGCGGCGATCAAGCCCAGATGGGCGAGCAACCGCCGGACCGCCGGGCCATCGCGGAGGCTGTTCAGCTCTGCCAGCCGGAAGCGTTCGATCAGGGCCGGTGTGGCGGGGGCCATGCGGTGGTGGGTGGGGGCTTGCTGGGTGCGGCTGACAGGGACCGGAACGCTCTGCCCGGTGGGTTGATCCCAGCAGTGCCAACGACCCCGGTGCGGTAGGCGTTGTCACCGCTCTGAACCTTAGAGTCGGGATTCGCAGGACCCGACCCTGCAGGAGCTCATGGCCACGTCCCTGTTCATGGCCCAGTCCCCGGCCCAGTCCGATCCACGCCGCCCGCAGTTGGTGGATTCCCTGCGCCGGCGCTATGCCGCGGCCGAGCAGCGCCGGGATGCCGAGGCCAAGCAGGCGCTGTTTCAGGAGGCGGTGTACCTGGGCATCCAACCGGATGAGTTCATGACGCTCAACTGAGCCCTGGATCCAGACCCCGCAGGCTACGGGCCAGTTCCTCCCGCAGATCGAGGAACTCCCGTGACACCCGCAGGTGGCGCAGGTCGGAGCGATCCAGATCCACGGCCACCGTGCGCACGATGCGTCCGGGGTTGGGCGCCAGGATGTGCACCTGACCCGCCAGCAGCAGGGCCTCCTCCAGGTCGTGGGTGATCAGCAGGGCCGTCAGCCCCGTGTGCTGCCAGAGATCGTGCATGAACTCCTGCATCGACTCGCGGATCTGCAGGTCCAGGGCGCCGAAGGGTTCATCGAGCAGCAGCACCCGGGGCTGGGCGGCCAGGGCGCGGGCGATCGCCACCCGCTGCTGCATCCCGCCGGAGAGTTCCCGCGGCAGCCGCCGGGCCGCGTCGGCCAGCCCAACCACCTCGAGGAAGTAGCTGGTGCGTTCGCGGATCTCGCGCCGGTTCAGTCCCTGCAGCTCCATGCCGAAGGCCACGTTCTGCGCCGCCGTGAGCCAGGGGTAGAGGCTGTACTTCTGGAACACCATGCCCCGGTCGGACCCCGGGCCGCACACGGGACTGCCATCGATGCTGATCGCACCCGCACTGGGCCGGTCCAGGCCGGCCACGAGCCGCATGATCGTGGATTTGCCGGAGCCCGAGCTGCCCACCAGGGCCACGAACTCGCCGGTGTTGACGCTGAAGCTGATGCCATCGAGCACGAGCTTGCGGGTGCGGCCCGTGCCGAAACTCTTGTCCACCTGATCGACGCGCAGCTGCATGGCGGAGGGTGCGGAGTGGGTGGCGGTTCAGTTGGCCCAGGCGCAGGCCCGGCGCATCACCAGCCGGAAGCCCAGATCGATCACCAGGCCGATCAGGCCGATGACGATCAGGCCGAGAAAGATCTCGTCGGTGCGCAGAAAGCGCTGGGCCAGGCTGATGCGCCGTCCCAGCCTCTCGGTGGCGGCCACCAGTTCGGCCACGATCACCAGATTCCAGGCCGCCGCCATGTTGATCCGGTAGGCATCGATCACCTGGGGCGCGATGCAGGGGGTGATCACCCGCAGCAGCACCTGGGAAGTCCGGCCGCCGAGGGTGAGGGCCGTCTCCACCAGTTCGCGGGGCACGAACTTCACCGCGTCCATGATCATCAACGTGTTGAAGAACAGGGTGCCGATGAAGATCAGCAGGATCTTCGGCAGCTCACCCAGCCCGAAGTAGATGATCAGCAGGGGAATGAACGCCGGTGCCGGCATGTAGCGGATCAGGCCCATCAGCGGCTCCAGCAGCCGGTTGATCACCGTGCTGGTGCCCATGGCGATGCCCAGCGGCAGGGCGACCACGGCCGAGAGGCCGAATCCCCCCAGCACGCGCCCCACGCTGGCCACCAGGTCAGCCCAGAGCAGGCCCTGGGCCGCCTGGCTGCGGCCTGCCGCCAGCACCGACGCCGGGCTGGGCAGGAACAGGGGGTCCACCAGCTTCAGGCTGGTGGCCACGGTCCAGATCAGCACCACCACCAGCACCCCGGTGAGCCCCAGCACCCAGGGGTGCTGGATCAGTTGCCTCAGTCGTGCCATGGCCGTCCCTGCCCGCGTCCTCAGTTGCCCTGCGCCGCCTTGAGAAAGCGGCCCTCGAACAGGCCCTCCAGGTTCGGTGGGCTTGCCGCCAGGCCCACCTGCTGCAGGAAGGTGCTGATCTGCCCGGCGGCGAACGGCAGTGAGGCCATCGTGGTGCCGGGCTCCAGGGCCCGGAGGTTGTCCTCGAGGCTGAACAGGGTGGTGCCGGCCTCGTACTCCCGGTACTCGTCCTCGCTCACACCGGCCCGGGCGCTGAGCATGGCCAGGGATCCCTGGGGGTCGGCCTCCATCGCCGCCAGGGTGGCGAACCAGGCATTCACCACCTCCTGCACCTTCTCGGGGTTGGCCTCCACGAATTCGCGGCGGCACACCAGGTGGTCGCTGATGGCACCGGGGAAATCGGCGGAGCTGAACAGGGTGCTGCTGCCCTCGCGCCGCAGGGCCTGGGTGGTGAAGGGGGCGAACACGCCCACCGCATCCACCTGGCCGGCCACGAAGGCGGCGGCGGCGGCACCCGTTTCCAGGGGCACGAAGGTGATGTCGTCGGCGCTCAGGCCGGCCTGCTCCAGACCCAGCAGCAGCAGGTAGTGATCCACCGTGCCCTCCTCGGCGGCCACGCGCTTGCCCTTGAGATCAGCTACTGAATTGATCCCCTCGGCCACGATGATCTGGTCGTTGCCGGTGGAGTTGTCGTTGGTGAGCACCACCTGCAGATCGGCTCCGCCGGCGATCGAGCTGATCGTGTCGTTGAGGGTCTGGCTGTTGCAGTCGAGCTGGCCGGCGTTGAGGGCGTTGATTGAGTCGAGATAGCCGTCGAACCACTGCAGGGTCACCGGCACGCCGAACAGACCCTTCTCTTCGGTGACCTTCCAGGGGATCCAGCCCGGCCAGGCGCTGTAGCCGATGCGCACCGTGCCATCGGGGGCGCCGCCGCAGGCGGTGAGGGTGGTGGCCCCCAGCCCCAGCAGCAGCAGGGTGGAGAGCAGGCGCCGGCGCCGGCGACCGGGGCTGGAGCTGGTCAGGAGGGGAAATCGCATGGCAAACAATCGAGAAGTGATTGGGTCGTCAGGGGAGCGCGCGGCGGGCAAGGAGGTGTGCCGGGTGGCGGGGTGGGATCAGGGCGGTCTGCCGGCCATGGCTCAGAACAGCTCCAGGTAGCGCTCCCGTTCCCAGGCGGAGATCGCCGAGTGGTAGGAGGCCCACTCCTCGCGCTTGAAGCTGATGAAGGCGTCCGCCATGGCGTCGCCGAACACCTGGCGGGAGAGGGGGTCGGCGGCGAAGGCCTCGATCGCTTCGCCGAGGTTGCGAGGCAGGGTGGTGAGTCCGCGCTCGGTCCGTTCCCGGGGGCTCAGCCGGTAGGCATTCACCAGGTTGGGCTCGCCGGGATCGAGCTGTTCGCGGATGCCCTCCAGGCCGGCGGCGAGGAGCATGGCCGCCGCCAGGTAGGGGTTGCAGGAGCTGTCGGCGGCACGGCATTCCACCCGGCTGCCCGCCCCGGGAATGCGCAGCATGTTGGTGCGGTTGTTGTTGCCGTAGCAGCTGAACACGGGCGCCCAGGTGAAGCCCGACATGCTTCCCTGCACTACCAGCCGCTTGTAGCTGTTCACCGTGGGGGCGATCACGGCGCAGATCGCCGGTGCATGGCGCAGGACCCCGGCGATGAACTGGCGCCCCAGGTTGCTCACCCAGCCCCCGCGGCCATCCTCCGGGGTGAACAGATTGGTGCCGCTGCCCAGGTCCGCCAGCGACATGTTCAGGTGCGCGCCGCTGCCGGTGCGATCGGCGAACGGCTTGGGCATGAAGCTGGCGATCAGGCCGTGGCGGCGGGTGACCTCCCGGGCCATCAGCCGGAAGAAGGTCACCCGGTCGGCCATCACCAGAGCATCGGCGTAGTTGAAGTCGATCTCGAACTGGCCGTTGCCGTCCTCGTGGTCGAAGGAGTACACCCCCCAGCCCAGGCCGTTCATGGCCTGAACCAGCTCATCGAGCCAGTGGAGGTTGTCGAGCAGCCCGCGCAGGTCGTAACAGGGTTTCTCCAGCGTGTCCTGGCCGCTGGCCGGCACCAGGCTGCCGTCGGCCTGGCGCCGCAGCACGAAGAACTCCGTCTCCACGCCGAGGTTGAAGCGCAGACCCATGCGCGCCGCCTGGTCGCGCACCCGGCAGAGGATGGTGCGGCTGCAGGCCGGGAAAGGCTGGCCGTGGAGCTGCAGATTGCTGGCCATCCACACCGTGTCAGCCCGCCAGGGGAGCACAGTGGCGGAGCCGAGATCGGGCATCGCCGCCACCTCGTCGTCGCTCACGTCCTGGGGCACGCCGTCGAGGGCCGCACCGGTGAACAGCTCGGAGCCGGCGAGCATCGTGGGCAGGTGATCGATCGGCACCGCCTTGGCCTTGCACACCCCGTGCAGGTCGACGAAGCTGGCCAGTGCATAGCGCACGCCCTGCCGCTCATAGCTGGTGCGGGCGGCCTCCACCCCGGCCTCGGCCGGCAGGGGGATGGTGGTGGGGGCGGTCATGCGCTCACCAGGGCGGCCGGGGCCGCCGGAGCGATGGCCGCAACCTGCGCCTTCAGCCACTGATGCCAGGCCTCCAGCCCCTCGCCGCTGGTGGCGGACACCGGGATCACCGCGCAGTGGGGGTTCACCTGGCGGATGTGGGCCTCGATGCGCTCCAGCTGCACGGGCAGATAGGGCAGCAGGTCGATCTTGGTGATCAGCACGCAGTGGGCCTCGCGGAACATCACCGGGTACTTGAGGGGTTTGTCGTCGCCCTCGGTGACGCTCAGCAGAGCCACCTTGCGGTGTTCGCCCACCTCGAATTCGGCGGGACACACCAGGTTGCCCACGTTTTCCACCCAGAGGAGGTCGAGCTCGGCGGGATCGAGGCGCTGGCGCAGGAGCTTCAGGCCGCCGCTCACCATCGCCGCGTCCAGGTGGCAGCTGCGGCCCGTGGTGATCGGCACCACCGGCACCCCCACAGCCTCCAGGCGCTCGGCATCCAGCTGGGTGGTCATGTCGCCCTCCAGCACCGCCATGGCGTAGGCGCCGGCGAGGGCGGCCAGGCTGCGTTCCAGCAGGGAGGTCTTGCCGGCACCCGGGCTGCTCATCACGTTCAGGCAGAGCAGGCGCCAGGCGTCGAAGTGCTCACGGTTGTGCTCGGCCTGGTGCTGGTTGGCGGCCAGCAGGTTGAGGCCAAGGGTGTCTTCCAGGGGCATGTGCATGGCGGTCAGGCCGGTGTGGCGGCGGGGAGGGCGTCGGCGGGATGGTCGCTGAAGGCGTAATCAACGGAGCGGATGCGCAGCTCGCGGCCGCTGACGATCTCCTCCATCGGCTGTTGGCAGCAGGGGGAGCGATAGGCCTGCTCGGGATCGGGGCTGTAGGTGGCGTTGCAGCGCACACAGCGGCCCACCAGGGGCACCGGCTCGATCACCAGTTCGGCGCCATCGAGCCAGGTGTTCTGCACGGCAACCCGCCAGGTGAACACCAGCTGGTCGGGCTCCACGCAGGTGAAGCTGCCCACCTGCAGATGCACCTGGCTCACCCGGGGGATGCGGGGTTCGTGCTGCTGCTTCCACTCGTTCATGGAGAGCAGCAGGCACCTGGTCATGTCGACTTCGTGCATGCCGTTATCTCCACCTCTGATCGACCTGCATGTTGCAGACGTCGCTGATCCAGCTCGGTTTCTCCGTCCTGGGCAGCTGGCCGCTCACCACCAGGTGGGCCATGGTGTCGCAGATCACCCGGGTGGCCATCAGCGAGGTCATGTCGCTGACGTCGTAGGGGGGTGAAACCTCCACCACCTCCAGGCCGCAGACAGGCACGTTGCGGACAATCAGCTCCAGCAGCTTGAGGGCTTCGCGGGGCAGCAGACCGCCCGGTTCGGGCCAGCCGGTGCCGGGCACGAAGCCGGCATCGATGCAGTCGATGTCGAAGGAGATGTACACACAGTCGGTGCCGTCGGTGGCCCGCTCGATGGCGTACTGGGCGGCCGCCTCCAGCCCCATGTCGCAGATGTCGGTGACGGTGAGCACGTTGGTGCCCCGCTCACGGCACACCTTCACCCCTTCCCGTGGCACCTGCCAGCCGCCGATGCCCAGCTGCACGAGGTTTTCGGCCGGCGCATTGGCCATGTTGGTGGCATGGAACCACGGACAGGTGTGCATGCGCTCATCCAGGTCGATCTCCTGGGTGTCGACATGGCGGTCGAAGTGGATGATGCCGACTTTCTTGTCACCCAGGTGACGGCAGACGCCGCGCACGGTGGGGAAGCCGATCGAATGATCGCCGCCCAGGATGATCGGGAAGGCGCCGCTGGCGAACACGTGGGCGATGCCCTTGGAGATCTGGTCGATGCTCTTCTCGTTGTTGGCGGGGATGGTGAAGATGTCGCCCACGTCGCAGAGCCGGATCTGCTCGCGCAGGTCCACCCCCATTTCGTAGTTGTAGGGGGTGTAGAGAGCGGAGATGCGGCGGATGCCCTGGGGCCCGAAGCGGGTGCCGGGTCGGTAGGTGGTGCCGCTGTCATGGGGCACGCCCACCACGGCCACATCGAAGTCTCCGACGCGGTTGACGTCCTCGATGTAGGGCGCCTTCATGAAGGTGTTGATGCCCGCGTAGTGGGGCAGTTCGCCGCGCGAGAAGGTGGAGATGCGCCGGTCGACGATGCTCTCGGCGGCTTCCAGGCCGTAGCGGTGCCCCTGCTCCACCTCCTGCTGCCAGCCGGTGAGGGGCAGGCGTGCTTCTTTCTCCAGGGCTTCGGCGCCCTGCTGGCCGCGTGGACGTTCGAACGCGCCTTCAGGGCCGGAGGCCGCGCCGGTGGGATCGCTCATGGGGATGCACGGGTTGGTTCATGCGGTCTCCCGGGCTTTTATCCCTCCGTGCAACCAGGGCGATCCCCGGTGAGCTTCTCTCGGACCAGCCATTCCACCGCTGCACAGGGCAGAAACGGTGAGAATCGGAACCCTAGAAGCTGCTTCCGCGCACCCACCCTCACCTTGTTGGCTGAGCTCCGTTGTGCCGGTGGCTACTTTCTAGGCGCCAGTGGTTGCGTGGGCATCGAAGAAGCCGATCTCCAGCTCCATGGCCCGCCCGTAGATGCGTTCGGTTTCGGCGCTGGGCTCGGCCAGGCGGTTGAGCAGGTCTTCCAGGCGGCAGGCCAGGGCCTCAAAGGCCGGATCGGCGTAGGTGTCGATCCAGTCGGCGTAGGCGTGGCCGGGGTGGCCCACCTGGGCGCGCAGCTGCTGGCCCAGCCAGGCGTAGAGCCGCAGGCAGGGGGTCATGGCGGCGCAGATCAGGCCGGCATCGCCGCCCCGGGCGGTGGCCAGCAGGAAGTCGGTGTAGGCGCTGGTGGCCGCCAGGGGAGTGATGGCCTCCAGGTCGATTCCCCAGCGCTGGGCGTAGCCGGCGTGGAGCTCCAGCTCCTGCAGCACCCCCTGCAGCAGGGCGTTGAAGGCGATCAGGCTGTCGCGATCCGGGCTGTGGGCGATTGCCAGGGCGTAGGCCCGCGCGAAGCTCTCCAGGAAGCAGGCGTCCTGGGCCACGTAGCCGGCGAACACCGCGCGGGGCAGGGTGCCCAGCGCCAGCCCCTGCACGAACGGGTGCTGGAGGCAGCCCTCCGCCAGCTCGCTGCTGGCCAGCCAGAGCTGCCGGGCCAGGGAGGAGGGGGACGGGCCTTGGCTGGCGCTGCTCATGGGGTGGGCCGGGTCAGGGTTGGGCCGGCGTCAGGGTTGGCCCGGCGACACCATGGCCGCGGGCTGCACCCAGCGGTCGAATTCCTCGGCCGTGAGTTCGCCGAGCACAAGGGCCGCCTCCCGGAGGCTGAGCTGGTGCTGGTGGGCGTGTTTGGCGATGGCACAGGCCCGGTCGTAGCCCACCAGGGGAGTGAGGGCCGTGACCAGCATCAGGCTCTGGTCGAGCAGGGATCCGATGCGGGTCTCATCGGCCCGCAGGCCCTCGATGCAGTGCTCGCGGAAGCCGCTGCAGGCGCCCGCGAGCAGCTCGATGCTCTCCAGCAGGTTGTGGGCGATCAGGGGCTTGAACACGTTGAGCTCGAAGTTGCCCTGGCTGGCGGCCATCTGCACGGCGGTGTTGTTGCCCATCACCTGTACCGCCACCATCGTGAGGCTCTCGCACTGGGTGGGGTTCACCTTGCCGGGCATGATCGAGCTGCCGGGCTCGTTCTCCGGCAGGATCAGCTCCCCCAGGCCGCAGCGGGGCCCGCTGGCCAGCCAGCGGATGTCATTGGCGACCTTCATCAGGCTGCCGGCCAGCACCGTAAGGGCGCCGTGAATGGCGGCCACGGGCTCATGGCCCGCCAGGGCCTGGAACTTGTTCGGCGCGCCGGTGAAGGGCAGCCCCAGGCGCTCGGCCAGCCGGGCCGCCACCGCCTCGCCGAAACCGGCCGGGGCATTGAGGCCGGTGCCCACGGCCGTGCCGCCGATGGCGAGCTGGTGCACCTGGGGAAGGGCCGCCCGCAGGCTCTCCAGCCCCAGTTCGAGCTGGGCCGCGTAGCCGCCGAACTCCTGCCCCAGGCTGAGGGGCACCGCATCCTGCAGGTGGGTGCGGCCGATCTTGATGATGGCCTGGAAGGCCTCCGCCTTGGCGGCGAGGGCGCCCTGCAGGGCCTCCACCGCCGGGATCAGCCGCCGCTGCAGCTCGATCGCCACGGCGATGTGCAGGGCCGCCGGGAAGGTGTCGTTGCTCGACTGGCTGAGGTTCACATGGTCGTTGGGATGCACCGGGCTCTTGCTGCCCAGCACCCCGCCGACTGCGGTGATCGCCCGGTTGGCGATCACCTCGTTCACGTTCATGTTGGTCTGGGTGCCGGAGCCCGTCTGCCACACCCGCAGCGGGAATTCGCCATCGAGCTCACCGCGGGCAACCTCTTCAGCCGCCGCCGCGATCAGGGCGGCCAGGTCGGGGGCGAGCTTGCCCCTGTCCCGGTTCACCTCGGCGCAGGCGGCCTTGAGGGCCCCGAAGGCGTGCACCAGCGCCAGCGGCATGGGCTGGCCGAAGGGAAAGAAGTGCAGCGAGCGCTGGGTCTGAGCGCCCCAGAGGCGCTCGGCGGGCACCGCCACGGCCCCGAGGCTGTCGGTTTCCTGGCGGTGGCTGCCGGGGGCGCTCATCGCCGGGCGGCTCCAGAGCCCACCACTTCCGCGTTGAGCTCGTTGAAACTCACGGTGCTGCCGCTGCCGCGGAAGGCTTCGGGCAGCTCGATGCCCGTGGCCTCACTCACCGCCGCGTTGATGGCGTCCAACTCCACCTGGCCCTCGGCATCGAGCAGCACGCGCCCGTCGCCGGCCAGCACCACCACCTGGGGCGTGTAGCCGCGCCAGTAGTGGGCCGGATCACCGGGGCCGCCGTCGGGGCGGTTCTGGAGCGGATCAGTGACCAGTGGGATCAATTCCACGGTGTTGCCCCACAGGCGCTGCAGCTCCGACACCACCGGTGCGAACTGCTTGCTGGCCGCGTCGTCGTCGAGGTAGTACACCACCACGGCCGTTCGGCCCTGGGCCAGTGCCTGGGCCAGGGTGCTGCTGGGCGGCACCAGGGATCCGTTGCCGGCATAGAGGGCGTAGATGTTGCCGTCGTAGGTGTCGTTGCTGAGGGCGGCCCGGGCCGGCGGCGCCGCCACCAGGGGCAGCACCAGCAGCAGCAGGGCCAGGGCCAGCCGAGCGAGCCGGGCGGCCAGGGGCGCCGGACGCGCCCGCCCGGAGAACTGGCTGGTGCCGTTGTGCCGCTCGCTGCTCACCCGTCTCGCCCGTGGTGGCGCCATTGTGGCTGGCGGCGTTCAGGGGCGGTTCAGGCTGCGGCCCATCCCCTGAAGGATGCCGCGGCCCACCAGGCCGATCGCCCGCCCCACCACCTGGGTGAGCAGCACCACCACCAGATCGCCGATTCCCTTGAGCAGGGCACGCAGCTGGGGGGCAACGGCATCGCGGGTTTCCAGCGCCAGGGTCACCAGCTGCTGCAGCCCGGCCAGCCGCCGCAGTTCCCCATCCCGCGGCTCCAGCAGTTGCACGCTGGCGATGCCGGTGCCCTCGACACAGAGCAGCTGGCGTCGGCTCTCGTAGAGCGCGATCGGCCGCTCCACCCAGCTCAGCCAGCGCTGCTGGGCATTGAGCTGGTTGCGCAGCCGCTCCAGGTTTCGGGTGGCGAGCAGCTCGGGGCGCAGCAGGTAGCGGCGCAGTTCCGGCCAGGAGCCGCAGCAGGCGAGCACATCGGCTGCCAGCAGCTCGGCGCTGCGCAGCAGCCAGTTGGCCACCAGCCGCTCCAGGTGCAGCACGGCGCGGGGGTCATCCACCGGCAGCAGCTGGCCGTCCACCAGCAGCGGCCGGGCCAGCACCAGGGCGGCGAGCATCGGTTGGGCATCCGGCAGCTCCGGGTCGTCGGCCCGCAGGTCGCTGCCGCTCACCAGGGTGGCCGCCACGGGGCGCAGATCGCCCGCCTGGGGCAGCTGCACGTAGGGGCTGGCCATCTGCCGCAGCGCCTGCTCGCGCAGCTCGGGCTGCAGGGCGTTCCAACGGGTGATCAGTTCGACAACCGCACTGGCTTCCGAGGCGCTGGCTGCCGCCGGGTCACGACCGGCCATTTCGCTGGCCAGCTGCCGGCGGAGGCGGTCGAGCTGTTGCACCAGGGCCATCAGCAGGTCGCCGCGGCGGTCGTGGTTGAGGCCATCGATCGCCAGCAGCTGGCCCGTGCGGTTGGCCAGGCCGGTGCTGATCGCGGCGTTGAGCCGCTGCTGCACCGCCATCCAGATGCCGGCGGCATCGCGCTCCCGCAGGGTGAGGCTGCCCCCTGGCCCGGGCAGGCCCTCGGCTGCGCTGGGGAGAGGTGTGGCCGCTGGAGCCGGGTCGCTCCAGGCCATGCTCACCGGACCCCACAGCCACAGCAGCAGGCGCCGGGCCCAGGCCAGTTCCCGCAGCCGACCCTCCAGCATCAGCCGCGCCAGGGGATGGATGGAGGGGCGGGCCAGCAGCAGCCGGCAGCCGGCCGTGGCCATGGCGATCTGATCCAGGCCGCTGAGCAGCAGGGCCTGGCCCAGGCTGCGGGCCGCCGCTGGCTGGTCGTTGCCAGCCACAGCCGGCTCGGTGGCGGGCTGCAGATCGAGCACCCGGCCGCCGCTGCGCAGGGTGGCGATCGCCTCCAGCAGCCGCTCCGGGCTGGGGTCGTCGAGAAGCCCCTGGCAGGGCAGCTCCAGCAGCGTCTCGTTGCCCAGCCCATGGCCGCCTCCCAGCAGCACCAGCAGCGGGGCCGGCTGCCAGCGCTCCCGCAGCAGGGTGGCTTCCCGGCGCAGGCTGGCGGCCGTGGTGCCGGTGGACGGTCGCCAGAGCACCAGGGCCGGGGCACCGGCGAGGCTGGCGGGGCCGTCCGCCACCGTCAGGCCGGGGAGTTCGTCGCCGAGGAACCGCTTCAGCCCGGCGGCGAGCAGGGGTTCAGCGATCAGCAGCAGCTCGGTGCTCACGCCGCGAAACCAGGCATCCGCCCAAGGTACCGGTCACGGCAAGGGGCTACAGCCATGGGTCACCGGCGCTGGCTGGGGGATCAGCGCTGTGGCCGACCGGTGAGGTGGAGGGTGTAGCTCTCGATGCAGTAGCCGGTATGACGCTCGATCTGCTCGAGCAGCTCCGGCGGCAGCTCCACATCCAGGTCGCGGATGTCGCCCGTTTCGGCGCAGGTGAGGTGGCTGTGGGGATCGCTGCGGTAGCCGTAGAGCCGCCCACTGGCCCGGTCGAGGCACTCGATCACACCCGCCGACTGCAGAGCCTCCAGGTTCTGGTACACGGAGGTGTGGCCGATGTTGCGGCCCAGGTTGTTGAGCTTCTCGAAGATGTCGCGGGCGCTGAGGTGGCTCTTCTCGCTCCAGAGCAGATCGAGAACCATGCGGCGCTGGCGGCTGAGGCGCATGCCCAGGTCGCGACAGCGGCGGTAGACGTCGTCCACTCCTGTGCAGGACGTGCCAGTTGGGTGGGTGCCGGTGCGGGGGTTGCCGGTGCAGGGGGTGCTGCCGGGGGGCCCAGAGGTGGTTGGGGCGGCAGTCACGGGTGGCAGCGGCGCTTGACAGCGGGTGGAAACCTGATCCTGTTATAAGCCAACCCGCAATCACTCCGCCTTGGCTGCACGCCGGCCTCAGGCGATGCCGGCGCTGCCCGGTGGTTCGAACACGTCCTGCAGCCGCCCGTCGTCGATGGCCTGCAACGCTTCGGCCAGGTCCACGCGGCCGTCGTAGAGCGCCCGGCCCACGATCACCCCCTCCACCCCCAGGGGCTCGAGGGCCAGCAGGGAGAGCAGGTGCTCGAGGCTGCCGATGCCGCCTGAGGCGATCACCGGCACGGCGCTGGCCTCGGCCATCGCCCGCAGGGCCGTCAGGTTGGGGCCCGCCAGGGTGCCGTCGGTGGCGATGTCGGTGCTGATGATCGCGGCGATGCCGCTGCCGCTGAAGCGCCGGGCCAGGGCGGTGGCCTCGGTGCCGCTCTCCTCGATCCAGCCGCGGGTGGCCACCTTGCCGTTGCGGGCATCGATGCCCACCACGATGCGGCCGGGATGCCGGGCCGCAAGCCGCTCCACCAGCTCCGGCTGCTCCAGGGCCACCGTGCCCAGGATCACCCGGTCGAGCCCGCAGGCCAGCAGCTCCTCGGCCCGCTCGGCGCTGCGCACCCCGCCACCGAGCTGCACCGGAATGTCCAGGGCGGCGGTGATCGCTTTCACAGCGCTGTCATTCACGGGCAGGCCGCTGCGGGCGCCGTCCAGATCCACCAGGTGCAGGCGGTGGGCCCCCTGCCGCTGCCAGCTGAGGGCCTGGGTCACCGGCTCGTCCGAGAAGCGGGTCACCTGGTCGTAGTCGCCCTGGTGCAGGCGCACGCAGTGGCCGTCGAGCAGGTCGATGGCGGGGATGAGTTGCATCGCGGGCTGGCGCTGAAGGCTGTGCCGCCCATCCTGAAGCGCCGTGTCCGTTGCCCTTGGCCTTCCTGCTGGAGCTGGTGCCGGCCCTGGCCGCCGGCCTGCTGCTGGCCCGACGCCATCCCCGGCTGGCCGGCCGGCTGGCGGTGCCGTTGATGCAGTGGGGTGTGCCGCTGAGCATCACGGCGCTGCTGTTGCGTGCCGGCCTGGACTGGCGCTACGGCGAGGTGCTGCTGCTCGCGCTGGTGGCGGTGCTCGGCGGACTGCTGCTGCTGGCCCTGGTGCCGACGCTGCGAGCGGGCTTCCGCACCCCGCCCCAGCGCCTCGGGGCCGTGGTGGGCAACACCGCCTACTTCGGCATTCCCGCCGCCCTGGCGCTGCTGCCCAGCGGGGCCGTGGGCTACAGCATCAGCTACGACCTGGCCGCCACCCTGCTCACCTGGTGCATCGGGCCGGCCCTGATCGGCGGCGCACCGCTGCGGCCGGCCAGGCTGCTGGGGGCGATGGCGGCCAGTCCGGCGACGCGGGGGCTGCTGGGGGCGCTGCTGCTGTACTGGACACCCTGGCAGGAGGCCCTGGCGGCGGCCCTCTGGTGGCCGGCGCGGCTGGTGATCTGGCTGGCCCTGGTGGTGGTGGGCCTGCGCCTGGCACCGGCCCTGGGGGCCCGGCTGCCGCTGCAGCTGCTGCCGGCGCTGCTGGTGAAGCTGCTGCTGTTTCCCCTGCTGCTGCTGGCCGCCGTGGAGCTGCTGGGCATGGCCGAGCCGGCCCGCTCGGCGGTGGTGCTGCAGGCGGCGGCGCCCACGGCCGTGGCGGTGCTGCTGCTCTCGGAGGGGGCCACTGCCGATGGGCAGGCCGGTGAACAGGTGGTGGAGGCGGCCGCCCTGGTGCTGTGGAGCACCCTGCTGGCCCTGGTCACCGTGCCCCTGTGGGCCTGGCTGCTGACGGGGGCCTGAATCCGCGGGGCTTGAATGGCGCCCAGTTCACAGGGGCCCGGGGCCCGCCGGCGCATGAAGATCCTGGTGATGGGTGGCACCCGCTTCGTGGGCCGGCCCCTGGTGGAGCTGCTGCAGGCGGCCGGTCACGAGCTCACCCTGTTCACCCGCGGGCGCAACCCCGTGCCGGCGGACGTGGAGCACCTGGTGGGTGACCGCAGCAGCACCGAGGGCCTGGAGCCGCTGCGTGGGCGGGCCTTCGAGGTGATTGTGGACAGCTCCGGCCGCAGCCTCGCCGACACCCAGGCGGTGGTCGAGCGCACGGGCGCGCCGGAGCACCGGTTGGTGTATGTGAGTTCCGCCGGGGTGTACGCCGACAGCGAGCTCTGGCCCCTGGACGAGAACAGCCCCACCGATCCGGCCAGCCGCCATGCCGGCAAGGCCGAAACCGAGGACTGGCTGCGCCGCCAGGGCATCGCCTTCACCAGTTTCCGGCCCACTTACATCGTGGGTCCGGGCAACTACAACCCGGTGGAGAGCTGGTTCTTCGATCGGATCGTCCACGGCCGGCCGGTGCCCCTGCCCGGCGATGGCAGCACCATCACCCAACTGGGCCACGTCCGCGATCTGGCCACCGCCATGGCCCGTTGCATCGAAGTGGATGCCGCCGCCAACCGCACCTACAACTGCAGCGGCCGCCAGGGCATCACCTTCCGCGGCCTGGTGGCCGCCGCCGCCCGAGCAGCCGGCAAGGATCCAGCGGCGGTGGAGATCCGCAGCTTCGATCCTGCCGGCCTCGACAAGAAGGCCCGCAAGGCCTTCCCCCTGCGGATGGCCCATTTCCTCACCGACATCACCCGCGTGCGGCGCGAACTGGCCTGGGAGCCGGCCTTTGATCTGGAGGCCACCCTGGTCGACAGCTACGCGAACGACTACGCCCGGTGCTCACCCACCACGCCCGATTTCAGTGGCGATGCGGCCTTGATCGGCTAACCCGCCGCACCGCAACCTGCCGCGCCGAGCAGCGTCTGCACCTGCTCGGCCGCTGCCAGGCCGGCCTCGATCGCCCCCTCGAAGTATCCCGGCCAGTGGCTGGCCGCTTCGGTGCCGGCCCACACCACCCGCTGGTGGGGCTGTTGCCAGATCCGGCCGTAGCTGGTCCAGGCGCCGGGGGTGAGAAAGCTGGTGAAGGCCCCGCCGCTCCAGGGCTCCCCGTTCCAGTTGTGCAGCACCAGTTCAAGCGGCTCGGCTGCTGCGGGTCCCCACCAGGCCTGCAGGTCGGCCAGCACCGCCTGGCGCCGCTCGCGCTCCGGCAGCCCCTGCCAGCGCACGGCCCGCTCGCCGGCGATGAAGCCGGCCAGAACCCCCGGTCCCCCCGGCGGTGAGCTGTCCACGGTGAGCTCCAGGGTGGGCCGGTTGCCGATGCCCAGGCCGTTGAGCCCCCGCTCTCGCCAGAACGGGCGCGGGTAGAAGGCCAGCACCTTCACCATCGAGCCCATCGGCGAGCGCTGCAGCAGGCCGCTCCACTGCGGCGGCAGGGCAGGCTCATAGTGGATCGCCTGGCGCAGCGGCGGCGGGATAGCCACAACCACTGTCCCCGCTTCGATCACGGTGCCGTCTGCGCAGCCCGCCGCCACCCTGCCGTTCTCCTGACGGATCGACACCACGGGGGCGGCCAGCTGGATCAGCCCCGCCAGCTCGGCGCCCAGCCGCTCGGTCACCTGGGCGACGCCTCCCTCCACCAGCCAGGCCTCCGGCGTCTCGTGCTGGGGCGCCACGGCCTGGGTCCAGGCCAGGTGCAGGATCGAGCTCTCATGGGGTTCAAAGCCACCGGAGCCGCCCATGCGGGTGAGCCAGGCCAGCGGATAGCCCGCCAGCTCGCCGGCTCCCTGCCGCTCCAGCCACTGGGCCACGCTGGTGCGGTCGAGGCCCTCGGCACCGGGGGTGGTCCAGGGGGCCTGGGGCTGCACCTGCGCCACCAGCTGCTGGAAGCGGCCCTGCACCGCCAGGGCCTGGGCCAGCTCGGCCGCTGGCAGACCCAGCTCGGCCGGTCGGAAGAACAGCAGGCTGGCGGCGAAGTTGTGCTCCACGCCAGCGCGGTGCGGCACGCCGTTCCAGATGAACACGCCGTCGCCGTCATAAAAGGTGGGGTAGCGGTGGAGGCCGAACTCCTCCAGCAGCGCCAGCAGCCGGTGGTGGCTGGCGCCCACCCACTGGCCGCCCAGGTCCACCGGGATGCCGGCGGCAGTGGCCCGGCGATGCATCCGCCCCCCCAGGCGGTCGCGGGCCTCCAGCAGCCCCACCCGCAGGCCCGCGCGGTGCAGCGTCCGGGCACAGATCAGGCCTGACAGCCCGGCTCCCACCACCACGGCGTCCAGCACCCCTGCTGCCAGGGTGGTGCCGTTCCGGGTCGTGGTGGACATCGGCATCTGGTGGGGATTGCTGACGAACGGCGCCTCTCCGCGGCGACCTTGTTGTTTGAGTCTGTCTCGTCCACCACTGCTGGCCACGGGGCGCCTGGCACCGGGCCTGCTCAGCTTCTCGCCGTCGTTCGACGACGATGTGATCAGCAGCTTCACCGCAGGCGAAACCGTGACCCTGCCGCTCGATCTGGCCGGAGCGTGTCAGCGGAAGATGTCGCCCCAGATCCAGGCGCTCTCCACCCTGGTGCTGCTGGTGAGCGGGGTGTTGCTCATCCTGGCGACACCCCGCAGTTCCTGTTCAGGGCGGCGTTGAGCCCCTCCGCTCCAGGCCGGGGCTAGTGCCGGGTTCGATCAGGTTGTCTGACGCCCAGATAGCCCCAGGCCGAGCTGAGAGCCAGCAGCAGGGACGGCCAGAACAGCCACCAGCCGAGCTGCTGGAGGAGGGGCGGCAGACCTCCCAGTTCAAGATCGGCGCCCCAGGTCGCCGGCCAGAGCAGCAGGAGCAGGCTGGCGAACTGCAGCACCGTCTTGGCTTTGCCAGTCAGGGACGCCGGCCCCCCGCCCGTGGCGCCGCTGCGCCAGCCGGAGATCAGCAGTTCCCGGGCCAGCAGCAGCCACACCGCCCAGAGCGGCAGCTGCTGGGGCCAGGCCGGCTGGGCGGCCAGCCAGAGCAGGGGGGCGGCGATCAGGATCTTGTCGGTGAGGGGATCGAGGCGGGCGCCCCATTCCGAGCCGCCGCCGGCGCGCCGGGCCAGCAGACCATCGGCCCAGTCGCTGAGTCCGCCCAGCAGCAGCAGCCACCAGGCCAGGCCCGCCGCACCGCCGCTGAGGGCCAGGATCAGGGGCAGGCCGAGCAGGGCCCGACCCACGGTCAGCCCATCGGCCAGGCGGCGCAGTGGGGCTGGGGAGCGGCTCACGGCAGGGGGCCCAGCTGGCCGTCGAGGCCGTAGGGCTCGGCGTCAGCCGGGTCGCTGATGCCCAGCTCCTCGCGCCACTGGCGCACGGGCTTCTCCCAGCCCTCCTCCCACTTCACCGCCGCCAGGCACTGGGCCTGGCGGGCGATGGTGTGGCCATGGGCCTGGGCGGCACTGAGCAGGGGGAAGCGCTCCGGCTGGAAGCGGAAGGAAGCCAGCTGGCCGGCGCTGGTGAGCAGCACATAGCCGGGGAAGCCGATCTGGGCGGCGGTGATCGCCAGCACGCCGTTTTCTCCGGCCGTCTCGGTGCCGAAGCCGGCCACCACGTGGTGGATGTCATGGGTGGTGGCGATCCTCTGGGTGAGCCAGCGGTCGTCTGTGCTCACATCGCGGGGGCGGAAGAACGCGGGGTCGTAGCCCAGGGAGAGGATCAGGTCGGCGTAGCGGCGGCCGAGGCTGCCTGGCGGCAGCTGGCGCAGGCTGTCGATGTCCGGCTGCAGGGGGGGATAGCGCTGGCTGAGCATCTCCGCGCCGCCCGGAACGCCCTTGAAGCGTTCCACGCTGGCGGAGAGCTGGGGGCTGCCCAGAAAGTTGTCGATCAGGTCGGCGATGCTGCTGAGTTCGCCTCCGCTGCGGCCCACGGCCGCCAGCAGGCGCAGGTTGTTGGTGGCGCGCAGCGCCTCCTGGAAACGGCTCATCGGCTGGGGTGGGGTAGGAGCAGTTCGCTGTGGCCCGCAGAGCCCAGCTCCATTGCCGCGCAACTGGTGTGGGAAGGCCAGCAGGGGATCGATCAGCCGCAGCGTCACACCCCGGCTGGGCTCCCCATTGTGAAGGCGGCACCGGCCCAGTCCCAGAATGCCCCCACAGCCCTCCCGCTCCCCCAGCCGCCGTGGTGCAACAGCCCGTCTCCGCCGTGATGACCAGCCCGGTGCTCAGCGTCACGGCCGACACGCCCCTGCAGAACGCCGTGAAGCTGATGAGTGAGCACCACATCAGCGGCCTGCCGGTGGTCGACGCGGCCGGCGCACTGGTGGGGGAGCTCACCGAGCAGAGCCTGATGGTGCGCGAGAGCGGCTTCCAGCCCGGGCCCTACGTGATGCTGCTCGACGCGGTGATCTACCTGCGCAATCCCCTCAGCTGGGACAAGGAGGTGCACCAGGTTCTGGGCAGCACCGTGGGGGAGGTGATGAACCGCCATCCCCACAGCTGCGCGGCCGAGCTGGCGCTGCCGGCGGCGGCGCGGCAACTCCATGAGGGCAGCACCCAGCGCCTGTTCGTGCTCGATGAGTCCCGCCGCCCGCTGGGGGTGCTCACCCGCGGCGATGTGGTGCGTGCCCTGGCCGCTGAGGCCTGAGCCTGTGACAGGGACGGTGCCATCAGCTGCTGATCCGCTGCCCTCCTGGCGGCCTGGCGCCGTGAAAGAGGCCCTGCTCTCCTTCGTGACGGCGGTGACCACCGAGGACTCGGCGGCGTTTGTGCCGGAGCCGGAGCGGGTGGCGGTGGTCGACAACGACGGCACGCTCTGGCCGGAGCAGCCGATGCCCTTCCAGGCGGCCTTCGCCTTCGACGAGCTGAGGAGCGTGCTGCAGAGCCAGCCGGCCCTGGCCGCCGATCCGATGGTGCAGGCGGCCCTGGCGGGCGACATCGCGGCCCTGCTGGCCGGGGAGCATGGCCACGGCCTCTTGCGGGTGATCGCCGTGAGCCATGCCGGCCTCACCACCGATGCCTTTGCCGCGGCGGTGGAGGCCTGGCTGCGCTCCGCCCGTCATCCCCGCTTCGAGCGGCCCTATGACGCCCTCACCTACGGGCCGATGCAGGAGGTGCTGCAGCTGCTGCGAACCCATGGCTTCCGGACCTTCATCGTGTCTGGCGGTGGCGCCGACTTCATACGCGTGTGGGTGGAGCGGGTGTACGGCATCCCGCCGGAGCGGGTGGTGGGCTCCACCGGCCGCACCAGTTTCGAGTTGCGCGAGAGCGGCCCAGTGCTGCTCAAGTCGCTCGACACCCTGTTTGTGAACGACGGTGCCGGCAAGCCGGCGGGCATCCATCAGTTCATCGGCCGCCGGCCGCTGATGGCCTTCGGCAACAGCGACGGCGACCTGGCCATGCTGCAGTACACCACGATCAACAACCCGCGACCCAGCTTCGGGCTGATCGTGCACCACACCGACGCTGAGCGGGAATACGCCTACGACGCCGAAACCAGGAGCACCGGCACGTTGGTGAAGGCCCTGCAGCAGGCCCCCGAGCGCGGCTGGCACGTGGTGGACATGCAGCGCGACTGGCTGCGGGTGTTCTAGAGCGCCAGCACGGCTCCTTCGGCCACCAGCCACTGGCGTTCGTGGCGGGCCAGGGGCATGCCGCCCGTGAGGGCGCCGAAGGCGGGCAGGGCCAGCCGCTCGCTGCGCGGGCAGTAACTGAAACAGGGCAGGCGCAGGCGGTCGCCCCTGCCGCCCAGCAGGGTCACCGGATGCAGGTGGCCGCAGAGGTTGAGCCGGCTGGAGTGCGGCTCGGGTTCGTGGCTGAGCCACCAGGGCCCCAGCGCCTGGCTGGGTTCCTGGGCCAGGCCGGCGATCCAGCTGCCCCGCTCGTGGTTGCCGCCGATCAGCCGCAGCGGGCAGCCCAGCAGCTCCGGCAGGGCCGCCAGCTTGGCCCGCAGCTCGCCGGTGAGCCCCAGGCGGCCGTGGATCAGGTCGCCCAGCACGATCACCTGCTCCGGCCGCAGCCGCGCCGCCAGCTCCAGCAGGGCGTTGAGGGTGGCGGCGTCGCCGTCACTGGGCAGGGGGATGCCCTGGGCCTGGAAGCTCTCCGCCTTGCCCAGGTGCAGGTCGGCCAGCAGCAGCACCCGCCGCAGCGGGTCCCACACCGCCCGCTCGGCCAGCAGCTCCAGGGTCTCGCCGCCCCAGCGGAACGCTGCCATCTCAGCCGTCGCCGCTGCGCTCACCGGCGGCCCATCGCCCGCTGGTAGGCGGGGCTGGCGTTGGCGCTGGCGATCGCTGCCCGCACCCTTGGCCAGGGCTCCAGATCGATCTGGGGGAAGAAGATCGGCAGGTAGGCCAGGTAGGCCTGCACGGCGCAGTCGGCCGCGCCCCACTGCTCGCCCACCAGTGGCCGGCCGTCGGCGAGCAGGTCGTCGAGCACCCCCATCAGGCGGGGGAACTCCCGCTCCCGGTTGCTGGGCACGAACAGGGCCACGGCCAGGGTGGCATTGGCGAACAGCAGCCACTGGGCCACCAGTGCCCGGCGGGCGGCCGCCTGCTCCGGTCCGCCGGCCAGGTCGGGGTTGAATTCGCCGCCGAAGCGCTCGGCCAGGTGCAGCAGGATGGCGCCGCTCTCGAACAGGCGCAGTGGTCCGCCGCCGGGGGCTTCGAGTCCGTCGTCCTCCAGGGCCGGCAGCTTGGCGAAGGGGTTGATGGCGGTGAACGCCGGCTCGCGGTGTTCGCCCGCCTGCAGGTTGAGCTCCACCCAGCGGTAGGGGATGCCCTTCTCCTCCAGATACCAGCGGGGCATGGAGGCCCGGGTGCGGGCACCGCCGTAGAGGGTGAGAGTCATGGCAGTGGGCGCGCGGCGCTGAGCCTATGGGCACACCAGATCAGCCTGTGGGCACCCAACCTCTCCCCAGGGGCACACAATCGGAACAGCGGCGCGGACAGGGCGGATGGCGGACACCGGCGGCAGCACCGATCCCGCTGTGACCAACCAGCAGGCTTGTCTGCTCAAGCTGGCGCCCCACCTGCTGGGCCGCACCCGCCGCGGCGTGGTGGGCAGCAGCCGCTACGCCGAGCGCCTGCGGGAGGCGGTGCGCCGAGCTGCCGCCGACCCGGACGCCGGGCCGGTGCTGATCAGCGGCGAACCGGGCCTGGGCAAGGACAACCTGGCCGCCCTGATCCACTTCGGCAGCCCGCGCCGGCGGCGGCTGATGGCCCGCATCGACGCCGCCACCCTGGGCGATGACGGCGCCGCCCTGTTCGGCAGCGGCTCCAGCGGCGGTGACGGCTCCCTGCTCGACTGCCTCGGTGATGGTGCCCTGCTGATCGACAACCTCGATCGGGCCGATCCCCGCCTGCAGCCCCAGCTGCTGGAGCTGCTGCGCAGCGGGCGCTGGCGGGCGGCGGGGGCGGCCGGCCCCGAGCGCCTGTTCCGGGGCCGGCTGTTCTGCACCACCGAGTCGGCCCTGCCCGCGTTCGACGGCTGCGCCACCGTGATCCGGGTGCCGCCCCTGCGGGTGCGCCGCCAGGACCTGGGCGAATGGCTGCGCTATGGCCTCCGCCAGCAGGCGCGGGGGCTGGGCTGGAGCCGGCCGCCCCAGGTGAGCGAGGCGGTGGTGAAGCGGCTGCAGAGCCACGACTTCCCCGGCAACCTGCAGGAGCTGGAGGGGCTGATCGAGCGGGCGCTGCGCCAGAGCGCCGCCGACAGCCCCAGCGATCTGCCGGCCGCGCTGCCGGCCACCCTGCCCGAGGAGGTGTTCTGGACCGGCTCGCGCGGGCTGCGGGCGCGCTTCGATCTCTGGCGCTGGAAGCCGCGGCTGCGCTTTGTGATGCGCTCGCCGCGGCTGTGGAACGCCCTGCTGTTCGGCCTGGTGAGCTGGGTGTTCGTGCTGGTCAACCTGTGGCTCTGGCTCGGTCCCCAGGACCGGGCCCACAACGGCGGCCTGAACCTCTTCTGGGCCTGGTGGTGGCCCCTGATCCTGCTCGGCTACCCGCTGGTGGGGCGGCTGTGGTGCTCCTTCTGCCCGTTCATGGTGTGGGGGGAGATCAGCCAGCGCCTGGCCCGTGCCATCGGCTGGCGGCCGCGCCCCTGGCCCCGGGGCGACAGCGACCGCTGGGCGGCACCGCTGCTGGCGGCCGGATTCGCCCTGATCCTGCTCTGGGAGGAGGTGTGGAACCTGGAGAACACCGCCTGGCTGAGCAGTTGCCTGCTGCTGCTGATCACCGCCGGGGCGGTGCTGGGTTCGCTGACCTTCGAGAAGCGCTTCTGGTGCCGCCATCTCTGCCCGGTGGGGGGCATGAACGGCCTGTTCGCCAAGCTTTCGATCCTGGAACTGCGCGCCGAGGCCGGCACCTGCAGCGGCAGCTGCAGCACCTACGGCTGCTTCAAGGGCGGACCAGCCGTGGGCGAGGGCCTGGCCACGGCTGGCTGCCCCCTCGGCACCCATCCGGCCCACCTGGCCGACAACCGTGACTGCGTGCTCTGCCTCACCTGCGCGGCGGCCTGCCCCCATCGCTCGGTGCAGCTGCGCCTGCGCCCGCCCGCCGCCGACTTGCAGCGGGAGATGGAGCCACCGGCCGGAGAGGCCGGCCTGATCCTCGTGCTGGCCGGTGGCATCCCCCTGCACCACTGGCAGCGGCTGCTGGGCTGGCTGCCGCTGGCGCCGGCTTCGCTGCAGGAGGGCCCGCTGCTGCCGCGCCTGGCCATCGGCGCTCTGGCCCTGGCCACCCCCAGCCTGCTGTTCCTGCTCAGCCGGCCCCTGCTGGCCGCCCGCCAGCGGCGCCTGCTGCTCTACGCCCTGCTGCCCCTGCTCTGGGCGCTGCTGCTGGCCCGCCACCTGCCTCTCGGCATGGCGGAGGCTGGCCGGGTGGTGGCGGTGAGCGTGGCGCCGTTGGGATCGGCCGTGCCGGCACTGCCGGCCTGGAGCGCCGACCCCCACGTGATCGCCTTCTGCCAGAGCGCCGCGGTGCTGCTGGGGCTGGTGTGGGCGGCGGCGCTGGTGCGGCGGCTGTGGCCAGCGCCGCAGCTGCAGCTGGCCGGGCTGGGGGTGGCGCTGCTGCTGGCCGCCGGCGGGCGCTGGCTGGTGGCGGCACCGGCTGCGCTGATGCCGGGATAATGGAGTTCTGCCCCCTTCGGCCGCCGCTCCGATGACCACCGCCCTGCTGATCGCCCTGGCCGCCTCCCTGGGGCTGATGGCCTACATCATCAAGCGCATGGAGCAGGCCTAGTCGCCGGCCTGGGCGGTGATCTGCCCGGCGATCCGGCTCCTGCCGCCCCCGCGGGCCTTGGCCGCGTACATCGCCCGGTCGGCGGCCGCCAGCAGCTCGTTGGCGTTGCGGGCGTTGTCGGGGTAGCGGGCGATGCCGACGCTGGCCGAGAGGCTGAGATCGCTCGCCAGCGGGCTGAGGGGCTGCTCGCTGGCCCGGATCAGCTTGGTGGCGATCCAGATCAGTTCCTCGTCGCCGCCACCGTCGGGCACCAGCACCACGAATTCATCGCCTCCCAGCCGGCAGAGCAGGTCGGTTTCGCGCAGCACCCCCTGCAGGCGCTGGGCCATCAGCTGCAGCACCTGATCTCCCAGAGCGTGGCCGTGGCGGTCGTTGACCCGCTTGAAGCCATCCAGATCCAGGAACAGCAGCGCCACGCCCCGCTGATGGCGCCGGGCC
Source organism: Cyanobium sp. (assembly GCA_007135755.1). Classification (GTDB taxonomy): domain Bacteria; phylum Cyanobacteriota; class Cyanobacteriia; order PCC-6307; family Cyanobiaceae; genus NIES-981. The sequence goes on from SLIG01000002.1 coordinate 24,730, forward strand.
AGGGCCAGGTCGCGCTCCAGCTGCTCCACCAGCAGGCCGCGGTTGCCCAGACCGGTGAGCAGGTCGTGGCGGGCCTCGTGAAGCACCGCCTTGTCGGCGGCATAGCGCTCCGTGATGTCCTCGAGCATGCCCACGAAGTAGAGCGGCCGGTGGTCGGCGCCCCGAACGGTGGAGATCGCGAGGTGGTGGCGGCGCAGCTCACCGCTCCGCACCCGGTTCCACAGGTCTCCCTGCCAGTGGCCCCGGCTCAGCAGGCTGGCCCAGAGCTCGGCGTAGAAGTCGGCGCCGTGGCGGCCGGAGCGCAGCAGGTTGGTGTGCTGCCCCAGCACCTCCACCGCCCGGTAGCCGCTCAGCCGGCTGAAGGCCTCGTTCACCATCAGGATGCGGCCCTCCGGGTCACTCACCACGATCCCCAGACGCGACGCCTCGAACACGGTGCTGGCCAGGGCCCGCTCCCGGGCCGCGGCCTCGCTCACGGCCAGGGCCGCCCGCAGGGTGAGGTGGCTGTTCACCAGGGCCCGGGCGCAGAGCGCTGCCAGGGCGCTGGCCGCCGTGCCCACGGCCAGCAGCCCCCAGAGGTTGGGACCCGCCGCGCCCGCGGCCCCCACCAGGGCGGTGAGCAGCAGACCGCCCGCCAGCACCAGGGGCGGCAGACAGCGCAGGGACAGGGCCAGGGCTGGTGCTTTGGCCATCGCCTTGAGCCCTGGGGCCAGGCCCCATCCACAACCCCACTGGCCTAGCAGGCCTCGGCCCGTTCTGCCTCGGTCCGCAGCCGCGCGATGCGCTCCAGCAGCGACTCGTTGCTCATGCGGTTGTTGAGCCGCTCGGCCAGCAGCGGGAAGGCCAGGGGCCCCGGCCTGGGGGTGCGCTCCAGCAGCAGGTGGCAGCCCAGCAGCCGCTCCATCGCCGAGCGGATGCGCGGCAGTTCCAGCTGCTCCTGCAGCACCTCACGCCGCGCCTGGGCCAGCAGCCGGTTGCCGGGCTCATGGCGGCAGAACACATCGAAGAGCAGGGCGGCACTGATCTGCAGCTGGCCGCCGCTGCGGCTCTGGCCGGGGTAGCCGTTGCGCACCAGCCCGGCGATCTGGGCGATGGCGCGGAAGCGGCGGCGGCCCAGCTCCGAAAGGTTCACCGCCTGCTCCAGATCGGCCTCCAGGTGCTCCACGTCCAGCAGCCCGTCGCCATGCAGCTCGAACAGCTCCTCGAACGGGTAGCCGCGCGGCGCCAGCAGCTCGAACCCGTAGTCGTTCACTGACACCGTGATCGTGCTCGGCTGTTGGCGGGCCAGACGCCAGGCCCACAGGAAGCCCAGCCCCTCGTGCACGAAGCGCCCCTCGAAGGGATAGGCGTAGAGGTGGCTGCCCTCGCGGCTGCGGCACACCTCCACCAGGAATTCATCCCGGCGGGGCAGGCGCGAGAGTTCGGCCTGGCGGCGCAGCAGGGGTTCGAGGGCCCGCAGCTCCGGTGTGTCCAGCCCCGTGTCGACATGGGCATCGGCGTCGTCCTGCCCCGGTCCGGCAGCAAGGGCGCGGGCGCAGCGGTCGACCTCGGCCCGCAGTCCCTCGCTGAGCAGATCGGAGAGGGCCATCTGGCCGCCGGCCCAGGCCGGCACCGCCGAACTCTTCTTCGTGGTGGCCTTCACCTGGGCGGTCATCTCGCGCAGACGCACAAACTCCAGCTGGCGGCCGGCGAAGAAGAACACATCGCCCGGTTTGAGTCGGGAGATGAAGGTCTCCTCCACGTGGCCCAGCACGGCCCCGCGCACGAAGCGCACCGTCACAGCCCGTTCGGCGGTGATCGTGCCGATGTGCAGCCGGTGCAGGCGGGCGACCGCCTTGTCGCGCACCACGTAGCGGAACCCGTCGCAGGCGGGCTCGCGCTCCAGCTTGCGGTAGCGGGGGTAGGCCCCCAGGCACTCGCCGCCCTCCTCGAGGAAGCGCAGGCACCACTGCCAGTCGCCTGGGCTGAGGCCGCGGAAGCTCCAGGCGCTGCGCACCGTGGCCCACTCCCGTTCCGGCTCGAAGCCCGGGCCGCAGGCCAGGCTGGTGAGGTGCTGGAGCAGCACGTCGAGCGGCGCCTGGGGCGGCCGGCGCGTTTCCACCAGCCCCTGCGCCAGGCCGCGGCGCATGGCGCTCACCTCCAGCAGCTCCAGGGCGTGGGTGGGCATGAACAGCACCTGGGAGGTGCCACCGGGGCAGTGGGCGCTGCGGCCGGCCCGCTGCAGCAGCCGGGCCAGGTTCTTGGCCGAGCCGATCTGCACCACCCGCTCCACCGGCTGGAAGTCGACCCCCAGATCCAGGGAGCTGGTGCACACCACCCAGCGCATCGCCCCCCCCTTCACCGCCGCCTCGATCGCCTCCCGTTCGGCGCGGTCGATGGCGCTGTGGTGCAGGGCGAGGGCCCCGTCCATCTCCGGGCAGGCGTAGCGCAGGCACTGGTGCCAGCGCTCGGCCTGGTTGCGGGTGTTGGTGAACAGCAGGGTGCTCACGGCCGGATCGAGGGCGGCCACCAGCTCCTCGTACATGCGCAGGCCCAGGTGGCCGGCCCAGGGGAAGCCGTCGATGGTTTCGGGCAGCAGGCTGCGGATGGCGGTGGGACGCTCGATGGCGGCGCGGATGATCAGGGGCTCGGGGTCGCCTCCGCTGGCCGCCCCCGCCGGCAGCCCCACCGCCGCCCGGGCGGCCTCCTCGAGGTTGCCGATGGTGGCGCTGATCGCCCAGGTGCGCAGCGCCGGCCGCAACCGCCGCAGCCAGCTCAGGCAGAGCTCGGCCTGGCTCCCGCGCTTGCTGCCCAGCAGCTCGTGCCACTCGTCGAGCACCACGCAGTGAAGCTGGCCGAACAGCTCCGGAGCCCGGGGATTGGCCAGCAGCAGCGACAGCGACTCGGGGGTGGTGATCAGGATCTCGGGGGGGCGGCGCAGCTGCCGGGTGCGTTCGCTGCTGGCGGTGTCGCCGTTGCGGATCGCCACCCGCAGCGGCCAGCCCATGGCCTCGATCGGCTGGCGGATCGCCAGGGCCAGATCCCGGCTCAGGGCCCGCAGCGGGGTGATGTAGAGCAGCCGCAGCCCCGCCGGGCTCCCCTCCTTCGCCGCCGCCTCGTCCTCAGCGAGCAGCTCGGCGATCGGGCCCATCACCGCGGCGTAGGTTTTGCCCGAGCCGGTGGGCACCTGGATCAGGCCGCTGCGGCCCGCCAGGTAGGCCTGCCAGCACTGCCGCTGGAAGACCAGGGGCTCCCAGCCCTGCCGTGCGAACCAGGCTTCGATCGGAGCCAGCACCGCGGCGCTGCCCCGCTTCGCCGTCAGGCCCCGATCTGCCATCAAGGCCGGCTTCGCCATCAGGCCCCGCGTGCACTCAACCGACTTCCTGCTCAATGATGCGCCAGTTGGCGGCCGCGCCGATTCCCCCGCTGCCCTGGCTCCGCTGCCTCCCTGCCAACCCTCCCTGCTGCGCGTTCTGCATGGAGCGATGCTGCTGCTGGTGCCGCCCGCCAGGGCCTCAGCTCAGCAGCACGGCCACCACCACCGCCGCCACCCCGAGGATCACGGCGGCCATCACCACCCCGGCGGCCACGTTGCCCTTGCGGATCTCGCTGCGGTAGTCGAGGGGGGTGAGGCGGTCGAACAGCCAGGTGCCGCCGTAGATCAGCAGCACGCCGATCACCGTCCAGCCGATGGTGAGCAGCAGTTGGGTGAACCGTGGGGCCATGGCAGCCGGTGGCGGGCCGGAGCGGGTTCCTTAGGGTATCGGCAGCTCCTGGGCCGCCATGGCGATGCCGTCATCGCCGCGGCAACCACCCCCGCCGCCGCCCCCTGCCCCCGGGCCGGCGGCCGCGGGCCAGCCCGCTGGTGAGCCGGTGTCTCCAGCCCGTCAGATCAGCGGCGGCGACGAGCTGGTGCGCTGGCCCCTGCTCACCCTGCTGCTGCCTCTGGTGCCGCTGCTGGTGCTGCTGGCGGCCGTGAGCGTTCCCCGCCAGCGTCAGCTGCTGGTGCTCGACGGCCAGCAGCCGGCCCTGAGCCGCCCGTTCCGGCTGCGCGATGGCTGGCTGGGCAGCCCGGAACTCCGCCTGCGTGCCGAGCTGCCCCCCAACACGGCCATGGCCCTGGCGGTGGATCTGCTCGATCCCGCCGGACAGACGGTGCTGCAGTTCGATCAGGAGGGCTGGCGCGAGCAGGGCATCTGGCGGGAGGACGGCGAGAGCGGCAGCTACGACGAGAGCGACGCCGAACTGCGCCTGCAGCTGCGGCCTCGCCAGGGAGGAGAGCACAGCCTGGTGGTGGCGCTCGAGGAGTTCACGGATGCGGCCGGCCGCCCCCTGCCGCCGCCGCTGCGGGTGGCGCTGGTGGTGGACAACCACAGTGTGGACCGGCCGCTGCTGCTGCTCACCGCCGCCGTCACCGCCCTGATGGTGCGGTTGCTGTGGGTGGCGGTGTATGGCGACTGCCGCCAGCGCCGCCGCCTGCGGGTGGACGACGACGTGGTGGCCCTGCGGCTGGAGCTCGGCGGCGCCGGTCTGATGCGGCTTCAGGTGCTGGGCCGCTACGAGGAACCGGACCTGCCGCCGCGCCGCCCCGCGCCGCCGCCGAAGCAGGTGCCGCTGGAGCTGGCCATCACCGATGCCTGGGGTGCGGTGCTGCTGCACGAGCGCCTGGAGCTGCCGCTGCGCCCTTTCAGCGACGAGGACGACCACTGGTGGCTGGTGGAGTCCAGCCGCTACCTGCGCCTCAACGCGCCCACCCAGGTCCGCCTGCGGGCCTCGCTTCCCGACCCCCTGGCCAATGGGGCGGTGGAACTGGAGTGGCTGCAGCTGCTGGTTGAGGATGGGGTGGTCACCGCCTGGCCGGTGGCCGTGACTCCCCTGCGCACGCCCGGCTGATGGAGCGCCAGCTGCTGTTGCTGCTCACCCTGCTGGCGCTGCTGCTGGGTTGCGGTTTTGCGATCACCCGTCCGGCGCTTTACCGCATCGGCCAGGAGGGCACCCCGCGGGCGCGGGGGGCGGTGGCCTTCCGGGGCCGCACCGTGGGCGGCCGCTGGCAGCCGGTGGCGGGCCAGCGCACCTGGGGTGGCTTCCAGGGCCGCGGGCCGAGCGGGGCGAAGTGAGACTGAGCCGCGTGCGGCGGACGGCCGCCCGGTTGAGCGCGGCCCAGGTGCGTCTGCTGCTGCTCACCGCCGCCATCTCCTCCGCTGTGGGGCTGGTGCTGGAGCTGCTGCTGGTGACCCAGGCCAGCTACCTGGTGGGCGATGCGGCCCTGGCCACCGGCGTGGTGGTGGGCACCTTTCTGGCGGCCATGGGTCTGGGGGCCTGGCTGAGCCAGTTCCTGGCCACCGGCGCCGAGCCCGCCGCTCGCCTGCTCCAGGCCCTGGTGCTGGTGGAACTGGGGCTCTGCCCCCTCTGCCTGCTCGGCCCCCTGGCCCTGTTCGCCCTGTTCGCCGTCGACGGCCCGCTGTGGCTGGCGGTGGTGCTGCTCACCGTGTTGGTGGGCGTGCTGGGGGGCATGGAGCTGCCCCTGATCACCCGTCTGCTGGAGGGTCAGCAGCAGCTGCGCACCGCCCTGGCGCGGGTGCTGGCGCTCGACTACGCCGGCGCCCTGGCCGGCGCCCTGCTGTTCCCCCTGGTGCTGCTGCCCTGGCTGGGACTGCTGCCCACGGCCGCCGCTCTGGCCGTGGTGCCCCTGGTCACCAGTGCCCTGCTGGCCTGGTGGTTCCCGGCGCTGCGCTGCTGGCGCTGGCCCCTCAGCGCCGCGCTGCCGCTGGTGGGTCTGGCCGGGGTGCTGGTGGCCCCGCTGGGGGATCGCATCGAAGACAGCCTCTACGCCGATCCCGTGGTGGGCCGGCTGCAGTCGCGCCATCAGCGCATCGTGCTCACCCGCCGCCGCAGCGACCTGCGCCTCTATCTCGACGGCAGCCTGCAGTTTTCGAGCCTGGATGAATACCGCTACCACGAGGCGCTGGTGCACCCGGCCATGGCCCTGCACGGCGCCCCCGAGCGGGTGTTGCTGCTGGGCGCCGGCGACGGCCTGGCCCTGCGGGAGGTGCTGCGCTGGCCCCAGGTGCGCCAGGTGGATGTGCTGGAGCTCGATGCGGCGATGCTGCAGCTGGCCCGCCGCCATCCCCAGCTGCGGCGCCTCAACCGCGGCAGCCTCGAGGATCCGCGGGTGCGGCTGCACGTGGGCGATGCCTTCGCCCGGGTGGCGGAGCTGGCGGGCCCCTACGACGTGGTGATCGCCGACTTCCCCGACCCCGCCAGCGCCCCCCTGGCCCGGCTCTACAGCGTGGGCTTCTATGGCCGCCTGCAGCAGCGCCTGGCCGCTCACGGGGTGCTGGTGACCCAGGCCTCGACGCCGTTCTTCGCGCCGAAGGTGCTGGCCTCCATCCAGGCCAGTCTGGAGCAGCTGGGGCTGCACACCCGCCCCTACAGCGTCACCGTGCCCAGCTTCGGGCCCTGGGGCTTCGTGCTCGCCCACCGGCCCGGGCCCGAGCGCCCCTTCGCCCCGTTGCCGTTTACGGGCCGCTGGGTGGACGCCACCGAACTGGAGCGATTGCTGGAGTTGCCCCGGGACCTGCAGCCCGGGGCTGGTGAATCCGTGCTGCCCAACCGTCTGGGGCGGCCGGTGCTGGTGGAGTACCAGCGTCGCGGCCGCTGGCGCCAGACCACGCCCTGATTCAGGCCCCTGATCAGGCCTCGCCCTGATCAGAACTTGGAGAGGGCGGCGATCTTGGCCAGCTTGGTGGCCTCAAGGCCCTGCAGTTCATCCAGCGACAGCAGCTGGTCGCGGACCAGGCCTGCGAACACGATCAGCAGGCCCTCGAGCCGGAAATCGAAGCGCCCCTCCATGGCATGGCGCTGGGTGCTCAGGTAGTCGTGCAGCACCCACACGCTCTCCACGCTGTCGAGGCCACTGGCGTGGACCTGAACCGTCTCCACCAGGGAGCGGATGGCGCGCTGCTGGGCACGGTCGAAGGCACAGCGGGCGACGATCCGCTCGGCTTCGCTCCAGCCGGCATCGGAAGCCTGGGGCGGCTCGGGAGCGTGGCCCGCCTGGGACGCCGGTGCTGGGTGGGACGACGTCTGGGCTGCCTTGGCCACGGGCTGAGGTAGGGATTCGCTGACCTTGCGAACCTATCGCCTGTGGGCTCGGGCCGCGAGCCCGGTCTGCTCTTGCAGTCGACGGTGGCAGGCCGGCAGCTCGTACCAGGGCAGGGAGGGATGGCAGTGGTGCTCCACGTGGTAGCCGAAGTGGTAGCAAGCCAGCAGTGACAGGGGTTCGGGCCAGGCCAGGGTGATGGCGCCGTGGGGCGAGGCCATGGCCCGGCCGCGGTGGGGCAGGTAGGTGCCGAACAGGAACAGCTGCAGGGCGCTGAGGGCCAGGGGCAGGGTGCAGAAGCTGAACACCACCTGCAGCCCATGGCCGTGGAGGGCGTCGGCCGCCAGGGCGGCGCCACCCCACAGCGACACCAGCACGGTGAGGGAGGTGAGGCTGAGGTAGCCCCCCAGGAAGCGCACGAACCAGCCCACGACGCCAGGCTGATGGGGGGCGTGGAAATCGGGATCGCGGCTGCCGCCGGGGCCGCGGTGATGGAGCAGGTGATTGCGGCGACAGAGCTTGTAAGGGAGGCAGGCGTAAAGCCCCAGAGCAACCCGGCCGAGGCGGTCGTTGAGCATGGGGCTGGCCGGCACCACGGAGCGGTGCATGGCGTCGTGGCCGACGATGAACAGGCCCGTCTGCAACAGGGTGCGCAGCAGCACCGCTGGCAGCCAGGCCGCCGGCGGCAGGGCTGCTCCGAAGACCAGCAGCAGCAGGCTGAGGCACCAGCCGCCGATCAGGGTGAGAGCGACGGTGGTGCCCCGGGTGATCACTGTCCGAGCTTCAGCAGCTCGGCGGGGGAGGCCAGCAGGTCGATGGCCACGAAGTAGATCTTGTTGTCGGGATCGAGCAGGAAACGCCAGGCCACGTTCATGCCCACGCCGGCGCCGAACCAGGGGGTCTGCACCTTGCCGGTGACCTTGATCTGGTTGAAGCCACCATCGGTGGGTTCGCTGTAGCCCCGCTCGGGCAGCAGTCTGAGGTTCTGGCACTCCTCACGGAAGAAGCGCATGATCGCCTCGGTGCCCACGATCGGACTCTTGAACGGGGGCTGCAGAGCGCCGTCGGGCAGGAACAGCTGGATCAGCTGGTCGAAGTCGTTGGCGTTGAGCAGCTCCATGTAGGAGATCACCGTGGGATTGAGCACCCCTTCGATGAACACCTTGGTGCGCTGGTCCTCGGCTATGGGTACCTCCACCGGCTCCATCATCCGCTGGCCCTCGCCCTTGCCGGGGTCGAAGCCCATGTCCACCACGAAGTTGCGCAGCACGGTGATCTGCTGGCCCGCCTCCAGGCCCCGCAGGCTGGCAAGCACGGAGGCGGCGTTGGCGGAGAGCTGGTAGCCGGCGGGAATCGGGGCCACGATCCCCTCATCCATCCACTCGCCGAGCTTGTACCAGAAGCCCAGCTTGATGTTCACCGACCAGTAGGCGTAGGTGCGGCCGATCTCGGTGTCGACACGGTTGGCCAGATCACACATCACCTGGCTCTGCTGGGTGAAGTCCATCGCCTTGATCTGGTTCAGCACCGGCTCGGCGAACTGCATCCGGGCCGCGCCCGGGGCTGCGATCGTGATCGTCTGGCCCATCTCCAGATAGGCGTACCAGATCAGGGCCAGCTGATCTTCGGCGTTGAGCAGCTTGTAGCGGGCGGTGAGGGCGGGAACCGCGTCGGCTGAAAGCGTTTCCGGAAAAATCTTGGTGGCCTTGTCCAGCGTGAACATGGGGCGGGTCTCCAGGGAGCAGGGGTCCACCCCAAAAGTTAGGTGCTGCATCCCCCACCCGACTGGTGCGGTGACCCGCCATACCCTGGGGCGGTCATCCTCTGCCGGGCCTGCCAGGCTCCGCCGCCATGGCCCTGGTTCTGCTGGCCTTGCTGGTGCTGCTGGGGGCGGGGGTGCTGGTGCTGCAGCGCCAGCGCCGGCGGGCGGCCCAGCGGGCACGGCAGCAGCAGTCGCGGGAGCGCACCCTGTTTGACCTGCGCCTGGGCGACATCGTGCAGGCTGAGGCGGCCGACTGGGTGGTGGAAGATCGGCTCCTCTACGACCAGGACGGCTTCCAGTGGCTGGAGTATCTGCTCCGCGACGGCGGCCGCAGCCGCTGGCTGGTGGTGTGTGAGGACGACTGGCTGGAGGTGAGCTGGCTGGAGACGGTGTCGCTGGTGCCGCCCCCGCCGCTGCCGCCACCGGCCGAACTCAGCTGGCAGGGGGGCACCTATCAGCTCAAGGAGCAGGGCACTGCCACGGTCACCGCCAGCCACCGGCGCATGAACCAGCACCTTGGCCGTTGCCGCTTCGCCGACTACAGCGGCCCCGGCGGCCGGGTGCTGGGCCTGGAGATCTGGAGCCAGCCCGGCGGCTCGCCGGCGGATGCGGAGATCGAGGTGACGGCCGGGCGGGTGATCGACCCCCGCAGCCTCACCCTGCTGCCCGGCGATGGGCGCTCGGTGTACCGCAGCGCCACGGGTTGAGCGCCGGCGGCTCACTCCGGCGGCAGCAGGGCCAGGGCGCTGGCGAGACAGTCGGCCTCTGGGGCGGGCTTGTCGCGGCGCCAGCGGGCGATGCGGGGAAAGCGCACGGCAATGCCGCTCTTGTGGCGGCTGGAGCGCTGCAGGCCCTCGAAGGCCAGCTCGAACACCTGCAGCGGCTCCACGGCCCGCACCGGGCCGAAGCGCTCGGTGGTGTGGCTGCGGATCCAGCGGTCGAGCGCGCCGATCTCACCGTCGTCGAGGCCGGAATAGGCCTTGGCGAAGCTCACCAGCCGTGGGGGATCGCTGCCCGGGGCGCTGGGGGGGCGGTTCCAGAGCCCGAAGGTGTAGTCGGTGAAGAGGTTGGCGCGGCGGCCGCTGCCGGCCTGGGCGTAGAGCAGCACGGCATCGAGGCGGCAGGGGTCGAGCTTGTGTTTCCACCAGTGCCCCCGCTTGCGGCCGGCCAGGTAGGGGGAGTCGGCGCCCTTCAGCATCAGCCCTTCGGCGCCGGCGTCGCGGGCCTGCTGGCGCCGGGGCTCCAGCTGCTCCCAGCTCTCCAGGGGCAGCAGCGGGGAGAGGCGCAGGCGCCCGGCTGCGGGGTGCTCCGCCGCCTGCAGATGCCCCTGGATCAGGGAGTCCAGGGCGGCCCGGCGCTGGCTCAGGGGCCAGGAGCGCCGGTCCTCGCCTCCCTGCTCGAGCAGGTCGTAGGCCAGGAACACCACCGGGCACTCGGCGAGCAGCCGGCGGCCCGGTGCCTTGCGCCCCAGCCGGCGTTGCAGCCGGGCGAAGGAAGCCGGCCGCCCGGCGCCCTCCGGCCACACGATCACCTCCCCGTCGAGCACGGTGCCATCGGGCAGGGCGGTTGCCGCCTCCATCAGCTCCGGGAAGGCGTGGTTGATCAGCTCCTCGCCACGGCTCCAGAGAAAGCCCTCGCCACCGCGGCGGATCAGCTGGCCGCGGATGCCGTCCCATTTCCACTCGCACAGCCAGGCCGTGGCTGCACCGGCGAGGGGTGCCGCCGCCGGATCGGCTGGCGGCAGCGCTGAAGCCAGAAAGAACGGATAGGGGCGGCTGGGCACCGCCTCCTCGGCAGCGGCCGGGGCGATCAGCTTGCGGTAGGCCTCGGCCGAGGGCTGGAATCCGCCCATCAGCCGGTGGGCCAGCAGCGGCTCCTCCAGGTCGCTGAGCTGGGCCAGGGCACGGATCACCAGCCCCTGGGCCACCCCCACGCGGAAGCCACCGGTGAACAGCTTGTTCATCACCAGCAGGGCGCCGGGCTTCAGGCCGCTCCAGAGCTGCCGCACCCGGTGGGCCTGGGGCTCGTGCTCGAGAGCGGCGGCCGTGGGCAGCAACGCCTCCATCCACACGTGCAGGGGGCAGGCGTGCAGGGGGGAATGCTGCGGCGGCCTCTGCAGCGGGGAGGCCTGGCTGCCGGCCGGATTCAGCTGCTGCCAGAGCAGGGCGATGGTCTCGGCTGAATCGCCCACGTGGGCGTAGCACTCCTCAAACAGCCAGTCCGGCAGCGGCGATCCCTCCAGGCAGATCTGGCGCAGCCGGCGGCCGGTGATCAGGCGCCGGCGCTGCTTTCCCAGCAGCACCTGCAGGGCCCAGGCGGCATCGGCGGGCGCAGCGCCGCTGAAGTACTCCACCAGGGCCTCCACCTTGGCGGTGGTGCCGGTGCTCCGGTCCAGCTGCTCCACCAGGGCAACGAACGCTGCCAGCCCGGTCGTTGCGACCTCAGCCATCCCTTTCGGACCCGCTCTCCCCCCTGATCCCGGGCCAGCCGGCGGGGAGGCTGGGGTAGGCGAGGCCATGGCGGCGGAAGGCCTGCTTGCTGCGGCGGATCAGATCGGTGCGATAGGTGAACTCGTCGCGGATGTCCAGCGGGTAGCAGCGCAGCTTGAACTGGGTGCCCCAGGGGTATTCCCGCATGATCACGGTCACCGGCAGGCGCAGCTGGGTGTAGGGACTGCTGTAGGCGGCCTGACGCAGAATCGTGATCACGATGTCGCTCTCGATCTGGTGATCAAAGTAGAAATCCGTGGCCACCTGGGCTTCCAGCGCACCGGTGTTGGCATTGACGATGGCTTCGGTCCAGGTTTTGTTGTGGGGGATGGTGACGATGTTGTCGTCGGGGGTGTGCAACTGAATTGCCCGCAGTCCATAACCCACCATCTCGCCGTAATGATCACCGATTTGGATGCGATCGCCCACTCGGTAGGGCGCTTCGAACAATGCGATAACGCCGGCAATGACTGAACTCACGTAGTCCTTCAACGCGAAGGCCAGCGCGATCGCGATTGTTCCGGTGATCGCCAGCAGGTTGGTTTGGGAGAGGTTGAGGAACTGCTGCAGCAGAAAGCTGATGGTGGTGATCAGAATGATCGCCTTCCACAACGGCCGCGACTGCTTGATCAGCATGCGAAACCGGCGCGCCACCTTTTCTGAGGCCCAGGTTGTGGAGACCTCCACCAGCCAGATGCCGCCATAGGCGATGCCGATGGCGATCGCTGCCCGCAGCAGCTTGGCCAGGGTGAGGTCGGTGAATACGTTGGAATCGAGCTGGACGATCGGCATCAGGCGCTCTCCACGAAGAAATTGTTGTTGGCGAGATCGCTGGCGATTCGCCCGTAATGGAGTGGCGACACCATCAGGATGTCTCCCCGGATCTCCAGGATTCCCTGGCGCAGCAGCCACTGGGTCCGGGCTTCAACCCGGCCATCTGCGTCCCCCAGGCTGCGGATGAGGTGGCGTCGGCTGATGCGTCCATGGATCAGGACGGCATGCAGCAGGTAGCGATCGATCCCGACCAGCGACGGCAGGGAGCGCAGGGCCGGCACCGTGGCGATGAGCCTGGGCTCGTCGCCGGCCCCGTTGGGCTGCTCCTCGACGCGCAGGCCATCGAGCCAGAGCCGGGCGGCAATGCTGCTGACACCATTGGCCAGATCGGCCAGCTCCTCCCAGTCGAAGCTGTCGGTGTTTGCCTCAACGGCCGGGGGGAGGGACTCGAGAGACAGGAGCCAGGGCTTCAGGTCGTCGCCACCCAGCCTGGGCAGGCTGACGGGTGCGCCGAAGCAGGCTTCGGCCTGGGCGACGGCATCGAGAAAGCACCAGGCCCAGCGGTTGCAGCCGATCACCCAGAACAGATCCGGCCGCTGCACCAGCTCGGAGCGCAGCACTTCGATGCTCTCCCAGCCGCCGATGCAGCGCAGGAAGAGCATGTCCAGCGCCGGGATCAGCACCAACCTGGCCCGCTCGCCTCCCTCCGCGCCTCCCTCAGCGCCACCGTCCTCGTCTCTGTTGTTGTCACCGGACGGCATGGCCGGCAGGGCGCGAAAGGCCTCTCGCACCAGCTCGGGCATGGTCAGCGGATCATCGCGGCGCTGATCGGCCGCCAGGGGTGTGATCAGATCACTGGCCCTGAAGCCTGCCTCGGCGCTGAGGGCATCGCTGAGGAGGTGGTCGAGCGGCTCGAGCGGGTTTGCCAGGATCACCAGGGCATTCCCGGCCTGCGGTTGCTGCCGCCACCGCTTCAGGCCCTCCTGGACCGCTGTGCAGATGGTGGTGCGGGAGGCTTCCGGGGCCAGCAGGCTCTCGATGTCTCGCTGCAGTCGGTTCCGCAGGGGCTCCGGCAGGTCGCTCAGTTCCCCATCGCTGAATCCGCTCTCCTGGGAGCTCCGGAGCCAACGTCGCAGCGATCGCCACCAGCCCCCCCCGAGGCCAGCAGTGACGGAGCCGATGATCGCCTTCATGGTGAGCGAAGCCCGGCATTGACGCTTGATCCTGACAGGGTGCGAACTCGCCCCGCAGTCAATAGCATGTTACGACATGCAAACAAATGATGAATAGCGATGAGCCGTGCGCTTTCGACTACACCGGAATCGCGCGGCTGAATCCTCTCGGTCGCGGCCTCGTGCCTTCGCCCCTGCTGCGCACCGCTCCGAGCAAGCGCAGGCCCCGGCTGCGGCCCGGAGCTCATGCGGAGCCGTCGACGGCCTGGGATCGGGGCAGCAGCCGCAGGCCCACCACCAGGGCGCCGAGGGTGAATGCCAGGCACAGCGCTGTCCAGCGTCCCAGCCCCATGCTGCTGATCGCCAGGGGGGCAAACGCTGTGATCAACCCCCCGCCCAGAAAGGGCTCAAACAGCAGCTGCTTGAACGAAAACGCCTCCAGCACCTGGCTGCGGCCCGTGGGATCGGCCATGCGCAGCAGCAGCAGCCCGTTGGCCGTGCTGCCGGTGGCCTGGCCGAAGTCGGCGATGGCGCGCTCGAACCAGGCATCGGGGAAGAGCCGCGGCGCCAGCAGCAGCACCATCAGCACGTTCCAAACCAGGCCCACCACGGCCAGCACCGTGAACGGCAGCAGGTTGTCGGCCAGCAAGGGCAGGTTGAGGCTGGCCATGGCGGCGGTGATCAGCACATCCATCGACAGCGAGGCGATGCTGGCCTGATCCGATGCCGAGGCCAGAAACGGCTGGTTGAGCTTCTGCAGCAGCAGCTGCACCAGCAGCCCGCCCACCATCGCCAGGGGGAACACCGGCACGGCATCGAACAGCGGCGAGATCTGCATCAGGATCTGCTTGAGCAGCGCACCCACGCCCACCGCCACCCCCGCCAGGCAGAGGTTGAGGGTGAGCACATCGAGGCTGATGGTCTGGTGTGCCGGAATCAGCCCGGCGGCCCGCTCCCCGGCCAGCCGCCCCTCGGCGCCGAAGCTGCCCTTGCGGCCGCCCACCAGCGCTGAAGGGCTGCGGTGCCGCTGGCGCAGCAGCCAGGTGCGGGCCTGGCCAACGAGCACCAGAGCGGTGCCGAGCAGCACCGAGGCCATCACGCCCACGGTGGCCATGGCCAGGGCCAGGGTGCGCCCGGCGGGAAAGCCCAGCTCCGTGTAGGTGCGGCCCAGACCGGCCGCCGTGCCGTGGCCGCCTTCGAAACCCACCTCCACCAGGGTGGCCATCAGTGGGTGGCTGCCCAGCAGCGGCCCCAGCAGCACCAGCACCACCACCCCAGCCACCAGGTACTGGCCGAAGCCGATCACCATCGAAAAGGCGGTCTGGTGGGCGGCCCGCTCCCACAGCCGTTGGGGGCTGGGCAGCCGCTGGCCCAGAAACAGGGTGGCGAACACCAGGGCGATCAGGGCCGCCGGTGCCTGCGACCACACCTCCTGAACCGTGTCGGGCACCAGCTGCAGCGGGCCGTAGGGGCCGATCGCGAGTCCCAGCAGCCCGGCGATCAGGGCTTCCGGCAGTCCCAGCTGGCGCAGCAGTGGCACCCGCCTGCGCAGCACCAGAGCGATCAGCAGCAGCAGGCTGAGCACCGAGAAGGCGATCAGCACGTCGTAGACCTGCATGGTCAGCGCTCCGGGGTGTCCAGTAGAGCGGCTTCCACCGTGAGGCCGGGGCCGAAGGCCAGGGCCACCCAGGGTCCGGGGGCCTTCGCCCGGCGCAGCCGCTCAAGGATGAACAGGATCGTGGCCGACGACATGTTGCCGTGTTCACGCAGCACGGCTTCGGACACGGCGATCTGCTCCGGCGCCAGCCCCAGGGCCGCGGCACTGGCCTGCAGGATGCGCGGGCCGCCGGGGTGCAGGGCCCAGGAGCCGATGGCCTCGATCGTCAGGCCCTGGCGGCCCAGCCAGCCCTCGAGCCAGGGGCGGAGGTGGGCCGCCACCGCCGCCGGCACCCGCGGTGAGAGGCCCATGGCGAAGCCGTGGTCGCCGATCGTCCACGACATCAGCTCCGCCGTGTCCGGGATCACGGTGGAGCCGGAGGCCAGGGCCCGCAGGGGCGCCCCCCCGTCGCCAACCCTGTCGCCAACGCCCTGTTCGCCGGCGGTGGCCACCAGGGCGGCGGCCCCGTCGGCGAACAGGGCGTTGGCCACCACCTTCTCCGGATCCCAGCCGTAGTGCAGGTGCAGGCTGCAGAGCTCCAGCGAGCACAGCAGCACGCAGGCCTGGGGGTCGGCCTCCACGAAGGCCCGCGCCACCCGCAGGCCGTTGAGGGAGCCGTGGCAGCCCATGAAGCCCACCTGGGTTCGCTCCACGTCGGGCTGGAGGGGCAGCTGGGCGATCAGCTCCAGGTCGAACCCCGGGGCCTGGAAGCCCGTGCAGCACACCGTCACCAGGTGGGTGATGCGCTCGGCCGGCAGATCGGCGTCCGCCAGGGCCTGCCGCGCCGCCGCCAGGGCCAGGGGCCCGGCATGGACGGCGAAGCGCTGCATGCGCTCGGCGGTGGAGGGATTGCGCTCGCCGTAGAAGGGCAGCCGCTCGGCAATCGGGCTCTCGGGCTCGCCGTTCTCCAGCAGCACGCTGTGGCGGGTGTGCACCCGGGTGCGCCGCTGGATGCGCTCCAGCAGGGCCAACCGCTCCGGGCTGTCGGCGATCAGGTGGCGGCCCAGGGCGACAGCGTCGTTCTGGTTGGCCCTGTGGGCGGGAACAGCGGCGCCGATGCCGCGGATGCTCAGCGGCATGGCACGGGTCCGACCACGGGTGAGGGGGCGCCAGCGACGGAGGGCGGCTGGTTGAGCTGGCGGATCAGCCGGCGAGGCAGCGGCGGCACCCTCCTCGCCAGCTGGAACAGGGCGGTGGCGGCGACCGGCTGACGCAGCAGGGCGGCCACGCCGCGGCAGAGCCGCTGCCGCCGGCCGATCTGGCGCTCCAGAGTGTGCCGCCAGCGGCGCTCCAGTGCCGGTTGCCAGCCCCGCACCCCTTCCAGCACGAGGGGAGTGGCGGCGGCGGCGGCGGTGAGGGCCCAGCCCATGCCCTCGCCCGTGAACGGCTCCACGTAGCCGGCCGCATCCCCCAGCACCAGAAAGCGTTCCCCCGCCAGGGGCGTGGCCCGGCGGCTCAGGGACGGCGTGGCCTGCCAGCTGGCCGCGTCCAGGCCGGCGGGCACGGGAAACCCGGCCTGCTCCAGCACCAGGGCGGCGGCGCCGGCGGACCCGCCGGTCTCGGCCAGCAGGGGCCGATCGAAGGCGGCGGCCAGATCGAGGCGGCCATCCTCCAGCCGCACCAGCCCCACGTAGCCCCGGCGGCCCACGGCCATGTGGATGCAGCCCGGGGTGTAGGCGCCGGTGCCGGCCGGCAGCACACAGCCGGCCCCCACCCGGGAGCGCGGCTGGATGTGCACGCCGGCGCCCGGCTCGTCCTCGAGGCAGCGGTGGGCCAGGCCGGCGGCCACCAGCACCACGGCCGCCCGCACCGCGGTTTCACCTCCTCCCCCGGGCGGCCGGCCGCCGCCCGGGCGCAGGTGCACCGTGCGCCCACGGACATCCGCCGCCCCCAGCCGGGCGCTGGTGTGGGGCCGGAAGCTGGCACCGGCGTCGATCGCCGCCTGCACCAGCGCCTGATCGAAGCGCTCCCGCGACAGGGCGCGGCCATCGGGCAGCGGGAAATTGGCCTGGCGGCCCCCCAGCCCCACGCGGATCTGATTGAGGGGCACGGCCCCCTGGCCGTCGATCAGCCCCCCCAGCCCCACGCCGGCGAGTACCGAGCGGGCCTGGCCGTTGAGGCAACAGCCGCACACCTTCCAGCGCGGGAAGCGGCGCTTCTCCACCAGCAGCACGCGCAGACCCTGCCGTGCCAGATCAAAGGCGGCCAGGGCCCCGGCGGGTCCGGCACCCACCACCACCACATCCCAGTCGCGGTCTGGGGCAGGGTTGGCGGCGGTTGGGCTGGAACCCATCTCAATCCCGGCTCCAGCGCAGAA
Source organism: Cyanobium sp. (assembly GCA_007135755.1). Lineage (GTDB taxonomy): Bacteria > Cyanobacteriota > Cyanobacteriia > PCC-6307 > Cyanobiaceae > NIES-981. The sequence goes on from SLIG01000002.1 coordinate 41,982, forward strand.
GGTAACGCTCAGGCCAGCAGCGCCGCAGTTCGGCTCCCGCCAGCCCCGCCCGCTCGGCCATGGCGGTCACCTCAGCCAGCTGGAATGCACCCCGCACCGACAGGGGGCCATCGGTGTGCACCACCGGCGAGCGGCTCAGCAGCCGGGTGCCGGCCCAGGCCAGGGCAAAGCCCAGGGGGCTGCGGATCAGGTCGTTCACCAGCACCAGCCGGCGGGCGCGCCGCGCCATCAGGGCCAGGAGGCGCACGGCGGCGTCGCCATCGAGGTGGTGCAGGAACAGGGAGCAGAGCACCACGTCGTAACCCTCGGGGTGGGCGCCCCCGGGGCCCTGCGGCCAGGGATCGGCCAGGGCATCGGCCGCGTAGAAGCGCAGGGGCGCGCCGCGACGGCGGGCATTGGCGCTGGCGATGGCCACCGCCTCCGGATTGAGATCGCAGCCCTCCACCTCCAGCTCAAGGCCATGGCGCCGGCCCATCAGGGCCAGGTCGATGGCCGTGTCGCCACCGCCGCAGGCCAGATC
>SLIG01000160.1 GCA_007135755.1 Cyanobium sp.
GTTGAAGTGCTCAGGCACCGTGACCGTGAGCTTGAGGATGGCGTTGTTGCGATCCCGGGGCCGCAGGATCAGGAAATATTCCGAACGCCTGCTGCGCTCCGTGTTGCTCAGGAAGTAGTAGAGCCGGCGGTAGTCGCGGTTGTTCTCCCAACGGAACTCCAGCAGGCTGGGTGTGCCCTGGGCCAGGACGGGGGGCAGGGGGCCGGTGAGGCCGGCCACGCCCAGCCCCAGGCTGGCCGCCAGCAGGGCTGGAAGGCGCCCAGGGCGGCAATGCCCACGGCCTCTGGGCGGGCTGGTCTGGGCGGACCTTCGGTGCAGGGGCCAGAGCGATGCGGGAAAACCCATGGGCTGGCGGGTCGGCGGGCGAAAGGTGACTTCAATTCTCAGCAGACCCCCGGGGCCACGGCGGTGCGGGTGGCCGGCCCGCTAGCTGGCGCGGTCGGGACGGAGCCGGCTGGCCTCGCGCAGATAGGGGTGACAGGCCGGTCGCTGGGGCTCCATCCAGGCGTGGGCCAGCAGACGGATGCAGCGGGGCAGATCGCCCGCCACGGCCATCTGCTGACAGTCGAGCAGGGCCACCTGCTCCCAGCCTTGCCGGCGGCGGGCGATCGCGGCCGGAAAGCAGGCGTCGAGGTCGGCGGTGACCGAGAACGTCACCGACACCACCCGCTCGCCCTCGAGGCCATTGCGCTCCACCAGCTCCGCCACCAGCTCCGCCACTGCCGCGTCGATCGCCTCGCAGGTGTTGGCGGCGGCGGTGGTGGCACCGCGCAGGGCACGCAGCTGCAGGGGGCCGCTCATGGGCGCCAGAGCCAGAGGGGCTGGCCGCTCCAGCTCAGCTCCAGGCTGAGGGCCTGGGCCAGGGCCCTCAGGCTGGCGCGGCCGGGGATCAGGCCGGCGAAGCGTTTCGGCGGTGTGCCGAACTCGGTGGGGCGGCTGCGCTCGGGATCGAGGCCGGCCAGTTCGGCGGCCAGACACCGGGCCCGTTCCTCATCGCCCAGCTCATCCACCAGGCCGTGCTCCAGGGCCTGGGCACCGCTGAACACGCGTCCGTCGGCGAAGGCGCGCACCTTCTTCTCCGCCAGGGAGCGGCCCTCGGCAACCGCCGCCACGAACTGGCCGTAGCTGGAGTCGATCAGACCCTGCAGCAGCTCCCGTTCGGCCTCGGTGAGGGCGCGATCGGGGGAGAGGATGTCCTTGTACAGGCCGCTCTTCACGGTTTCAAAGCTCACCCCCAGACGCTTGAGCAGCTTGGAGAAGTTGTTGCCGCGCAGGATCACACCGATCGAGCCGGTGATCGTGCCCGGGTTGGCCACCACCTTCTCGGCCGCCACGCCGATGTACACCCCGCCGGAGGCGGAGATGTTGCCGAAGCTCGCCACCACCCGGCAGCCTTTGCGACGCAGCCGCAGCAGGGCGGCATGGATCTCCTGGCTGTCGCCCACGGTGCCGCCGGGGCTGTCGATCCGCAGCAGCAGGGCCGGGCACTCCCGCTGCTCCACCTGGCGGATGGCCTTGAGCACGCGCTTGCGGGTGCCGCCTGCGATTGGTCCCTCGATGGCAATCCGGGCCAGGGTGCGGCGGGTCTTGCGGCGCCAGGGCCAGGCCATGCGCTGTGATGTCGGAGTGGCTGGATCTTAAAAACAGGCCACCGATCTGCCCTCTGCCCGTTCCCTGTTGCCTTCCCCGTTGCGGCCCCTGGCGATGCTGCTGCCCTTTGCCCTCTGGGGCACGGCGATGGCGGCGATGCGGCCCCTGCTCGATGGCGGCAGCCCCCTGCAGGTGGCCTGCCTTCGGCTGCTGCCTGCCGGGGCCGTGGTGCTGCTGGCGGCCGTGCTGCTGCGCCGCCCCCTGGCTGTGGACCGTCGCGACTGGCCCTGGCTGCTGGCCTTCACCCTGGTGGACGCCAGCCTGTTCCAGGGCCTGCTGGCCCGTGGCCTGGGCCAGACCGGCGCGGGCCTGGGGTCGGTGTTGATCGATTCCCAGCCTCTGCTCGTGGCCCTGCTGGCCCGCAGTCTGTTCGGCGAGGCGATCAATCCCGTGGGCTGGCTGGGGCTGTTGCTGGGGTTGCTGGGGATCGTCTGCCTGGGCCTGCCGGCGGCGCTGCTGCGCCACTGGTGGCTGGAGGGACCGGTCGCCACCGGCGTGCGCCCCTGGAGTCACGGTGAGCTCTGGATGCTCGGGGCCGCCGCGGCGATGGCGGTGGGCACCGTGCTCTGCCGCTACGCCACCCGCCACAGCGATCCGGTGGCGGTCACCGGCTGGCACCTGCTGTTTGGCGGCCTGCCGCTGCTGGTGCTGGCCGAACTGCCGGTGCTCCACGGTGGCACCTGGCTGCCCCAGTGGTCGGCCGGCCAGTGGGGGCTGATGGCCTATGCCGCCCTGTTCGGCAGCGCCCTGGCCTACGGGCTGTTCTTCTGGTTCGCCAGCAGCGGCGACCTCACCGGGTTCACCGCCCTCACCTTCCTCACCCCCGTGTTCGCCCTGCTCTGCGGCGTGCTCTGGCTGGATGAACAACTGCAGCCCCTGCAGTGGCTGGGGGCGGTGCTGGCCCTGGGCTCGGTGCTGCTGATCAACCGCCGCCAGGTGCTCTGGCGGGCACTGCCGGTGGCGGCGGCCGGCGGCGAGGGGGCCTGATGCGCATCCTGGTGGTGAGCACTCCGGTGGGGGCCCTGGGCAGCGGCCGCGGCGGTGGCGTGGAGATCACCGCGCTGGCCGTGGTGGCCGGGTTGCTCGAGCGCGGCCACCAGCTCACCGTGCTGGCCGCCGAAGGCTCCACCCTGCTGGCCTCCTGCGCTGCGGCCGCGCTCTGGGCCGAGCCCGGCGTGGACCAGCCCAGCTGGCAGCACCGGCCGCGCGGTGCTGCGGTGGAACTGCCCGCCGACGCCCTGTTGGGCCACTTCTGGCGCCGGGCCCTGCTGCGGCAGGCCGAGTTCGACGTGATCCTCAACCTGGCCTACGACTGGCTGCCCCTCTGGCTCACGCCGCACACCGCCACTCCCCTGGCCCATCTGGTGAGCATGGGCTCGGTGGCGGACGTGATGGATGGGCTGATCGCCGAGATCGCCCGCAGTCACCCCCGGCACCTGGCCTTCCACACCGCCGCCCAGGCGGCCGACTTCGACCTGCCCCAGCCGCCGCGGCTGGTGGGCAACGGCTTCGACCTCAGCCGCTACCACTTTCAGGCCGCGCCGGCCGAGCTGCTGGGCTGGGCCGGCCGGATCGCCCCGGAGAAGGGCCTGGAGGACGCGGCGGCGGCGGCGGCCCGGTTGGGGTTGCCCCTGGCGGTGTGGGGCCTGCAGGAGGATCCCGCCTACGCCCGCCACGTGGAGGCCTCGGTGCCGCCGGGGACGCTCCAGTGGCGGGGCTTTCTGCCCACCGACCAGCTGCAGGCGGAGCTGGGCCGCTGTGCCGTGCTGCTCAACACGCCGAAGTGGAACGAGGCCTTTGGCAACGTGGTGGTGGAGGCCCTGGCCTGCGGGGTGCCGGTGGCGGCCTATGCCCGGGGCGGGCCGGCGGAGCTGGTGCAGGAGGGACACACCGGCGCCCTGGCGGCGCCCGACGACGTGGCGGCCCTGGTGGCGGCGGTGCGGCGGGCCCGTGGCGTCAAGCGCCGACACTGCCGTGCCTGGGCGGAGCAGCGCTGCTCCCAGCAGGCCTTCGCCGCCCGCATCGAGGCCTGGCTGGAGGTGCTGGCCAGGCCAACCCTGACCTGCCGATAGGGTCGGGCCCGGTCCCCGTTGTCGCCGTTCGTGCCTCGCCCCGCCGGGTTCCGTGCCTGCAAGGCCGCCGCTGCCTTCCCTGATCCGGTGCCCGTCCGCCGCTCCCGTGGGCTGTTGCTCGCCAGCCTGGTACTCGGGCTGCTGCTGTTCGTGTGGCAGCTGGGGGCCACCGGCCTGGTGGATGAAACGCCGCCCCTGTTCGCGGCCTCGGCCCGGGCGATGGCGGAGAGCGGCGACTGGCTGATTCCCCGCGTCAACGGCCTGCCGCGCTACGACAAGCCGCCCCTGGTGTACTGGGCGATGGGCGTGATCTACGCCCTGCCCGGCCAGAGCCAGTGGGATCCGCTGGGCACCTGGGCTGCCCGGCTGCCGTCGGCCCTGGCCACGGTGGTGACGATGCAGGCCCTGGTGCTCACCCTGCTGCGCTGGCCCCAGGGCCGTCGCCAGCCGTCGCGCACCGCCCTCGCCGCCGGCCTGGCCTTCGCCCTTTCGCCGCTGGTGCTGCTCTGGGGGCGGATCGCCGTGAGTGATGCCCTGCTCACCGGCACGTTGGCGATGAGCCTGCTGCTGATCTGGCAGAGCTACGCCAGCGCCGGCCAGCGCTGGTGGGCCGGCTGGCTGGCGCTGGGGCTGGCCGTGCTCACCAAGGGCCCCGTGGCGGTGCTGCTGCTGGGCCTCAGCCTGCTGCTGTTCGCCGCCCTGCAGGCCGACTGGCGCGGCCTGGTGGCCAGCCTGCGTCCCCTGCGGGGGTTGCTGCTCACCGCCCTGGTGGCCCTGCCCTGGTATGGGGCGGCTCTGGTGGTGGAGGGGGAGCCGTTCTGGCGCAGCTTTTTCGGGTACCACAACCTGCAGCGCTTCACCGGCGTGGTGAACGACCATCAGGCGCCCTGGTGGTTCTTCGGCCTGGTGCTGGTGCTGGCCAGCCTGCCGCTCACCCCCCTGCTGCTGCTGGGCCTGGTGCGTGGCCTGCGGGGGCCTGCTCCGGCGCCGCCGCTGTCGCTGCAGCGCTTTGCCGCCTGCTGGCTGCTGGCGGTGCTGCTGTTCTTCAGCGCTGCCGCCACCAAGCTGCCCAGCTACTGGCTGCCCGCCACCCCGGCGGCCGGCCTGCTGATCGCCCTGGCCGCCCAGCGCAGGCCGCGGCTGGTCTGGGGTCTGTGCGCGCTGCTGGCCCTGTTGCTGGCGCTGGTCTTCGCTGCCGCTCCCCGCTGGGTGCCCCTGATCGTCAGCCCCGAGATGCCCGGACTGCCGGAGGCCCTGCTGGCCAGCGGCCGGCCGGCGCTGGCGGCGGTGTGCTTCGGTCTGGCCGCCGTGCTGGCTCTGGTGGGCTGGCGGCGGGGCTCGGCGGGGGTGCTGCTGGCCCTGCAGCTGCCCCTGGTGCTGTTTGTGCCCCTCGTGCTGCTGCCGCTCTGGCAGCTGGGCGACCAGCTCCGCGGTGAGCCTGTGCGGCGCCTGGCGGCGGCGGTGGTGGACCGCCAGGCCGTCAGCGCAACCCCTGAACCCCTGGCGATGGTGGGCATGCTCAAGCCCTCCCTGCACTTCTATGGGCGGCAGGTGGTGATCTACGAGGGGGCCGAGCCGGCCGCCCTGGTGAACCTGGCCGAGCGGCTGGCCGGCGAGAAGCGCCAGGGCCAGGTGCCCAGCGGCGTGGAGCAGCAACCCCAGCTGCTGCTGGTGATCGACGCCGACACCGCCGAGCGCGACCACTGGCGGGGGCTGGATCCGCAGGTGCTTGATCAGGCCGGCATCTACAGGCTCTGGCGTCTCGATCGCCGTCGCCTGGAGCAGCGGGCCGCTGAGCTGGCGGTCAGCGGGGTGCGGGCCGACTGGAGGGATCCAAGGCCCGAGCGCTACTGAGCGCTTCGGCGGCGTGGATGCGCTACTGCGGCGTGGATGCGCTAGGGCGGCGGGGAGGGTGCTGCGGCCTCGGCGGCCAGCTGCCGGCGGCGGCAGAAGCTGCAGTGCCCCCAGCGGGCCATCTCGCCGGCCGGCGCCGGGCAGCCGCAGCGGGGACAGCTGGCCATGCCGTGCACATCGGCCCGGCTGGGGTGGCGGGCCCACACCCGGGCCTCCTCCTCCAGGCCCGGCGTAGCCAGGGGCGTGGGATGGTGCTGCTCGATGCGCAGATCGCGCAGGGCAAACCCCGCCGCCCGCAGGCTCCCGAGCAACTGGTGGCGGTGGTATTGCAGGGCCTGCAGCCAGGGACCGGGCGCCGCCCCCACCGTGAGCCGCGAGCCCTGCAGCCGCAGGGGCCGGCAGTGGGGGGCCAGCTGGGGGCCGGCCAGCTCGGGCCAGCGCTGCCAGAGGGCCGCCAGATGGCCCTGCCGCTGCCAGTCCTGCTGCAGGTTGTCCAGGCAGCGGACCAGGGGGGTGGCCGGCGGCCGCGGAGGCGGCAGCAGCAGCGAAAGGTTGCCGATGCGGCGCGTAGCGGCGGCGGCCTCAGCGGCTCTGGCGGGGCGCCGGTTGGCGGCCGGGTCGGCGCGGCGCCTGCCGCGGCGCTGGGGGGTCGGTTCTGCCATGGGCTGGGCCGGGCGGTGCGACGGGGCAATGGTGATTAAGGTCAAGCATCGCCCCGTTCCGATCGCCCCGTCCCGTTCTATGGGCTTCTTCGACCGCCTCAGCCGCCTGTTCCGCGCCAACGCCAACGCGGCGATCAGCAGCATGGAGGATCCCGCCAAGATCCTCGACCAGTCGGTGGATGACATGCAGCGCGACCTGGTGAAGCTGCGCCAGGCCGTGGCCACGGCGATCGCCAGCCAGAAGCGCATCCAGAACCAGGCCGAACAGGCTGAGGCCCAGAGCAAAACCTGGTACGAGCGCGCCGAACTGGCGTTGAAAAAGAACGAGGAGGATCTGGCCCGCGAAGCGCTGTCGCGGCGCAAGACCTACCAGGACACCGCCACGGCCCTCAACACCCAGCTCCAGAGCCAGTCGGCCCAGGTGGAGGGGCTCAAGAAGAGCCTGGTGGCCCTGGAGGCCAAGATCGCCGAGGCCAAGACCAAGAAGGACATGCTCAAGGCCCGGGCCCAGGCGGCCAAGGCCCAGGAGCAGCTGCAGAGCGCCGTGAGCGGGCTGGGCACCGACAACGCCATGGCCGCCTTCGAGCGCATGGAGGAGAAGGTGCAGACCCTCGAAGCCCGCAGCCAGGCCGCCGCGGAACTGGCGGGGGCCGATCTGGAGAGCCAGTTCGCCGCCCTCCAGGGCAGTGATGTGGACGATGAGCTGGCGGCCCTCAAGAACCGGCTGGCCGGTGTGCCCGAGGTGCCGATCCCGCTGCCTGCCGAGGATGGCCCGTTGCCCCGGCTCGAGCCTGCCCAGGTGGCCGAGGTGGACGCCGAGCTTCAGGACCTCAAGCGCTCCATCGACCAGCTCTGAGCGCGGGCGTCTGGGCCTCGGCCGCTGGGTGGCGGAGTACGGGCGGCGGAGTACGGGCTGCGGAGCCAGTGGGCCGGCTCCATACAATCCAGCCACACCGTTCCCTCCTCTGTCCCCGTGCCCGCAGCCCAGCTCACCGACGCCAGCTTCGAGACCGCGGTGCTGCAGTCCTCCGTTCCCTATCTCGTGGATGTGTGGGCCCAGTGGTGCGGCCCCTGCCGGTTGATGGCCCCGCTGATGGACTGGGCCGCCGCCGAGTACGCCGGCCGCCTGACGGTGGGCAAGCTGGAGGCCGATCCCAATCCCGCCAGTCGCGAACGGCTGCAGGTCCAGGGTCTGCCCACCCTGGTGCTGTTCAAGGGCGGAGCGGAGGTGGCGCGCCATGAGGGCGCCATGGCCCAGGCCCAGCTCAAGGCCTTCCTGGATGCCCATCTCTGAGCGCCTGAGCCAGCTGGGCAGCGGCGTCTTCGCCCGCAACGACCGCCGCAAGGCGGCCTACACGAGCCGCGCGGCCGATCCCGGCTCCGGCCTGCCGCCCCTGCTCGACCTCTCCCTGGGGTCCACCGATCTGCAGCCGCCGCTGGTGGCCCTTGAGGCCATGGCCGCCCAGCTGCAGCGGCCCGCCAGCGCCGCCTACTGCCTGCATGCCGCCACCCTGCCGTTCCGCCAGGCCGTGGCCGGCTGGGCCCAGCGGCGCTTCGGTGTGGCGGTGGATCCCGAGCGCGAGGTGCTGCTGCTGGTTGGTTCCCAGGAGGGCACGGCCCACCTGCCCCTGGCGGTGCTCAACCCCGGCGACGCAGCCCTGCTGCTCGACCCCTACTACCCGTCGCACATCGGTGGGCTGCATCTGGCCTCAGCCCGGCCGGTGCTCCTGCCCCTTGATCCCGCCGCCGGCTGGCGGCCCGATTTCGAACGTCTCACGGCCACCCAGTGGGACAGCCTGCGGCTGATGGTGCTGGGCTTCCCCCACAACCCCACCGCCACCACCGGCGAGCAGGCCTGGCTGGACGCGGCGGTGGAGAAGGCTCTGGCCCACAACGTCGTGCTCGCCCACGACAACCCCTACGTGGATCTGGCCCTGGAGGGGGAAGCCCCGGCCCTGCTGCGCCATCCCGCCTGGCGCCAGTGCGGCATCGAGTTCTTCTCCCTCTCCAAGAGCTGGTGTCTGGGGGGCTACCGGCTGGCCTTCGCCATCGGCGCCGAGTGGCTGATCACCGCCCTGCGCCAGCTCAAGGGGGTGGTGGACTTCAACCAGTCGTTGGCGCTGCAGGCCGGGGCGATCGCGGCCATCGAGCAGGCGCCCGAGTGGCCGGAGCGGTTGCGGGCGGTGTACCGCCAGCGCCGCGATGCCATGGCCGCCGCCCTGGAGGCCGGCGGCTGGCCGGTGCGCCGCCCCTCGATGGCCCTCTACCTCTGGCTGGCCCTGCCCCCCCAGGCGCGGGGACAGGATTCGGAGGCCTTCTGCGCCTCCCTGCTGGAGGCCACGGGGGTGGCGCTCACCCCCGGCAACGGCTTCGGGCCCGCGGGTGAGGGCTGGGCCCGGCTGGCGCTGGTGCATCCCCAGGCCGAGCTGGAAGCCGGCGCCGAGCGCATCCGTCAGTGGCTCGCCCGCCGCTGAGTCCGGCCTGGCTCGGTGCCGCGCCCGGGCCCTGGCAGCTGCGCCGGCTGCCGGTGTGCGCCAGCACCGAGATCGAGCTGGACCGCTGGCTGCGGCGTCGCGGCGGCGGCCCCATGGCCGGCCAGCCCCCCCTGGCGGTGATCGCCCGGCGCCAGCGCCATGGCGTTGGGCAGCGGGGGCGGCCCTGGCAGTCGCCCCCCGGAGGGGTGTGGCTCAGCGCGGCCCTGCCCTGGCCACCGCGCCCTGCCGTGGCCCTGGGCCTGGCCGTGGTGGTGGGGCTGGCCCTGGAACTGGAGGCCCTCGGCCTGCAGCCCCGCATCAAGTGGCCCAACGACCTGCTGCTGCAGGGGCGCAAGCTGGCCGGGGTGCTGCCGCGCCTGCGCCTGCGGGGCGACCAGGTGCGCTGGGCTCAGGTGGGCGTGGGCGTGAACGGCACCAACCGCGTGCCTCCGGGCGCCATCGCCCTGGGCGAGGCGCTGGCTCAGAGGCTGGGCCGGCGGGACCGTCGCCCCGGTTGCCCCCAGGCCCGGCCCCGGGTTCTGGAGTGGCGGGTGCTGGCGGCCCTGGCCTGGGCCCGGGACCAGGCCGCCGCTGGGGGCGATGGCGGGCAGGGCGAAACCATCCGGCGCCTGGCGGAATCGCGCCTGCAGCCCTGCCCCCAGGGTGTGCTCCATGGCGGCCTGCGCTGGCAGGTGGAGGGGCTGGCGACGGATGGCGCTCTGCGCCTGCGGCGGGGCGCCCTCACCACCCGCCTGCAGCGCCGGTTCTGAGCCCGGGACCGCGCCACTGGCTCTGACTACAATCCCGCCCATGGGCCTACCCCTTTTCCGCCGACAGGTTTTCCTCCAACAGGTTCACGTGCGCCGAAGCTCAGCCTCAGCGGCCCTGCTGGCCTCCCTGGCGGCCCTCTCCAGCGTCGGAGCCCTGGGTCTGGCCCTGGCCCAGGAAGCTGCTCCCGAATCCCCCCGGCCGCAACCACCGGCCGCGGCGGCTCCGCCCAGTCCTTCAGCCCCCGCGGCCCCTGCAGCAAGCCTGGGCAGCGAGCCCATCACCCTGCCGCCGGACCGTCGCGAGCCCGCCGCTCCCACGGTTGCCACCCCGCCGGCTTCCCGGCCGCCGGCCGCCGCTCCCCAGCCCCGGCCCCTGAGGCCCGATCCCGCTAGCCTGGCCACCCCCGAGCCGCGACGATTCGATCGCTCCCTCGACGAGCTGGTGCGCGATGGGGTGGTGACCCAGGCCGAGCGCGACCGCATCCGCAGCGGTGCCATGGCCTCGCCGGTGCAGGCCCCGGCCCACCGCCAGGCCTGCCGCAGTGGTGCCCTCTCCGAGCAGGAATGCAACACCGGCGTGGTGGTGCGCTGGCGTGGGCGGTCAGAGAACTCAATCTGGCCCCTCGATCCCAGCGATCCCGACGCCATGCAGGCGGCCCGGGACCAGCTGCAGGCCGGCCGCAGCGGCTGGAGCGGCGCCATGGGCGAGGTGTTCACCACCCCCACGAGCACGCCCCTCACCGTTCCGGTGGCCTCCCTTCTGGCCGGCGACGGCAGCAGCTTGCGGCTAGCCGATGTGTTCGCGATCACCCCCCGGCCGGCACCGGCGACCGGCAACGGCAACCGCAGCCTGCTGTTCCCCCTGGTCGGTGCCGGGGTCAACACCAGCGGCTTCGGCTTCCGCCTGCACCCGATCCTGGGCAGCTGGCTGATGCACACCGGCATCGATCTGGCGGCCCCCATGGGCACCCCGGTGGTGGCGGTCCTCGGCGGCACGGTGGTGAGCAGCGGTGAGGCCGGCGGCTATGGCCTGGTGGTGGAACTGGAGCACGACAATCCCCGCCGCCGCACCCTCTACGCCCACCTCAGCGAGCTGTATGTGAAGCCGGGCGAGCGGGTGCGCCAGGGGGAGGTGATCGGCCGGGTCGGCAGCACCGGTCTGAGCACGGGGCCGCACCTGCACTTCGAGTTGCGCCTGCCCAGCGACGGCGGCTGGGTGGCTGTGGACCCCGGTGGTTTCACCCCCGGCGGCGGCAGCGATCTGCTCAATCCCCTCGGCAGCGACGTGATCGCTCAGATGATGGGCCAGCTGCTGCAGCGGCTCGAACGGCCAGAGGCGATTGCCACCGAAGCCGGCCCGCTCGGGGGCTGACGGCCGGCCCCCTTCAGCCGGTGATGCGGCCGTCGCGGAAATGCACCACCTGCTCGGCCCGTTTGGCCACATCGTCCTCGTGGGTCACCATCACCACGGTGATCCCACCGCGGTGCAGCTCATCGACGATGTCCAGCACCTCCTCGGTGGTGTGGGAATCGAGGGCCCCGGTGGGTTCATCGGCCAGCAGCAGGGCCGGTTCGTTGATGATCGCCCGCGCGATCGCCACCCGCTGCTGCTGGCCCCCGGAGAGCTGGTTGGGTTTGTTGTGCAGGCGCTGGCCCAGGCCCACCCGCTCCAGGGCCCGTTGGGCCCGCTGGCGCCGTTCGCCGGCCGGAACCCCGGCATAGATCATCGGCAGGATCACATTCTCCAGAGCCGTGAGCTGGGGCAGCAGGTGAAACTGCTGAAACACGAAGCCCAGCTCCCGGTTGCGCAGGTCGGCCAGCTGGTCGTCGTTGAGGGTCTCCACCGGCACGCCGTTGAGCCGGTAGCTGCCAGCCGTCGGCCGGTCGAGGCAGCCGAGGATGTTCATCGCCGTGCTCTTGCCCGATCCTGAGGCCCCCATCACCGCCAGATAGTCGCCCCGGTTCACCCGCAGATCGAGGCCGTCGAGGGCCCGCACCTCAGCATCGCCGCTGCCGTACACCTTCTCCACGCCCACCAGCTCAGCCACCGGCTGAGCTGGTTGACGGCCAGGGTCCTGGGGGCTTGAGCCGTTCCGTTGGGATGGCGAGGGCAGTGATTCAGCCAAGGGTGGCTTGAAGGATCGGCGTTCCGGCCACACTCTGGCTCGCCCAGGTGAACAGGGGGCTGGAGAGGATGCCGCCCACGGCCGTGACGATCACACAGCTCACCAGGGCGGTGCGCAGGGAGTTCAGTCCGGGAAGCGACCAGCTGATCTCGGGATAGGCCTTCACCACCTCGGAGGCCTCCTGTGGTTCCTTCACCACCATCATCTTGATCACCGAGATGTAGTAGTAGATGGACACCACCGAAGTGAGCAGACCCACCACCACCAGCAGGTACTGACCGTCGGCCCAACCGGCGAAGAACAGGTAGATCTTGCCGAAGAAGCCCAGCATCGGCGGAATGCCACCCAGCGACAGCAGGCAGAGGCTCAGCCCCAGGGTGATCAGGGGATCCTTCTGGTAGAGACCGGCGTAGTCGGAGATGCGGTCGCTGCCGGTGCGCAAGGAGAACAGGATGATGCAGGCAAAGGCGCCCAGGTTCATGAACAGGTAGGCCGCCATGTAGAGCACCATGGCGGCGTAGCCGTCCTCGGTGCCGCACACCAGGCCGATCATCACGAAGCCGGCCTGGCCGATCGAGCTGTAGGCCAGCATCCGCTTCATCGAGGTCTGGGCCAGGGCCACCACGTTGCCCAGCACCATGCTCAGCACCGCCAGCACGGTGAACAGCAGCTTCCACTGGGTGTCGAAGCTGCCGAAGCAGCCCACCAGGATGCGCAGGGCCAGGGCGAAGCCGGCCGCCTTGGAGCCCACCGAAAGGAAGGCCACCACCGGGGTGGGGGAGCCCTCGTAGACGTCGGGGGTCCACTGGTGGAAGGGCACGGCGGCGATCTTGAAGGCCACGGTGGCCAGCACGAACACCAGGGCCAGGGCGGCGATCGGGCTGGCGCTGGTCTGCAGGGCCACACCCACCGCCTCCAGGCTGGTGGCGCCACCGGTGAGGCCGTAGAGCAAAGAGGCGCCGTAGAGGAAGACGGCGGCCGCAGCCGAGCCGACCAGCAGGTATTTGAGCGCCGCCTCGGAGCTGCGGGCGTCCCGCTTCATGTAGCCCGAGAGCAGGTAACTGGCCACCGAGAGGGTCTCCAGCGACACGAAGATGCTCACCAGGTCGGTGGAACCGCACAGGAACATCGCCCCGAGGGTGGCCGCCAGCAGGATTGCGGCGTACTCGCCCACCGGTGTGCCGCTGCGCTCCACGTAGCGCCAGCTGAGCATCAGGGTGATCAGGGTGGAGGCGGCCACAACCGCCCGGAAGGCGATCGCCAGGTTGTCCGCCAGGAAGCTGCCCAGGAAGGAGGGCTGCAGATCGGGGGTGTTCCACTGCAGGGCCAGGAGCACCAGGGCGGCGCCGAGGCCGGCATAGCAGAACGGCGGCACCCAACGGCTGGCGGCCTTCTCGCCCGCCAGATCCACCAGCAGGCAGGCCAGCAGGGCCACCAACACCGCCGCTTCCGGGGCGATCGCACCGGCGTTGAGCTGCAGGGCCAGGCCGGGAATGCCGGCGCCACTGCCGATGGCTTCGCTGGCGTCGATGGCGGCGAGAAGCGAGGGAAGCGCCGCCGTGGCCAGGGCGCTGGGCAGAGTCATCAGGCCAGGATCGATCACGCCGGACAGGAGCATCACCAGGGGCATCACGGTGGCTGCGGGACCGGGGTTTGTGGGGCTGACTGTAACTGTGTTGGCTTCGTCGACCGGGGCCGCCGGTGCGATAAAGAGGGATGCGGTCGTCCACCTGTCTGTGGGTCACACCCTGGTCATCGTCGAGAGCCCCACCAAGGCCCGAACCATCCGCAAGTTCCTGCCCGGGGACTTCCGTGTGGAGGCCTCCATGGGGCACGTGCGCGACCTGCCCAACAACGCCAGCGAGATCCCCGCGGCCCACAAGGGTGAGAAGTGGGCCAGCCTGGGGGTGAACACCGCCCATGCCTTCGAGCCCCTCTACGTGGTGCCGAAGGACAAGAAAAAGGTGGTGAAGGAACTCAAGGACGCTCTCAAGGGCGCCGATCAACTGCTGCTGGCCACCGACGAGGACCGCGAGGGCGAGAGCATCAGCTGGCACCTGCTGCAGCTGCTCAATCCCAAGGTGCCCGTGAAGCGGATGGTGTTCCACGAGATCACCAAGGAGGCGATCAGCCGCGCCCTGGACCAGACCCGCGACCTGGACATGGAGCTGGTGCATGCCCAGGAAACCCGGCGCATCCTCGACCGCCTGGTGGGCTACACGCTTTCGCCCCTGCTCTGGAAGAAGGTGGCCTGGGGCCTCTCGGCCGGCCGGGTGCAGTCGGTGGCGGTGCGGCTGCTGGTGGAGCGTGAGCGGGCCCGGCGGGCCTTCCGCAGCGGCAGCTACTGGGACCTCAAGGCCCGCCTGGAGCAGGGCGGCGGCGGCTTTGAGGCCAAGCTCAGCCACCTCGACGGGGTGAAGGTCGCCGGCGGCAGCGATTTTGACGAGACCACCGGCGCCCTCAAGGCCGGCAGCACGGTGCGGCTGCTGGCCGAGGCCGAGGCCCGCCAGCTCCAGCAGGCCGTGGAGCAGGCCCCCTGGCTGGTGGCGGCGGTGGAGGAGAAGCCCACGGTGCGCCGGCCCGTGGCCCCGTTCACCACCAGCACCCTGCAGCAGGAGGCCAACCGCAAGCTGCGTCTCTCCGCCCGGGAGACCATGCGTACGGCCCAGGGGCTGTATGAGCGGGGCTTCATCACCTACATGCGCACCGACTCGGTGCACCTCAGCGAGCAGGCGATCGGCGCCGCCCGCAGCTGTGTGGAGCAGAAATACGGCAGCCCCTACCTGAGCCCCAGCCCGCGCCAGTTCTCCACCAAGGCCCGCAACGCCCAGGAGGCCCACGAGGCGATCCGGCCGGCGGGCGAGAGCTTCCGCGACCCGGCGGCCACCGGCCTCGACGGCCGTGATCTGGCTCTCTACGAGCTGATCTGGAAGCGCACCGTGGCCTCCCAGATGGCCGACGCCAGGCTCACGATGCTGGCGGTGGATCTGGAGGTGGACGGCGGCGCCCTCGGCAGCGCCGGGTTCCGCGCCAGCGGCAAGCGCATCGACTTCCCCGGCTTCTTCCGCGCCTACGTGGAGGGCAGCGACGACCCCGATGCCGCCCTGGAGGGCCAGGAGGTGCTGCTGCCGGCGCTGCAGCAGGGCGACAGGCCGGCCTGCAAGGGGGTGGAGGCCCTCGGCCACCAGACCCAGCCCCCGGCCCGCTACAGCGAGGCGGCCCTGGTGAAGACCCTGGAGAAGGAGGGCATCGGCCGGCCCTCCACCTACGCCTCGATCATCGGCACGATCGTCGACCGCGGCTACGCCACCCTCGCCAACAATGCCCTCACGCCGAGCTTCACCGCCTTCGCGGTGACGGCCCTGCTGGAGGAGCACTTCCCGGATCTGGTGGATCCCGGCTTCACGGCGCGAATGGAGAACACCCTCGATGAGATCTCCCACGGCCAGGTGCAGTGGCTGCCCTACCTGGAGAGCTTCTACAAGGGTGACAAGGGCCTGGAAACCCAGGTGGCCCAGCGCGAGAGCGACATCGACCCCGGCGCCTCCCGCACGGTGGCGCTCGAGGGGCTGCCCTGCGTGGTGCGCATCGGCCGCTTCGGTGCCTACCTGGAGACCAAGCGGGTGGCCGATGACGGCAGCGAGGAACTGCTCAAGGCCACCCTGCCCCAGGAGATCACCCCGGCTGATCTGGATGCGGCCAAGGCCGAACTGATTCTCAGGCAGAAGGCCGAAGGCCCCGAAGCCCTGGGGGAGGATCCGGAAACAGGCGAACTGGTGTACCTGCTGTTCGGCCAGTACGGCCCCTACGTGCAGCGGGGCCAGGTGAGCGATGACAATCCCAAGCCCAAGCGGGCCTCCCTGCCCAAGGGCGTGAAGCCGGAGGAGCTCAGCCTCGACGACGCCCTCGGCCTGCTGCGTCTGCCGCGCCTGCTCGGGGAGCATCCCGAGGGGGGCAAGGTGCAGGCGGGGCTGGGCCGCTTCGGCCCCTATGTGGTGCATGACAAGGGCAAGGGCGAGAAGGACTACCGCTCCCTGAAGGCCGACGACGACGTGCTGGCGGTGGGTCTCAGCCGCGCCCTGGAACTGCTGGCCATGCCCAAGCGCGGCCGCGGGGGCCGCACCGCCCTCAAGGATCTGGGCATCCCGGAGGGCGGTGAGGAGGCGATCCAGCTGTTCGATGGCCCCTACGGCCTCTACGTGAAGCAGGGCAAGGTCAATGCCTCCCTGCCCGAGGGCACCACCGCCGACACCATCACCCTGGAGCAGGCGGTGGAGTTGCTGGCTGCCAAGAAGGCCACGGGCAAGAAGACAACGGCCAGGAAGGCCACGGGCAAGACGGCCAGCACCGGCACCGGCACCGCCAGGAAGCCGGCGGCCCGCAAACCGCCCGCCACCACCAAGAGTGGCCGCCTGCGCGCCAGTGCCGTGCGGGTGATCCGCGCCGCCGACAGCTGATGCGGGGTCTGCGGTGCTCCAGCCCGAACCACCGCCGGCGCCGGCCCCTGGCTCTGGTGCTGCCGCTGGCTCTCCTGCTGGCGGGCTGCAGCGGCACCCCCCTGGGTGATCAGCTCAGTGACAGCTTCCCCGATGGTCAGGCTGCGGGGGAGCCGTCTCCAGCCCCCGGGACCGCTCCCGAGACGGCCGCAGCAGACCCGGCCCCCACGGACCCGGCCGCCACTGCCCCCGCCGGCGCTGGGCCGCCCGCTCCAGCCCA
>SLIG01000170.1 GCA_007135755.1 Cyanobium sp.
ATGACGATCGCAGTAGGGCGCGCGCCAGCGGGCCGGGGATGGTTCGACGTCCTCGACGACTGGCTCAAGCGCGACCGTTTCGTTTTTGTCGGCTGGTCCGGACTGCTCCTGTTCCCCTGCGCCTACCTGGCGCTGGGCGGCTGGCTCACCGGAACCACCTTCGTCACCTCCTGGTACACCCACGGCATTGCCAGCTCCTACCTGGAGGGCTGCAACTTCCTCACCGCCGCCGTCAGCACCCCCGCTGACGCCATGGGCCACAGCCTGCTGCTGCTCTGGGGTCCGGAAGCCCAGGGTGACTTCGTGCGCTGGTGCCAGCTCGGCGGCCTCTGGCCGTTCGTGGCCCTGCACGGTGCCTTCGGTCTGATCGGCTTCATGCTCCGCCAGTTCGAGATTGCCCGTCTGGTGGGCATCCGCCCCTACAACGCCATCGCCTTCTCCGGCCCGATCGCGGTGTTCGTCAGTGTCTTCCTGATGTACCCCCTCGGCCAGAGCAGCTGGTTCTTCGCGCCCAGCTTCGGGGTGGCCGCCATCTTCCGCTTCCTGCTCTTCCTGCAGGGCTTCCACAACTGGACCCTCAACCCCTTCCACATGATGGGTGTGGCCGGGATCCTCGGCGGTGCCCTGCTCTGCGCCATCCACGGCGCCACGGTGGAGAACACCCTGTTCGAGGACGGCGAGCAGTCGAACACCTTCAAGGCGTTCGAGCCCACCCAGGAGGAGGAGACCTACTCGATGGTGACGGCCAACCGCTTCTGGAGCCAGATCTTCGGGATCGCCTTCTCCAACAAGCGCTGGCTGCACTTCTTCATGCTGTTCGTGCCGGTGATGGGTCTGTGGACCAGCAGCATCGGCATCATCGGCCTGGCCCTCAACCTGCGCGCCTACGACTTCGTGTCGCAGGAGATCCGCGCCGCTGAGGATCCCGAGTTCGAGACCTTCTACACCAAGAACATCCTGCTCAACGAAGGCATCCGGGCCTGGATGGCACCGGCCGACCAGCCGCACGAAAACTTCGTCTTCCCTGAAGAGGTACTGCCGCGGGGCAACGCCCTCTGATCGTCAGACACCATGCTGCCGCGCCCCATCCGGGGCGCTTTTTTTTGCCTCGCCGCCCACCCGCCGCCAGAAGCGGCGCTCCGAGGCCTGCTGCCGGCTGTTGGCCTCGCGCAGGAACGGCGCCAGTGCCGCCAGGTGCAGGAGCCAGTGGTTGACCAGCGACAGCGGCCAGCGCAGCGGCCGCTCGAAGTCCACGAACAGCACCACCCGGTAGCCGTCGGTGTCGTTCCACACCTGATGGTTGTAGGTGTCATCGAACACCAGGCACCGCCCCTCCTGCCAGGTGTGCAGCTCATCGGCGATGCGGATCCGGCAGCGCTCAGCCGGTTCCGGCACCACCAGTGCGAGGTGCAGGCGCAGCACCCCCGCCCAGGCGCCCCGATGGGGAGGGATGCATTTGTGCGGCGAGAGGATCGAGAAAAAGGCGGTGGTGCAACCCGGAATCGCCGTCAGCAGCTCCATCGTGCGGGGGCAGCGGCGGGCGTTCTCGCTGCAGTCCATCCCCACCCCCTTGAGAAAGAAGGTCTTCCAGTCGTCGTCCTTCTGGATGGAGCTCACCTCCCGCAGGATGTCCTGGAAGTTGGGCATCGCCACCCGGTGCTCCATCAACCCGTCCAGTTCCCGCCGCACCCCGAGCCAGTCGGCCTCCACCCGGCGAATCCAGGGGAACTGCTCAGCGGCGAACACCGGCCGGTCGCCCGGAATCGAACACCACCCCACCAGCTGCTCGAGGCCGCCATGGAGTGCCCGGCGCAGCCTGGCTTTCGGCGATTTCGCCGGAAACGTCCAGTGCCGCCGCCGCAGCGACTGCGGCCCGCGGCCTGGCGGGCTGGGGCACGTGGCCATGGGATCGCTGCGCACGTCGCGCTCTGTTCGCTCCCGACCCTAGGGATCGCCGCCGCCAGGCCCTCGCGCCTGCCCTGGGCAGACCCCTACGCTGGGCGGGTTCTGTCAGCAGTGGCGTGGCTGCAGTCACCAACCCGGTCCTGGACCGGGGTCTGGGATGCCAGCCGAACACGTCGCCGGCTGGCCCCATCCCCACAGGAGGAGGTGCCCGTGAGTTCCAGTTGTTTCACCAAGGGTCTGCTGATCGCGGAGAACGCCGCCTGATTACGGCGCCTCAACCCTGATCAAACGGTTCCGCGACCGACGCGGACCCGGCGAGAGCCCCCGGCGTCCCTGATCCAGGGATGCCGGGGGCATCGTTTTGGTTGCTCCTCCGCCTGGTTGCTCCCCTGCCGGATGGGTGGCCCCCCTGCTGGAGGGGCCATTGCACGCTCTGGCACAGCCCGTCTGGGGGGACCTGGCCACGGGCGACACACTGTGGTCGGCGCATTGCGCCTCTTGTGTGAGGAACATTCCCATGAAACTCTTCCAGCAACTGCTGGTTGCTCCTGCGGCGCTTGGTCTGCTGGCCCCGATGGCCGCGACCGCTGCAGAGATCAACCTCGATGGCGTCAACCAGTACGCCAGTGACGAGCAAGTCACCAGCATCTCCCAGTTCCCCGACGTCCGCCCCACGGACTGGGCCTACCAGGCGCTCTCCAACCTGATCGAGCGTTACGGCTGTGTGGCCGGCTACCCGGACGGCACCTTCAAGGGCCAGCGGGCCATGACCCGCTTCGAGGCCGCCGCCCTGCTCAACGCCTGCCTCGACCGCGTCACCGAGGTGACCGACGAGCTCAAGCGCCTGATGGCCGAGTTCGAGCGTGAGCTCGCCATCCTCAAGGGCCGCGTCGATGGCCTCGAGGCCAAGGTGGGTGAGCTGGAGGCCAACCAGTTCTCCACCACCACCAAGCTGAACGGCATCGCCACCATGACGGTGGGTGGCGCCAGCAACACCGGCCTGGGCGACAACGTCACCGTCAACTACGACGTTCGCCTGAACTTCGACACCAGCTTCACCGGCAAGGACCTGCTGCGCACCACCCTGCGCGCCGGCAACTTCGCTGACTCCGTGTTCGGCAACGGCAACACCACCATGGAAGTCGCCTTCCAGGGCGATTCCGGTGCTGATTCGGTGGAGATCAACCGCCTCTTCTACCAGTTCCCCATCGGTGAGAGCTGGACCGGTACCGTCGGCGCCAAGGTTCGTCAGGACGACATGCTGGCCATGTGGCCCAGCGCCTACCCGGCCGACACGATCCTCGACATCTTCACGTACGGTGGGGCTCGTGCCGCCTACAACCTCAGCCTGGGTGCCGGTGTCGGCCTCTGGTACAAGGCCCCTGAAGGTGGCTTCAATGCCAGCCTCAGCTATGTCTCCGCCGAGGGTGCGGCTGAGAACTCCTCGATCGGTGCTGGTGAAGACTTCACCGTTACCGCTCAGGTGGGCTATGCCGGTGAGAACTGGGGTGCTGCCTTTGTGTACAGCTACACCGAGCAGAACTTCGTCTTCAGCAACAGCGCCAACAACATCGGCCTGAGCGCCTACTGGTCGCCCTCTGAGACTGGCTGGGTGCCCTCCATCAGCGCCGGCTTCGGCTACAGCGACTTCAACACCAGCCGCCCCTTCGATGAGGGCTACAGCTGGATGGTGGGTCTCCAGTGGGAGGACATGTTCATGCAGGGCAATGCCCTGGGCATGGCCATCGGCAGTGCCGGTCAGTCCAACCGCGGCAGCGGTCGCATCGACACCCTCGGTGTCTGGAGTGACCCCGGCAACAACACCCTGGCCTACGAGCTCTGGTACAAGTTCCAGGTCACCGACAACATCAGCGTGACCCCCGCCTTCTTCTGGGTGGAGCGCAGCGGTCGCTCCGACACCTACGGCGGCGTGCTCAAGACCACCTTCACCTTCTGATCGTCTGATCCCCAGGGGCCGGCTTCTCACACACCATCTCCTGCCCTTGGGGATCCTTCATTCAGACACTCTGTTCACACACCTCCTCCTCGTTTGCGTCAACGACCTGTCCTCCAGCGTCGTTCTCCTCCAACCCCGGCTTCGGCCGGGGTTTTTTGTTGGCCCAGTCTTTTGTTGGCCCAGCTTTTTGTTGGCGCTGCAGCTTGCCTAGGGTGCAGCCCTTGCCGCCGCCACCATCCCGTTTGAGTTCAGCCCGGTCCGCCAGCACTGCCGCCGCCAGGGATCCCTACCGGGTGCTGGGGGTGTCGCCCGAGGCCAGCCGCGCCGAGATCAAGGCCGCCTACCGCAACCTGGTGAAACAGCACCACCCTGATGCCGGCGGCGATGACACCACGATCCTGGCTCTGAATGCGGCCTGGGAAGTCCTCGGCGACCAGGAGCGTCGCCGCGGCTACGACCGCCACCGCGCCGTCGGCCAGCCCGCCCCCACCGCTCACGCTGCCGCCCGGTCGGCCGCCACCACGGCCTCGGAAAACCAGATCCTGGCCTGGCTGCAGCAGGTCTACGCCCCGATCGACCGGCTGCTCTCCCAGGTGGTGAACCCCTTCCCCGCCCAGCTGCGCGCCCTGGCCGCCGACCCCTACGACGACGGGACCATGGAGGCCTTCTGCACGTTCCTCGAGCAGAGCCAGGCACGCATGGCCCGGGTGGAGGGTCTCTACCGCGCCCAGCCCTGTCCCGCGGGCCTGCAGGAGTTCAGCCTCGAGCTCTACCACTGCCTGAGCCTGGTCAAGGACGCCCTGCTCGACCTGGAGCGCTACACCATGGGCTACGTGGATTCCTACCTGCGCGACGGCCGCGAACTGCTGCGCAAGGCCCGCCTGCGTCGCACCCAGCTGCACGAGAGCCGCCGTCAGCTGCAGCGCTGAATCTCAGTTGCAGCGCTGCAGCGGTGTCAGCCGGCGAAGGCTTCCAGCTGGTCGAGCCGCAGCCACACGTCCGGCACCGGGCGGCGCCAGCGCAGCTGGGCATAGGCGCCGCTCACGGCCAGGATTTCGCCGGGCCCTTCGAAGATGTAATCCGGGGCCTCGCTGTCGCTGGCGGCCGCCTCCAGGCTGGTGGCATAGGCCTGGCGGTTCACACGCACCAGGGCGCCCTTCTTGAGGGCCGGCTTCGCCGGGGCCTTGTCGGTGGTGCTGGGCGTGTCGGCCATGACAGCTGGTGGCGGCGGCGGGGTCGGCGGAGTCAGGCTAGGACCCGGTCAGCGCCTGTCCAGCCTTGAGTTCGACCCTTGCCCTGTTCCTCGCGGTGTTCGGGGCGTTGCTGCTGGTGGCGGTGCTTCTGGATGACATCGCCGCCCGCATCCGCGTGCCCGGCATCCTGCTGGTGCTGCTGCTCGGCCTGCTCACCGACAACCCCGCCGAGCTGATCCCCGGCCAGGCGCCACCGCTGCTCTCCCTCAGCCACGCCGACCAGATCGCCCAGGTGGCCCTGGCGCTGGTGCTGTTCTTCGGCGGGCTCACCACCAACTGGCGGGAGCTGCGGCCGGTGCTGCAGCCTGCCCTGCGCCTGGCCACCTTCGGTTCGCTGGTCACCGCCCTGCTGCTCACCCTGCTGGTGCTGGCCCTCGGCAGCGTTCCCCTGCCCGTGTTCGCCATCACGCTCAGCCTGCCCCTGGCGCTGTTTGTGGGGGCGATGGTGTGCAGCACCGACGCCTCAGCGGTGATGGCCCTGCTGCGGCCCCTCCAGAACCACCTGCCCCGGCGGCTGATCGACCTGATCGAGACCGAATCGGCGTTCAACGATCCAGTGGCGGTGGTGCTCGCGGGTCTGGCCCTGGCGATGGCCTCCGGCCAGGACACGGGCAGCCCGGCCGCTCTGGTGGCGGCGGTGCTGCGCCAGTTTCTGCTCGGCGCCCTGCTCGGCTTTTTGGGCGGCAGCCTGGCCCGCCAGTTGTTGGCGAGTCGCACCGCCGCCGCGGGGCCGTTGCTGCCGGTGCTGAGCCTGGCGGTGCTGCTGCTGCTGGTGGGGTCCACCCAGTTGCTGGGTGGCTCCGGCCTGCTCGCGGCCTACATCGCCGGCCTGGTGTTGGCCAACGCCGGTGACTGCGACCGTCCGGCGCTGGAGGAGGCCCATGCCGGCTTCGCCAAGATGGCGGAGCTGATGCTCTTCCTGTGCATGGGGCTGGTGGTGCAGCCCGAGGACGTGGTGCTTGAGGTGGTGTGGGCCGTGCTGCTGTTCACCGCCATGCTGCTGGTGCGCTGGCTGATGGTGCAGCTGCTGCTGTTCAAGTCCGGCTTCGATCCGTCGGCGAAGTTGTTCGTGGCCTGCTCGGGGTTGCGGGGAGCGGTGCCGATCGCCCTGGCGATTCAGGCCGCCGCTTCGCCGGTGCCCTGGGGGCGCTGGATGCCGCCCCTGGCTCTGGGTGTGGTGTTGCTGGGCCTGGGGCTGCAGGGGCTGGCCCTGGTGCCGATGGCGCGCCGGCTGGGCCTGAGCGAGCGGGCCTAGCCTCCCAGCAGTGCGGGGAGATCCAGGCGTGCGTCTGCTGTTGCTGGGCTGTTCAGGGTTTGTGGGCCGCGAGCTGGTGCCCTTCCTGCTGGAGCTCGGCCACAGCCTCACGCTGGTGAGCCGGCAGGCCCAGCCCTTCCCCCAGCTGGTGGGCAACCGCCTGGCCTGCCTCCAGCTAGACCCCAGCCAGAGCGCCAGCTGGGAGCAGGAGGGGCTGGCCCAGGCCCTGGCCGATGCCGAGGGGGTGGTGAACCTGGCCGGCGAGCCGATCGCCGAGAAGCGCTGGACTCCGGCCCACCGGGAGTTGCTGATGGCCAGCCGGGTGGCCACCACCAGCCATCTCGTGCGGGCCATGCAGCGGCTGGATACGCCCCCGGGCGTGTTGGTGAACGGCTCAGCGGTGGGCTACTACGGCACCAGCAGCGAGGGCCGCTTCAGCGAGGCCAGTGGGCCCGGAAACGACTACCTGGCGGAGATCTGCACCCGCTGGGAGGCGGCAGCCGCCGCCGTTCCGGCCGCCACCCGCCTGGTGATCCTCCGCATCGGCATCGTGCTGGGGGGCGATGGCGGGGCCCTGGGACGCATGCTGCCGGTGTTCCGGCTCGGCTTCGGCGGGCCGGTGGGCAGCGGCCGGCAGTGGATGAGCTGGATCCACCGCCACGACCTCTGCCGCCTGATCGCCACCGCCCTGGAGGAGGACAGCTACCGCGGCGTGTACAACGCCGTGGCTCCCGAGCCTGTGACGATGACCGATTTCGCCGCCGCCCTGGGGCGTGTTCTGGGCCGGCCCAGCCTTCTGCCGGTGCCGGGACCGGTGCTGCAGCTGATGCTCGGCGACGGCGCCCAGGTGGTGCTGGAGGGGCAGCAGGTGCTGCCCGAGCGGCTGCTCAGCCAGCGCTTCCCGTTTCAACACGGCGAGCTCAGCGCTGCCCTCGCCGCTGCCACCAGCCCAGCAGGCCGCTGACGATGGCGGCTGCCATCAGCAGGCCGATGGCCGGGGTGAACAGCGGCTCCCACAGGCGCTGAAACAGCTCCAGCGGGGCCTCCAGCTGGCGGCTGTGGCAGAGCAACGCCACGGCAAACCACACCGCCCCGCCGATCACCAGAAACACATTCGCCACCAGCACGGCATCGAGCCAGGCCTTGAGGCGCCGGAGCATCGGCATCGGCGGGGTTTGGTCCATGGATCCGAGGGGGCTTCAGGGGAACTGCAGCAGCTCCATGATCGCCGCCGCCAGCCGCTCGCTGCCGCCGCCGACCCCGATCCGCTCCGCGGCGGCGCTGGCCCATTGCCGGCGCAGGGCCGGGCCCTGCCCGGGGTCGGCCAGCCGTTGCAGCAGGTCGGCCCCCAGGGCCGCCGTGGCCTCCAGGCAGGCCTGGCTCCCCGGCTCAGCGTCGGCGCTGATCACGGACGGGCCCAGCAGGCGTCGCTGGGCGTCGGCGAAGCCAGCCGTGAACTGGGGACCGCGGCCCACCAGCTGCAGCACCGGCTTGCCCAGTCCCACCGCCTGCTCACTGGCGGTGCCCGCCATCGCCAGCACCAGATCCGCCGCCGCCACCTGGGCGGCGAAGCCGCACCACTCCAGCTCCAGCTCCACACCGCAGCGATGCCGCAGCCCCCGGCCCCCGCCGGCTGCGGCCGCCGGCTCCCAGCCCAGGGGGGCTGCCAGCTGCTGGATGACTGTCGCCGTCAAACCGTCCACCAGGGCGGCGCTCACCCGCAGCTGCTGCGGGTGCGGCAGTCGGCTGGCCAGGCGGGGAAGCAGCTCCAGCATCAGGGCCAGGTTGTGTTGCGCCTCCGGCAGGCGGCTGCCGGGCAGCAGCAGCAAGCGCTGACTCCCCCCTGCATCGGCATTGAACGGGCTGACAGCGATACCGGCCAGGTCGGGGTTCGACTCTGGGCTCGCCCCTGTGAGTACCGCATCCAGGAAGGGATTGCCCAGGAACTGCACCGGCCGCCGCAGCTGGCCACTGAGGTCCTCGGCGCTGAAGCGGTCGCGGGACCAGATCGCCGCAACATGGCGGCGGCGCAACAGCCAGCCGCAGGGCCAGGGAAGCCGCAGCCGGCCTTCGTAGTGGCTGGAGTAGGCCACCAGATACACGGCCGCCGGTCTGCCGCTCAGCCAGGCCCCCAGCACCGCCACCAGATCCCCCACGGCCACCACCAGATCGGCGTCCCGACAGCGTCGCCGCAGCCGGGCCAGTTGCAGGATCACGTGCAGCGTCTGCCCCTCCAGCAGCTCGCGCACCTGGCCGGCCAGGCTGGTGAAACCAAGGCCGCCGGTGCTGAAGGCGCGGGTGCGACCCAGCACGGCGATACCGCGCTGCCGGTAGGGCTCCCCATGGCCCACCAGGGGCAGCGCCCTCACCGTCACTCCCCGCCGTTGCAGAGCGCTGGCGATCAGAGCACCGCTGAGGTCTTCCCCGTGCCCGTTGCTGAGCAGCAGCACCCGGCCCTGGCCCATCGGGGATGGGTCCTCAGCTCTGCAGCCAGGCGCGCACCTTCTCCATGGCGCGCCAGCCCGGCTTGCGGTTCAGGCCGTCGTCGATGGAACTGGTCAGCTCCTGGGCCAGATCCGGTGCCATCGCCATCACCCGGTGCACGATCTCAATGTGCTCCCGCACGCCCTTCACCCCCGTTTCCAGCATCGCCAGGCTGAGGTTGATGCGAGCCTGGGGATCCTGGGGATTGAGCTTCACCGCCTGGCGGGCGGAGCGCAAGGCGTCGAGGGGTTGGTCGGCCAGCAGCTGCAGCCAGGCCAGGCAGGTCCAGCCTGCTGACTGGCGGGGCGACTGCCGGGTGATCGCCACGAACTCGGGAATCAGCTCGGTGGGGGCGGCGCCGGCGTTGTAGCGGGCGATGGCCTGGTCGAACTGGGAGTCCGCTGGACTGGCCGTCATGGCAGGGGGGGGGAGAGCGCTCGATTCAGATTCCCATGCCACGGATTTGCCTGCCGAGGCGGCGCAGGCCCTGGGCGGTGACGGTCAGACCGCGAAGGAGCTGCCACACCCGCAGGTCTGGGTGGCGTTGGGATTGGAGAAATTGAAGCCGCCGCCGATCAGGGCGCTGGAGAAGTCGAGCTGCATGCCGTAGATGTACAGCAGGCTCTTGGGGTCACACACCACCTGGAAGCTGGGGCTGCCGGCCGGTTCGTACACATAGCACTCGTCATCGTCGCGGATCTCGCTGGCCTCCACGAAATCCATCGTGTAGCTCATGCCGCTGCAGCCACCGGAGCGCACGCCCACCCTCAGCACTTTCTCGGTGCCCTCCTGGCGCACCAGCGCGGCGAGCTGTCTCATCGCCGGTTCGCTGATCAGGATGCCCTTGCCGTCCCGGGCGGTGTGGGCGGCCACGGTTTGGTCAGTTGAAGCCTGGGCCGACGACGGGGCGGATGGCGCGGGTGCGGGCTGGCCGTTCGGCGCTGTGGTGGGCTCGGTCGCCAGATCGGTACTCATGGCGGTTGGGCGCAGGGCGCGTGGGGGTCTGGCCGCCGATGCTAGGCAGCCAGCCACCTTCTGAGGGTTCACCTCCATAGAGTCAGTTCACTGTCTGTGGGTGTTCAAGGTGCGCGTCGCCATCGTCGGGGCCGGTCTGGCCGGTCTCTCGGCCGCCGTTGATCTGGTGGACGCTGGCCACCAGGTGGACCTCTACGAGGCCAGGCCCTTCATGGGGGGCAAGGTGGGCAGCTGGGAGGACCCCGACGGCAACCACATCGAGATGGGGTTGCATGTGTTCTTCTTCAACTACGCCAACCTCTTCGCCCTGATGCGGAAGGTGGGGGCGATCGACAACCTGCTCCCCAAGCAGCACACCCACCTGTTCGTGAACCGTGGTGGTGATCTGCGCGATCTCGACTTCCGCTTCCCGATCGGCGCCCCCTTCAATGGCCTCAAGGCCTTCTTCACCACGCCCCAGCTCGACTGGATCGACAAGCTGCGCAACGCCCTGGCCCTGGGCACCAGCCCGATCGTGCGCGGTCTGGTGGATTACGAGGGCGCCATGAAGACGATCCGTGACCTCGACCGGATCAGTTTCAAGCAGTGGTTCCTCAGCCACGGCGGCAGCCCCCGCAGCATCGAGCGGATGTGGGATCCGATCGCCTACGCCCTGGGCTTCATCGACTGCCAGACGATCTCCGCCCGCTGCATGCTCACCATCTTCATGATGTTTGCAGCGAAGACCGAGGCCTCCAAGCTCAACCTGCTCAAGGGATCCCCCCACCGCTGGCTCACTGGCCCGATCCTCGACTACATCCAGCAGCGCGGTGGCCGCCTGCACCTGCGCCACCGGGTCAGCGAGGTGCTGTTCGAGGGGGGCGCACCCGGCCCCGATGGCCAGCCCGCCACCCGGGTCAGCGGCCTGAAGCTGGGCACCCCTGAAGGCGAGATCGAGGTTCAGGCCGATGCCTACCTGGCCGCCTGCGATGTGCCGGGAATCCAGCGCATGCTCCCGGCGGCCTGGCGCCGCTGGACCCTCTTCGACAACATCTACAAGCTGGAGGCCGTGCCGGTGGCCACCGTGCAGCTCCGCTACGACGGCTGGGTTACCGAGCTGGGTGACAGCCCCGCCGCAGCCGCGACCCGCGCGGATGTGAGCCGGCCCGCTGGCCTCGACAACCTGCTCTACACCGCCGACGCCGACTTCAGCTGCTTCGCCGATCTGGCCCTGGCCAGTCCGGCCGATTACCGCAAGGAGGGGCTGGGGTCGCTGCTGCAGTGCGTGCTTACCCCAGGCGATCCCTGGATCCCCAGGAAAACCGAGGAGATCGTGGCCCACACCGATGCTCAGGTGCGTGAGCTGTTCCCGTCCGCGCGGACCCTCAACCTGGTGTGGAGCAACGTCGTCAAGCTGGCCCAGTCGCTGTATCGGGAAGCGCCGGGCATGGAGCCCTACCGCCCCGCCCAAAGCACCCCGGTGAGCAACTTCTTCCTGGCCGGCAGCTACACCCGCCAGGACTACATCGATTCGATGGAGGGGGCCACCATGAGTGGCAGGCTTGCCGCCGCTGCGATCCTGGACCAGCCGGTGGCCCTGGCCACCAATGCCGCTGCCGCCCCGGCTCCGGTCCCCGTCTGATTGCTCGCCACAGCTGACGTCAGGCCTTACCCCGCCCCCCGAGGATTCCCGCATGGGCCGTTGGCTCGAACACAGCGTCACCACCACCATCGCGGCTCCGGTGGATCAGGTCTGGGCGGTGTGGAGTGATCTGGAGGCGATGCCGCGCTGGATGCGCTGGATCGAGTCGGTTCAGACGGTGCCCGACGATCCCGATCTCACCGATTGGACCCTGGCGGCCCAGGGCTTCCGCTTCCACTGGAAGGCGCGCATCACCCAGCGGGTGGAGGCCCAGCAGTTGCACTGGGAGTCGGTGGGTGGCCTGGCCACCAAGGGGGCCGTGCGCTTCTATCCCCAGCCGGAGGGCACCACGGCTGTCAAGCTCAGTGTCAGCTACGAATTGCCAGGGGTCTTGGCACCGCTGATGGATGCGAGCATCCTGGGGGGCATTGTCACCAGGGAACTGCAGGCCAACCTCGACCGTTTCCGGGATCTGGTTGAACGCACCCATCGCTGACCTTCCGATGTCGCCGTCACTTTCAACCGCTCGCTGCCTTCGTGCTTCGGCTCGCCTGCTGATGGCCGCCCTGGCGTCCAGCACCCTGCTGCTGGCGGCTTGCTCACGGGACCAGCCCGAAGCCGAACTCGAGGACCCCGCCGCCGAGCTGCCCCCAGCAGCAGTCGATCCGGCCGCTCCAGCGGCGGCGGCCGATGTGAGCGGCTTCACTCCGCTCCCCACCACCAACCAGGTGCTGGCGGCCAACCCCATCGGCCGCACCGATCCCTTCGCCTCCGACCGCCCGGCTCCCCGACCTGCAGCTTCGGCTCCCGGCACCGCCGCCGCCCAGTCGCGGCCGGCCCCGCCGCTGCCCCTGCAGCTCCCGCCCGATTTCCGCTTCAGTGGCGTGATCCGCGTCGGCGCCTCGCCCCAGGCCATGGTGCAGTTCGGCCCCAACACCGGTGCGGTTGGCATCGGTGAGCTTGGCGGCCGCAACACCGACCTGCTGCCGGTCGGCTGGGTGGTCTCCTCCATCGACGTCGACCGGGGCCGCCTGGTGCTCCGTCAAGGGGGCCAGAGCGTCACCGCGGAGCTCTGAGCGGCCGCCCCGCCAGCGCCCTGGTGCAGGCCTGCACCAGGCCGCACAGGTCGTAGGGGTCGGCTTCGGCGTCCACCCGGCCCAGACAGCTGCGGCAGCGTTCGCTGGTCTGGGGCCCGATCGACACCACCGCCAGCGGGCGCAGATGCTCCTGCCAGTCGGGGCCGAAGGCCGCCTCCAGGAGCTGGGCCGTGTGGGTCACGGTCTTGCCGCTGCTGAAGGTGATGGCGTCCAGCTGTCCCTGCTGCAACGCCGCCAGGGCGGCACTGGGCAGTCCTGGGGGGCAGCGGGTCTCGTAGGCCGGCACCTCCACCACCCGGGCCCCGGCTGACGCGAACGCCTCCGCCAGCACCGTACGGCCGCCGCTCTGCACCCGCGGGATCAGCATCCGCAGCCCCCAGCCCGACACCGGGAAATGCTCCAGCAGGCTGTCGGCCACGAAGGCCGGCGGCACGAAATCCGCCGCAGCCCCCAGCTCCTCGAGCCGGGCAGAGGTTTTGCGGCCCACCGCCGCGATCTTCAGGCCGCCGGGGCGGCGGGCCAGCCGCCGGCCCAGCCGCTGCAGCCGCTGCTCCACCGCCTCCACGCCGTTGGCACTGGAGAACACCAGCCAGTGAAAGTCGTCCAGTTCAGCCAGAGCGTCATCCAGGGGGCCCCAGGAGTCGGGGGCCGTCACCACCAACGCCGGCAGGTCCACCACCTCCGCCCCGGCCGCTTCGAACAGCCGGCGGGCGGCCCCCAGCTGGGTTTCGGCCCTGGTCACGGCCACCCGCCGCCCCGCCAACGGTGGCGGGCCCCCGGGCCTGGGTGCAGCCGAGGTCGAGGAGGGATCGGCGGGTGGGGCCATGGCGCAGGAGTTCAGGGAGTAGGGAGGGGCTGGGGACTCAAGTGTCGAGTTTCATCAGGGGGGCCAGCCGCCGGCGCAGATCCTCGGCGGCCGCCGCCTGGCCCTGCTGCCGCCAGAGCTGGATGGCCTGGCGGAACCCCTGGCGGGCGCCCTCCAGATCGCCGGCCAGCAGCTGGGCCGCCGCCAGGTTCTGCAGCCATTCCGGCTGGCCGGGATCGAGGCTGATGGCGCGCTGGTAGGCCTCGATCGCAGCTGCCAGATCCCCGCTGCGCCGCTGCATCTGGGCCAGCCGGGCCCAGGCCAGTCCCAGCTCCGGTGCCGCTGCCGTGGCCTCCCGGGCCAGTTGCGCCCCCTCCTCCAGCAGGCCGCGGCCTGCGGCGCTTGCTCCGCCGTCGGCCGCGGCGAGGTCCGCCAGCAGGGCGGCCAGGTTGAGGCGGGCCCCCAGGCTGATGCGCGGCGCCAGGGGCAGGGCCAGGGCCTGGCGGTAGAGCGCGATGGCCCGCCGCGGCTCGTCCGGCGTGCGGGCGATGGCCAGATGCAGCAGCAGCTCGTAGCGCTCGGCCACCGCCGCGGCCGGGCAATGGGCCAGGCCCTGCTCCAGCAGGGCGATGCCGCGGGTGCGCCGCCCCTCGCTCACCTCCAGGCTGCCGAGCTTGGCGCAGGCGTAGGGATCCCCCGGCCGCTGCGCCAGGTCCCGTTCCATCGCCTGGCGCAGGCGGCGCGCCTTGTCGCCGCTGGCCAGCAGCTCCGGCCGGTAGCCGTCGTGCACCAGGGCTGGCTCCGGGCAGTCGGCGATGCGCCAGTGGGGCTCCCGCCGGACCAGCGCCAGCACGCTGTCGTCCACCTGCGCGTGGTAGCGCCCGCTCCAGCCGATCCCGGCATGGCGGCGGAACAGGCGGCTGACACTGGAGTAGGGCGACTGGCGGGCGCCGCGCTCGTGGCGCAGCAGCGTCACCAGCAGCAGATCGGGTTCACGGATCAGCTGCTGGAGCGGCTGCCGCGCCGCGGGCAGCAACTGCTCGTCGGCGTCGAGCACCAGCACCCAGTCGCCGCCCACGAGCTCGAGGGCGGCATTGCGGGCCGGTGCGAAATCCCCGGGCCAGGGCAGCTGGTGCACCACGGCGCCGCAGCGCTCGGCGATCGCCACGGTGGCGTCGCTGGAGCCGGTGTCCAGCAGCACCATCTCGTCCACGAAGCCGGCCACCGAGGCCAGGCAGCGCTCCAGCCGTTCGGCCTCGTTGCGCACGATCATCGACAGACTCAGGCTGGGGCGGTGGCTCACGGGCGCCTTAGTCGGTGAACCCGGCCGCTGCCGCAGCGATGGCCTCGCTCCGGCACCTGGCCCCGGCACCGAGCCCCAGGCCGGCCAGCACCTCCTCCTGGGCCAGCGGCATCTGGCCCGGGCTGTGGCCCGCCGGCAGCCCGGGCGGCAGCAGCTCCCGCAGCTCGTCCCAGAGGTAGGGGCTGCCGTACACCACCAGCCCAGCCAGCCGGCCGGCCTTCAGCAATTGCCCCAGGGCGGCCGGCCACGGCTCGCTTCCACCGGCATGGCCGCGGAAGGGATTCCCGCGTACGAACAGTTGCACCAGCACCGGTCCCTCCCCCAGCCGCTCCAGGGCCAGGGGGGCCTGCGGGTCGTCGCTCCAGGGTGAGATGGTGTCGCCCGCCAGCAGGCAGGTGCGGAAACCGGCGGCGGCGGCCACTGTGATGGCCGGGGCTGCTGCCGGCAGAAACGGCGCCTGCAGGGCCTGATCGAGGCGGATCAGGTTCACCCCGCTGCCACCCGCCTCCGGCGGCTGGATCCGGCCGCGGATCTCCAGTGTGGCGCTCACCAGCTCCCGGGCCAGGCCGCCATCAGACCCTGCCGCCTGGCCGGCATCGGCTGCCGTGAGGCCCAGCTGGGGCAGGCCGGCGAGGGCGGCGCGGCGGCGGGCGACACTGGCCTCCAGCCGCTCGTGCTCCAGCCGCCCCTCGGCCACGGCCGTGGTGATGGCGCCGATCGCCGCGCGGGCATCGGCCGGCATCAGCACCAGATCGGCACCGGCCTCCAGGGCCAGCACAGCAGCCTCCCCGGCCCCGTAGCGGCCGGCGATGGCCTCCATCACCAGGGCGTCGGTCACCACCAGTCCTGCGAAGCCCAGCTCCTGGCGCAACAGGCCGCTGAGCACCGCCGGCGAGAGGGTGGCGGGACGGTCTGGATCCAGGGCCGGAAGGCCCAGGTGGGCGGTCATCACCGCCGCCACCCCAGCGGCGATCGCGTCACGGAAGGGCGGCAGCTCCACCGCTTCCAGGCGTGAGCGGCTGTGGGGCAGTACCGGCAGCTCCAGGTGGGAATCGCTGTCGGTGTCGCCGTGGCCGGGAAAGTGCTTGGCGCAGCCCAGCACCCCCTCAGCCTGGAGTCCCCGGGTGAAGGCCGCAGCCAGGGCGCCGGCGGTGGCCGGATCCTCCCCCCAGGCGCGCACGTTGATCACCGGATTGGCGGGATTGTTGTTCACGTCACACACCGGCGCCAGCACCCAGTTGAGCCCCACGGCGCGGGCCTCGCGGCCCGTGCAGCGCCCGTAGCGCTCAGCCAGCTGCAGCGCCCTCTCGGGGCTGTGGCGGTGCAGGCGTCCCAGGGCCAGGGGCGGCACCAGCCAGCTGGCTCCCTCGAAGCGCTGACCCACGCCCTCCTCCACGTCGGCGCAGAGCAGCAGGGGCCGGCCGCCGGCCCAGTGCTGCAGCTGGCCGGTGCGCAGGGCCAGTTCAGCGGCACTGCCGCCCAGCAGGATCACGCCGCCCACCCCGGCCTCCAGCAGGGCCTGCAGCTCGCAGTTGGTCAGTTCCCAGCGGGGATAGCGGCGCTGGTGATCGGCCAGGTGGCCGCTGGCTCGAACCACCAGCAGTTCGGCGATCAGCCGTTGCAGGTCGGCATCCTGCGTGGCCCCGGCGCTCATGGATCGCCG
>SLIG01000112.1 GCA_007135755.1 Cyanobium sp.
AGCCCCTTGTTCGGTCAGCCGAGGTATTCCGAGCGCAGGGTCTGGATCCGGGACACCACCGCCTGGCGCTTCTCACCGGTGGTGAGGTTCGCCCAGCTCCAGCGGCCGACCACCACCAGCCCCAGCAACTCCAGCAATCCGGGCACGATCGGCAGCAGGTTGATGGTGTCAAGCACCCCCTTGATCAGGATCTGGGCCACGATCACCACCACCAGGATGCCCACGGCCTTGCTGATGCGGCCCATCTGGCTCCAGTCCACCTGGTCGAGCAGCTCGTTGGCGCGGCCGAGGACTTCGCTGTAGCGCTCGCTGAAGGCGGAAGCGGCGTCGCTGGCGGCGTCGCTCACGGCCTCAGGGCTGAGGCTGGCCTCCACGGCGGCGGTCGCATCGCTGACGACGCCGGGGTCGGCAGCGGTCTGGGCAGCGGATTCGGCCGCGCTGGAGGGGGTGTCGCTCATGGGCCCGGATCGCACGCAATTGGCACTGGTTCATAAGGTATCGGGGTGGCCTGCTTCGCGCCAACTGCTGTGGCCTCGCCGCCATCGCTGCGTGCCCAGCTTGAGCGGATCCTTTCCGCGGCTGCACCGCAGGAGGGCTGTGCCCTGCTGCTCGGCACCAGGGACGAGACGGGTGGGCTCTGGCGGTTGCGCCGGTTGTGGCCCTGCCTCAATGTGTGGCCGCGGCCGGCCGAACGCCCCCGGCGCTTCGCCATCGATCCGCGGGAGCAGCTGCTGGCCCAGTGTTGGGGGCGGGAGCGGGGCCTGGAGGTCCTGGCCCATGCCCACAGCCATCCCCAGAGCCCCCCGGAACCCTCAGACACCGACCGCTGCCTGTGCGTGACGCCAGCGCTGCTGCTGATTCAGGGACCCAGCGGCGACCAGCGTCTCTGGTGGCTGGCCGACGACCGTGCCCCACCCCTGCCGGTGCCGTGGAGAATGGAGCAGTGATCCGGCCCGCGGTGCCCACGGCCGCGGCGTTCCCCTACGGCCCCCATGCTCCCTCCTGACATCAGCGGCGTTCAGCTCAGCCCCGATGAGGTGGCCCGCTTTTCCCGCCATCTGATCCTGCCGGAGGTGGGCATGGAAGGCCAGAAGCGGCTCAAGGCCGCCTCGGTGCTGTGCGTGGGCACCGGTGGACTGGGCTCCCCCTTGCTGCTGTATCTGGCTGCCGCCGGCGTTGGCCGCATCGGCATCGTCGATTTCGACGTGGTGGATCACTCCAACCTGCAGCGCCAGGTGATCCATGGCACCAGCTGGGTGGGCAAGCCCAAGATCGAATCCGCCAAGGCCCGCATCCATGAGATCAACCCCCACTGCCAGGTGGATCTCTACGAGACGGCGCTCACCAGTGAGAACGCCCTGGCGATCATCGAGCCCTACGACATCGTCTGCGACGGCACCGACAACTTCCCCACCCGCTACCTGGTGAACGACGCCTGCGTGCTGCTGGGCAAGCCCAACGTGTACGGCTCGATCTTCCGCTTTGAAGGCCAGGCCACGGTGTTCAACCTCGATGCAGGCAGTCCCAACTACCGCGATCTGTTCCCCGAGCCGCCGCCGCCGGGCATGGTGCCCTCCTGCGCCGAGGGCGGCGTTGTGGGGGTGCTGCCCGGCATCATCGGCGTGATCCAGGCTACCGAAGCGGTGAAGATCATCACCGGCATCGGCACCACCCTCAGCGGCCGGCTGCTGCTCTTTGATGCCCTGGGCATGAAGTTCCGGGAGCTGAAGCTGCGGCCCAGTCCGGAACGGCCCGTGATCGACAAGCTGATTGATTACCAGGAGTTCTGCGGGGTGGGCGGCTCCGCCCCGGGCCAGGAGGAGGCCGGCTCGGTGCCCAGCATCACCGTGGCCGAGCTGAAAACCGTGATTGACGGCCAGCTGGAGGACATCCTGCTGCTGGATGTGCGCAACCCCCAGGAGGCCGACATCGCCGTGATTCCTGGTGCGGTGCTGATGCCGCTGGATCGCATCGAGAGCGGCGAGGCGATTGACGATGTGCGCCAGCTGGCCGCCGGCAAGAAGCTCTACGTGCACTGCAAGCTCGGTGGCCGCAGCGCCAAGGCCCTGCTGGCCCTGGGCCGTCACGGCATCGAGGGCATCAACGTGAGCGGCGGCATCGACGCCTGGAGCCAGAACGTGGATCCCCAGGTGCCGCGTTACTGATCGGGTTTGTGACTCAGTAGTCCACCCCGCGCTTGAGGTCGACGCCCCGCTCGGCGTAGTGCTTGTGGCACACCATCTCCGAGTGCACAGCGGCCAGGTCGAAATAGGCGGGGCGGTTCTTGCAGCGGCCCGTGAGGATCACCTCGGTGTCGGCGGGTTTGCGCAGCAGGGTCTGCACGATCGGTTCCACCGGCAGCAGCTCCAGGTCCACGGTGGGGTTGATCTCATCGAGGATCACCGTTTTGTACAGGCCACTGGCAATCGCCGCCCGGGCGATCTCCCAGGCGCGCTCGGCCTCCACGTAGTCGATCGGCAGCTGCTGGCCCCGCCACACGATCGCGTCACGCCCGGAGCGCAGGTGATCCACCAGGTGCGGATAGCTCTCGCGCAGGGCAGCGATGGCGGCATCTTCGGTGTACCCGCTGCCGCCCTTGAGCCACTGCAGGATCAGCACCCGGTGGCTCTTGTCCTGGCTGATGCCTCGGCCGATGGCCTGCAGGGCCTTGCCCAGGGCGCTGGTGCTCTTGCCCTTGCCCTCCCCCGTATAGATCTCGATGCCCTCCAGCCCCAGGGGCAACTCAGCGCTGCCTTCCCCCCCGGGCTCGCCGTGCTCCAGCCGACGCCGGTGGCCGCGCATCTCCGAGTGCAGATCGGCCAGCTGGATCAGCTGGGCCGGGGCGCCGCGGCCGGTGCAGATCACCTCCATCCCTTCGGGCTTGGCAGCCAGGGTGCGGCAGACCTCCTCCACATCCAGCAGCCCCAGATCGAGCACGGGGTTGAGCTCATCGAGCACCACCACCGAGTAGAGATCGGAGGCGATCGCACCCTTGGCGATGTCCCAGCCCCGCTGGGCCTCCTGGCGGTCGAAGCGGGTCACCTCCTCGGCGGTGAAGAAGTCGCCCCGGCCAGTGCGCACCTGGTCGATGAGGTGGGGGAAGCCCTGCTGCAGGGCTTCGATGGCGCCATCCTCGTCGTAGGCGCGGCCCGGCCCCTTGAGGAAGCGCAGCAGCAGCACCCGGGTGTGCTTCTGTT
Organism: Cyanobium sp.; assembly: GCA_007135755.1. GTDB lineage: Bacteria > Cyanobacteriota > Cyanobacteriia > PCC-6307 > Cyanobiaceae > NIES-981. The sequence continues at coordinate 3,198 of SLIG01000112.1, forward strand.
CGCAGATTCCCAGGCCGATGGTGCGCAGCACCACCCCCAGGGCGGCCTGACTCTTGCCCTTGCCGTCGCCGTCGTAGACGTGCAGCTGGCCGTGGGAGCGCTCGTCGCTGCGGGCGGCGGTGCGGATGCCGATGCCCCGGCTGGTGTCACGAACGGCCTCCCGGCCGCTGTCGCGACTGCTGCTCCGCTGCGGCGTGCCGGTGCTGCTGGAGCTCATGGCGCGGCATCGATGACCCCGATGCTACCCAGCGCGGCCGGTGATCCAGATGCCCACAGCGCCACCGCTGACCCTGCCAGGATCGCCGCGGCCGCTGCCGGGAGCGCCGATGGCCTTCACCCTGCTCGATCCCCTGCCCGCCCCCCTGGACCGGGGACTCAACGATCTGCGTGGTCTGATCGCCCATCTGCCCCGGGTGCTGGTGGCCTACTCCGGCGGCGTGGACAGTGCCCTGGTGGCGGCCATCGCCATGGAGCAGCGGGGGACGGCTGCCGAAGCCGTCACCGGAGTGTCGCCGGCCCTGGCTCCCCACCTGCGCCGGGAAGCCGCCCAGCAGGCCCGCTGGCTCGGCATCCGCCACCGGGAGATCCCCACCGCTGAACTGGCCGATCCGGCCTATGCCGCCAATCCCCAGGAGCGCTGCTACGCCTGCAAGCGCGAGCTGCACAGCCTGCTGGCGCCGATCGCCGCCACGGCCGGCGGGGCGGTGGTGCTCGATGGCGTCAACCGGGACGATCTGGGGGACCACCGGCCGGGCATCCGGGCCGCCCGCGAGTTCGGCGTGCGCTCCCCTCTTGCCGAGCTGGGCATCGACAAGGCCGGCGTGCGCCAGCTCTCGCGGGCCCTGGGACTGCCCTGGTGGGACAAGCCCGCCCAGCCCTGCCTGGCCTCCCGCTTCCCCTACGGCGAGCCGATCAGCGCCGACCGCTTGCAGCGGGTGGCGGCGGCGGAAGCCTGGTTGCTGGAGCGGGGCTGGCGGGAGGTGCGGGTGCGCAGCCAGGGTCAGACCGCCCGGATTGAACTTCCCGCCCCGCAGCTCGGGGAAGCCCTGCGCCGCTGGGCCGAGCCCGCGGCCAGGGCCGAGCTGGTGAGGACGTTTCTGGAGCTGGGCTTCAGCGCGGTGGCCCTCGATCTGGAGGGCCTGGTGAGCGGCAAGCTCAACCGCGAGATCTGAACCCCGGGACTAGGCCGCCACCAGGGGCAGCCGCTCGGCGCCGGCGATGGCGGCGGGGGTTTCGCGGCGGAAGCTGGTGAGGCGGTGGCGGCCGGCGCCGAGTTCGGCGGCGAGCACGGCGCAGGCCCGCTC
>SLIG01000102.1 GCA_007135755.1 Cyanobium sp.
CCGCCCAGCGCCCGAGGACGCTGCGATCGCCATAGAGCTCACGGCGGATCGCGCTGCTGCAGATGTAGCGCACCTGCTGCTGACTCTCCCCCTGCAGGTAGCGGGCGAGGATGCGCGCGGCCGTGCTCTTGCCGCTGCAGGCTGCACCAATCATCAGATGGAAGCGCAGCGGGGGCTCTGAATCCTGTTGGGCCATGACGGGCAGCGGATTGGGGTCGTATCTGGAGTGTTGACACCAGCGCCTCCAGCCAAGATCTGCCGTCGTTGCTTCTTTGTTGCAATCGCTGGCCTGAGGCTGTTTAGACACTGAGCCGCAACCCGTTCAGCCAGATGAGCTGCTGTTGCCATCGCCTCCACCATCGATCCCCCTGCCCCTGCAGGCACCCCTGCCGGTGGAGCTGCGGGGGAAGCTCCATTGCGCATCGCCGGCGATCCCCTGCATCTGCCGCTGCTGCAATCCGCACTCTCACCACTACCGCCACAACTGGCCTTCCTGCCGCCGGATCGGTGGGCGGAGAAGCTGCTTGCCGGCAGCGTCGATGCGGTGCTGGTGAGCGTGGCCGGGGATGCCAGCTGGGACCCAGCGGTGCTGCGGCCGCCCTTGCAGCACCCGGGTGTGGAGGCCATCGGCCTGGGGCAGCGCGAGCTGGTGCTGTTCCATCACCCCGCTCCGCTGCAGCGGGCGAACCCGATGCCCTGCGCACAGCCGCCCTGCGGCAAGCCGCGATGCGGCTGGCAGCGGATGGGCTATCTGCTGCCGCCCCGCCAGCAGATGCCGCTGCTGCATCGAGCGCTGGAGCGCGAGGGACGGCTGCCATTGCACTGCTGCACCGAGCCAGATCACCGCCTCTGGTTGCAGCAGCTGACCTCAGAACCTTTGCTGCTGCCGGCCGATCTCACCCTGCTGACCCTGCCCAGCTGGGGGGAGGCCGGGCTGGCGGTAAAGCAGCCGCTCAGGCCGCTCACGGAATCCCTCTGGCTGCTCCTGCGCCGGGGTGAGGCGCAGCGGCCGCAGTTGGCCCTGTTGCTGCAGTGGTGGGGCGGCTCAAGGATCCGCCAGGCGCCACTCAGCCCAGCGGGGTGGCAGCGGCGTTCTGGACTGTTGCGCTGGCCGTGGTGGCGGCGATAGGGGCGGCGGAGCTGAGCAGCCCCTGGTGCAGTGCCCTGAGCTCAGGGGCAATTCAGGGTGTGCTGCTCCGATGTGGCAACCCTGAGGGGGTATGCATCAGAGGCCCATGAAATCCGCCGACCTAACCCCCGAGCAATGCACCGAGCTGCTGGTCGATGTTCTGCTGCAGATCGTCTTCGGGCCGCCGCTGCGGTTCATCCCTGAGTTCATCGTCGCGCCTCGGCCAGTGATCTCTGGGGTTATCTGGTTTCGCCGCCACCGGTCTATGACTCCAGCTGCGGCAGGACCTCTGGGCAGATGTCTGCAGTAGGTGGGTCTGCCGGCATATGGACCGGCAATCAGCAACAGAAAACCCCCGTCTGGTGCGGGGGTTCTCCGGAGCTGCCGCGGCGGACGGTCGGCGCTCATGTCGGCGTCGTGGCAACGCCGACGCCTGGTTTCAAGTGTGCTGAGGGTCGCGATCGGGCGACCCCGGCCTTAACGAACGATCACGCCGCCGCCGCTCCGGCCTCGTCCTCGTCGGCTGCGCCGATGGGCATCAGCTTGATCTGTTTGCGGCCGAGCTTGATCTCGAACTCATCGCCAGGCTGCAGGCCCAGCTGGGCGGTGTAGGCCTTGCCCACCAGCAGGTTGCCGTTGAACTGCACCTTGGTCTCGTAGCTGAGCTTGCGGCCGCCTTTGCCCCGGCCCTGGCCCGGTTCACCCAGGCTTACGCCCTTGGCTTCCAGCAGGGCTTCGTAGAAGGCGGTGAAGTTCAACCGATCGCTGCCGTCCTTCTTGGTGCTCACATAGCCGCACTCGCGAACCAGTTCAGACTTGCTGGCGTCGCTGAGTTCCTTGACCTTGGCGAGCAGTTCGGGGCCGGTGAGCATGGCTGTCAATCGCACTGCGCATACCCTAGTGCATAGTCGGGACGGGTCAATGGAAGGCGCCTGACTGATTTTCACTGGCACCGCTTCGTCATGGCCTGAAGGGGATCACCTGGGCAATCACCGCAGGCTCTCGCAGGCCTCACCATCCCTGTTCCCATCGAGGTAAGTGTGCCCCTGGCGCAAAAGTTCCTGGGCTCTGGCATGGGAGCCGATCTCGCTGCAGGTGTACCGGCGGCCGCCTGGAGGGGATCCGGCAGAGTTTCTTCTGGATGGTTGGCCTGACCTCCGAGTGCGCCGGAAGTCCCAGGGCCGGGTGATGCCCCCCGCCACCTGCCAGACGCCAACACGGCGGCGGCTGGCCCGTTCTTCTGCCTGCAGGTACTCTCGCTTGTCGCACTGATCCAGGTACTGGCGGTAGGCAAAGGCCTGGCCGTCTTCCACCATGGCCAGGTTGATGTTGGTACCGGTGATCACCTCAGCCACGGTGCGGCCGTAGCGGTCGGTGGTTTTCACATCCAGTCGCACTTGGTGGCCCACTGGCAGCCGCTGCTGCAGATAGGTGCGCGCTTCGGTGCCATAGGGCCGTTGAGCCATCTCCGGGGCGTCGATACAGGCCAGCCGCACAGTGATCTTCCGGCCGTCTTGCTGCACCCGGATGGTGTCGCCGTCGCCCACCGACAGCACCGTGGCGCGGTGGGTCTGGGCAGCGCACCCCAGAGGCGCCGTGAACCCCAACAGCAGGAGCAGATGCAGCAGGGCGGTCCTGGGCATTGCTGCAGTGTGGATCGGGACCCGTTCCATGCACGGGCTGCATCGCGTTGGTGTCTGCCGCGGAGCGGATGCAACCTGGAGGCTCTGACCGGGCGCCGATGGTCGGCTTCTGGCTGCTCTTTCCGCAGGTCCTGCTGGGCTGCTGATTCCGATGAGCTTTCGCTTCCGACGTTCCGCCCGCCTCGGGCCCCTGCGCTTCAACTTCGCCAAGAGCGGTATGAGTTCGATCTCGGTGGGCGGTCGCGGCTCCTCCTTCAACATCCCGGTGGCCAGGGCGGGCCGCGCACGCACGACGGTGGGGCTCCCGGGCACCGGCCTGAGTTGGAGCCTGGAGGCCCCCGCCGGCGCGGCCGCAGGGCTCCCCAACAGCCGCAAGCTCCAGCCGGGCCAGCTGGAGGTCTTCCGCAGGAGCGTGCTGGGTGTACTGCAGACGAACGTGTTCGGGCCAGGAACACCGGGTGAGCGGCTCTGGGAGCAGGGCCTGGTGAGCCGGCTGCTGGCTGATGGCTCCCTCGGCGGCCGGGTCGCGGGGCTGCTGGCGGTGATCGAGACACCGGAGGCCATGGCGGACTACATCAGCCGGGCCCGCAGCCAGGACGATGCGAAACGCCGGGCCCACCGCTGCATTGAGGCGGTGCAGGAGGCCGCACGGCTGGTCCAGATGAGGGGGTCTCTTGCTCCTTGAGCGCTACCCCATCCACTCGGCGAGCTTGGTGTACCGCCTGCGGCCGAGGTGGTTCTTCACCGCCATCGCCAACGCCTTCTTCTGGCCCACCAGCACCACCAGCTGCTTGCCTCTGGTGATGCCGGTGTACACCAGGTTGCGCTGCAGCATCGCGTAGTGCTGGGTGAGCAGCGGGATCACCACGGCGGGGTATTCGCTGCCCTGGCTCTTGTGGATCGTGCAGGCGTAGGCCGGCACCAGGTGGTCGAGTTCGCCCCAGCCGTAGGTCACCTCCCGGCTATCGAAACGCACCGTCAGTTCGCTGGCATCGGCGTCGATCGTTTCCACGGTGCCCACATCGCCGTTGAACACCTCCTTCTCGTAGTCGTTGGCCACCTGCATCACCTTGTCGGCCGGCGCAAAGCGCCAGCCAAAGCGCTCCACCTGCTCAGGTGGATCGGGGTTCAGCAGGTTCTGCAGCTCGATGTTGAGCGACCTTGAGCCGCAGCCACCGCGGGCCATCGGGCAGAGCACCTGCACCTGGGCGATCGGATCGAGGCCAAAGCGGGCCGGGATGCGTTCGCCCACCACCTTGAGGATCAAGGCCACCGCCTGCTCGGGCGTTTCGGCGGGCAGGAAATAGAAGTCGGTGGTGGCCTCAGCCGGTGGGGGCCGCAGATCGGGGATGGTGCCGGCATTGATGGCGTGGGCGGTGGTGATGATGCGGCTGGAGGCCGCCTGGCGGAACACCTCCGTCAGCCGGGCCACCGGCAGTGCGCCGCTGTTGATCAGATCGGCGAGCACCTGGCCGGGCCCCACCGAGGGCAGCTGGTCGACATCGCCCACCAGCAGCAACCCTGCCTGAGGCGGGAGGGCGGCCAGCAGGGAGGCCATCAGGGGCACATCCACCATCGAGGTTTCATCCACCACCAGCAGATCGCACTCCAGCGGCAGCTCGGCATTGA
>SLIG01000087.1 GCA_007135755.1 Cyanobium sp.
CCCGTGAGTTGCAGTAAAGATGTGATTTGCATGGCGAGAATGAAGGCTAGGCGATATAGCTGACCCTCGCCGAGCGGCCTGTTCTGCACTGGAGATCGGGGGTATTGAACCTTTGTTACTGAGCCCCAGAGCCCCTTGAGCATGGCCCTTATGCTGCGCCGAGCGGTCCCCTATCTGGGGTCTGGCCCCAGCCTCCACGGTGGTTTTGGCAGTGCATTGCTCTTGGCGATTCCTCGCTTTCGGCGATTTCCTGCTGATGCCGCTGCGGCTGGAGCCCATGGATGCTCCGGCTCGTCCGGTCTGTCCATGGGGCCCGATGGCGCTGCCGTTGTCCCTGGTTCCCAGCTCCTGGTGTCCAGCGGATGAGGCCTCGCTCCCCAGGGGTGGGGACCCCCACCTCGACTCTGTCCCTCGAGGAATCACTCGATGACCATCAGCCCACCAGAGCGTGGGAAAAAGGCTGAGGCCATGGTCGACCGGAACCGCGTTCCGGCCACGTTCGAGCTTTTCGAAAAGCCCGGGCATTTCGACCGCAGCCTGGCCAAAGGTCCCAAAACCACCACCTGGATTTGGAACCTCCACGCCAACGCTCACGACTTCGACAGCCACACGAGCGACCTCGAAGAGGTCTCTCGCAAGATCTTCTCGGCTCACTTCGGCCACCTGGCCGTCATCTTCATCTGGCTGAGCGGCGCCTTCTATCACGGTGCCCGCTTCTCCAACTACACCGGCTGGCTGGCTGACCCCCTGCACGTCAAGCCATCAGCTCAGGTGGTCTGGCCGATCTTCGGCCAGGAAATCCTCAATGGTGATGTGGGGGCCGGGTTCAACGGCATTCAGATCACCTCCGGACTCTTCCATGTCTGGAGGGCCTGGGGCTTCACCAATGAGTTCCAGCTCCTCTGCACCGCCATCGGTGCCCTGGTGATGGCCGGCCTGATGCTCAACGCCGGCGTCTTCCACTATCACAAGGCCGCCCCGAAGCTGGAGTGGTTCCAGAACGTTGAGTCCATGCTCAACCACCACCTGGCTGGCCTGCTGGGTCTGGGCTCCCTGTCCTGGACGGGACACCTCCTGCATGTGTCCCTGCCCACCACGGCCCTGATGGATGCCATCGATGCCGGTGAGCCACTGTCCATCAACGGACAGACCATCGCCACCTATGGCGATATTCCGCTCCCCCACGAGTTCCTGAATCAGGACGTCATTTCCCAGCTGTACCCCGGTTTCGGTGCGGGCATCTCCGCCTTCTTCACCGGCAACTGGGCGGCCTACAGCGATTTCCTCACCTTCAAGGGCGGCCTCAACCCCGTCACCGGAAGCCTGTGGATGACCGACATCGCCCACCACCATCTGGCGATTGCGGTGCTGTTCATCGTGGCCGGTCACATGTACCGGACCAACTGGGGCATCGGTCACAGCCTCAAGGAGATCCTGGAAGGCCAGAAGGGCGATCCCCTGCTGTTCCCAGCTCCCAACGGGCATGATGGCCTGTTCGAGTTCATGACGACCAGCTGGCATGCCCAGCTCGGTGTGAACCTGGCCCTGTTCGGTTCGCTCACCATCATCGTGGCGCATCACATGTATGCGATGCCGCCCTATCCCTATATCGGGATCGACTACCCCACGCAGCTGTCACTGTTCACCCACCACATGTGGATCGGCGGCTTCCTCGTGGTTGGCGCTGGTGCCCACTCGGCCATCGCCATGGTGCGCGACTACGACCCTGCCAAGCACATCGACAATGTGCTCGACCGCGTGCTCAAGGCCCGTGATGCCCTGATCAGCCACCTCAACTGGGTGTGCATCTTCCTGGGCTTCCACAGCTTCGGCCTCTACATCCACAACGACACCATGCGTGCCCTGGGTCGTCCCCAGGACATGTTCAGTGACTCCGCCATTGCCCTGAAGCCCATCTTCGCGCAGTGGATTCAGGGTCTCCACGCCGCTGCTGCCGGCACCACCGCTCCCAATGCCCTCGCGGGTGTGAGCGAGGTGTTCAACGGCTCCGTGGTGGCTGTGGGTGGCAAGGTGGCGGCGGGCCCGATTCCCCTGGGCACGGCGGACTTCATGGTCCACCACATCCACGCCTTCACGATCCACGTCACCGTGCTGATCCTGCTGAAGGGTGTGCTCTATGCCCGCAGCTCTCGCCTGGTTCCCGACAAGGCGAACCTGGGCTTCCGCTTCCCCTGCGACGGCCCCGGCCGTGGCGGTACCTGCCAGGTCTCAGCCTGGGACCACGTGTTCCTGGGCCTGTTCTGGATGTACAACTCCCTGTCGATCGTGATCTTCCACTTCTCCTGGAAGATGCAGAGCGACGTGTGGGGCACCGTCAACGCGGATGGCAGCGTCCAGCACATCACCAACGGCAACTTCGCCCAGAGCGCCATCACCATCAATGGCTGGCTGCGTGATTTCCTGTGGGCCCAGGCCGCACAGGTGATCAACAGCTATGGCTCCAGCTCCAGTGCCTATGGCCTGATGTTCCTGGGTTCCCACTTCATCTGGGCCTTCAGCCTGATGTTCCTGTTCAGCGGCCGCGGCTACTGGCAGGAGCTCATCGAGTCCATCGTCTGGGCTCACAACAAGCTGAAGGTGGCGCCGGCCATCCAACCCCGTGCGCTCTCCATCACTCAGGGCCGTGCCGTGGGTGTCGCCCATTACCTACTGGGCGGTATCGCGACCACCTGGTCCTTCTTCCTGGCCCGCATGATTGCGGTCGGCTGACCTCTCTGACCTTTCCCAATGGCAACGAAATTTCCTTCGTTCAGCCAGGGTCTGGCGCAGGACCCGACAACCCGCCGTATTTGGTACGGGATTGCTACGGCTCACGACTTCGAGAGCCACGACGGCATGACCGAGGAGCGGCTTTACCAGAAGCTGTTCTCCACCCACTTCGGACACCTGGCCGTCATCGGCCTCTGGGTTTCGGGCAACCTGTTCCATATCGCCTGGCAGGGCAACTTTGAACAGTGGGTCGCCGATCCGCTGAATGTCCGTCCCATCGCTCACGCGATCTGGGATCCCCACTTCGGTGAAGGGGCCATCAGCGCCTTCACCCAGGCCGGGGCCTCCTCACCGGTGAATGTGGCCTACTCGGGCCTCTACCACTGGTGGTACACGATCGGCATGACCACCAATGCCGAGCTGTACCAAGGGGCCATCTTCATGATGATCCTCTCGGCGTGGGCACTCTTTGCCGGCTGGCTCCACCTCCAGCCAAAGTTCCGGCCTTCCCTGGCCTGGTTCAAGAACGCTGAATCCCGCCTCAACCACCACCTGGCGGTTCTGTTCGGCTTCAGCTCCATCGCCTGGACCGGCCACCTGGTCCACGTGGCCATCCCCGAGTCCCGCGGCCAGCACGTGGGTTGGGACAACTTCCTCTCGGTGTCACCGCACCCGGCAGGCCTTGGTCCCTTCTTCACCGGCAACTGGGGCGTCTATGCCCAGAACCCCGACACCCAATACCAGGTGTTCGGGACCGCCGAAGGCTCCGGCAGCGCGATCCTCACCTTCCTGGGTGGTTTCCACCCGCAAACGGAAGCCCTCTGGCTCACTGACATCGCCCATCACCACCTGGCGATCGGCGTGATCTTCGTGATCGCCGGCCACATGTACCGCACAAATTTCGGTATCGGCCACTCGATCCGCGAGATCCTCGAGGCCCACAATCCCCCCAAGGGAACGCCCTTCGGCGGTGCCCTCGGAGCCGGACACAGGGGTCTGTACGACACCGTCAACAACTCGCTGCACTTCCAACTCGGCCTGGCCCTGGCCAGCCTTGGTGTGGTCACGAGCCTGGTGGCGCAGCACATGTATGCGCTGCCGTCCTACGCCTTCATCGCCAAGGACTACACCACCCAGGCAGCCCTCTACACCCACCACCAGTACATCGCCATCTTCCTGATGTGCGGTGCCTTCGCCCACGGCGCGATCTTCTTCATCCGTGACTACGACCCCGAGGCCAACAAGAACAACGTTCTGGCCCGGATGCTCGAGCACAAGGAAGCGATCATCAGCCACCTGAGCTGGGTCTCCCTGTTCCTCGGTTTCCACACCCTGGGCCTCTACGTCCACAACGACGTGGTTGTGGCCTTCGGTACCCCCGAGAAGCAGATCCTGATCGAACCTGTGTTCGCCCAGTTCGTGCAGGCCTCCTCAGGCAAGGCCCTCTACGGCATGGATGTGCTGCTCTCCAACTCCGAGAGCATCGCCTCCACCGCCTGGCCCAACTACGGCGCCGTCTGGCTCCCCGGTTGGCTGGAGAGCCTCAACTCGGGCACCAACTCCCTGTTCCTCCAGATCGGTCCTGGTGACTTCCTGGTGCACCACGCCATCGCGCTTGGTCTCCACACCACCACTCTGATCCTGGTGAAGGGCGCCCTGGATGCCCGCGGTTCGAAGCTGATGCCCGACAAGAAGGACTTCGGCTACTCCTTCCCCTGCGACGGCCCCGGCCGTGGCGGCACCTGCGACATCAGCGCCTGGGACGCCTTCTACCTGGCTGTGTTCTGGGCCCTGAACACCGTGGGTTGGGTCACCTTCTACTGGCACTGGAAGCACCTGGCCATCTGGCAGGGCAACGTGGCCCAGTTCAACGAATCCAGCACCTACCTCATGGGCTGGTTCCGTGACTACCTGTGGCTCAACAGCTCCCAGCTGATCAACGGCTACAACCCGGCCGGCACCAACAACCTGGCTGTCTGGGCCTGGATGTTCCTGTTCGGTCACCTGGTGTGGGCCACCGGCTTCATGTTCCTGATCTCCTGGCGGGGCTACTGGCAGGAACTGATCGAGACCATCGTCTGGGCTCACCAGCGCACTCCGCTCGCCAACCTGGTGGGCTGGCGCGACAAGCCCGTGGCTCTCTCGATCGTCCAGGCTCGTGTGGTGGGTCTGGCTCACTTCACCGTGGGCTACTTCCTCACCTACGCCGCCTTCCTGATCGCCTCAACAGCTGGCAAGTTCGGCTGATCTTCAGCCAGCTCCTGCTCCCACTCGAGGGACATTCAACCCCGGCTCCAGCCGGGGTTTTTTTCATGTCTGGCGCCAGGCTCCAGCCAACGCCAAGGCCAGTTCCAGCCCCATCGCCAGCCCCGGCATCAGATCACTCACTCAGGCTGGCTTCGGCTGGCTTCCAGGTAGTTGCTGCGCACGTAGGCCCAGTCTTCACAGCGCAGTTCGTCACCGTCGGTGACGGCCCGTTCACCGTGCTGGCACTCCACCATCGCCTGATGGCCCTGGCGCATCAGTTCCTCGTTGAGCCTGGCGTTGCAACCGCCGAGGGCCATCCCGAGCGGTAGCAGGCTGGCCAACAGGGCCCGTGCCCGCTGCTTCGTTCTGCGCTGCTCCGCCGGTGTTGGCCGTGGGCCCTGGGTGGTTCGGCTGGGCTGACGCCGGGGCAGGGAGGGGTGTGACAAGTCCATGAAAAAAGCCCCGCGGAGCGGGGCTGGCGACGGTTGCAAGTGGAATGGAACAAGTGGAATGGCAAGAGAGGCCGCTGAAGGCCTCCTGACGGAGCCTCCCGTTCAGCCGGCGCTCCACACACCGCCCAGGTGGGCCAGGGGGCTGTTGAGGGCAATGCTGGCCAGGAACCAGGCAAACGCGGCGCCGCCGCAGCCACCAAGCCAGAAGCCGCTGGCGAACTCGGCCCAGCCGGCCTTGGTGAACAGGTCGGCGGGAGGGTTGTCGATGGTGGCATCGGCCGGCTGCACGTTGGGGCCGCTCCCGGCCGTGCCGTAGATCGAGAGGCAGACGGTGAGGATCGACACCAGCCCGATCGCCCCCAGCAGGCCGGCGGTGGCGGCGTAGTCGGTCATGCGCAGGGGGCCGGTGAAGGCGAAGGGCCCATAGAGGAGGTAGCCATGGGCCATGCCCACTTCCAGGCCCCGGCGGTTGGGAGACAGGGAGGGGCGATAGGCGGGCAGGGCGTTCAGGAACGCCTTGCTGAAGTAGCTGCTGTTGACGGGGGTGGCCAGATTGCCGACGCAGGGGTCGGCCACGGGGGTCACGGTCATGGGGTGGTGGAAGGGGGCTGGACGGTGCAGGGTGGATGGAGGGGCCGCCTCACTCGGTGGCTTCGATCACGTTGAACAGCAGGGCCATGGCTACCGCTGCGCCGAGAATGCCCACGAGCGGAACCAGCACGGACGGCATCCAGGCGGCAGCAAAATCTCCAGACATGACAGGGGCCGATACTTACCATCGGCACTGTAAAGATCGCCGCTGGAGCCGCCTTTCGGGCGCCCCAGTGGCGACATAAAAGTTCAATCCATGGGTCCGTCGATCGTTGCCGGGGCCGCCGCCCTGCTGCTGGTGCTCACCTGGAGCCTGCGGCGTCGCACACCACCCGCGCTGCTGCGCAGCACCGATGCCAGTGCCATCGCCGCGCTCAACCGGGCTCAGATTGCCCTGTTGCGCCAGGATTCAGGCTCCAGCGACGCAGGGCCTGCCGGCGCTGGGGCCGATGCGGTGGACGCTCCGGCCTCCAGGGCCGCTGGGGCGGGCGATGGTTCCATGCCCCCCCGCGCCGACGTCCGCCAGCGCGCCCAGCTCAGGTCTCGCCTGGAGCGGCAGCTGCGCGGGGATGGGACGCAACGCCAGCAGGCCATGGCTATCGCCCGCCGCTGGGGTCAGCCGGATGCCCTGCCAGTGCTGCGCCGCGGCCTGCGCGATGTGGATCTCCGCGTGGTGGCGGAGGCGGCTCTGGGCCTGGAGCGCTTCCGCTGCTGCCCCCGGGCGGCCGCCACTGCGGGCCCTCAGCCGCCGCTGCCCCGCAACGTCTCGCGCACCCGGTAGATCGGTCGCCCCTGGCTTTCGTGATAGGTGCGCATCTGCAGCTCGGCCAGCAGGCCGAAGCAGAACAGCTGCACACCGGTGAGGAAGCTGATCAGGGCCATCAGCAGCAGGGGCCGATCTCCCAGGTCGGTGCCCAGGATCAACTTCTCACCCACCAGCCAGAGGCTGATCAGCAGCCCCCCGCCCATCGCCGCCAGGCCGCCACCGCCGAACACGTGCATGGGGCGCGTGAGGAAGCGTTTCATGAACCACACCGTGAGCAGGTCCATCAGCACCCGGTAGGTGCGGTCGATGCCGTAGTTGCTGTGGCCGAAGCGGCGGGGCTGATGGTTCACCCGCACCTCGGCGATCCTGGCGCCCTCGATCGCCGCCAGGGCGGGCAGGAAGCGATGCAGCTCGCCGTAGAGGTTGAGATCGGCGACCACCTCGCGCCGGTAGGCCTTCAGGGAACAGCCGTAGTCGTGCAGGCGCAGGCCGGTGACGCGCCCGATCAGCCGGTTGGCGAGTCTGCTGGGCAGCAGGCGGCTGAGTGCCGCGTCCTGGCGCCGGTGGCGCCAGCCGCTCACCAGGTCGTATCCCTCCTCGAGGCGTCGCAGCAGGAGGGGGATGTCACGAGGGTCGTTCTGCAGATCGCCGTCGAGGGTCACGATCACCTCCCCCCGGCTGGTGTCGAAGCCGGCGGCCATGGCGGCCGTCTGGCCGTAGTTGCGGCGCAGCAGCACCGCCACCAGCTCGGGCACCTCGCTCTGCAGCTGCCGCAGCACCCCCGGTGTGCCATCCCCCGAACCGTCATCCACCAGCACCAGCTCGAAGCCCAGTCCCAGCGGACGCAGGGCATCGAGCAGGTCCCGCACCAGCAGCGGCAGGGTCTGTTCCTCGTTGTAGAGCGGCACCACCACGGAGAGATCCACAGCACTGCGGCAGTTGCGGGGAACCTACGCGGGCAGGGGGCTGCCGTCGTGGCAGCGCATCACCCGCCCGGCGCCGCGCAGCTCGCGGCGGTAGTGCTGGGCCACCGGGTGCCGGTTGCGGGGGTTGAGGTCGTCGGTGCCGAGGCCGTTGCGGCCATGCTCCCGGCCCGAGCTGTGCAGGTAGCGGCCTCCGCCCAGGTGCAGTCCCACGTGGGTGCAGCGCCGCGGGCTGCCGAAGAAGATCAGATCACCCGGCTGCAGCAGCTGGACCTGGCCCGGCCGCACGGCCACCGGCTGGCAGAAGCGCTCCTGCAGGTAGGCGTCCCGCGGCAGCCAGATGCCAACGCTGGCGAAGGCGGCCTGAACCATGCCGGAGCAGTCGAAGTCGGGGCCGAGGGTGCCGCCCCACAGATAGGTGTTGGGGCGCTCGGCCGCCTCCAGGGCCCAGCCGAGCACCTGGCTGAGGAGCGGTTGGATGGCGGTGCGCTGCAACAGTCGCGGCCGGGGGCGGCTGGCGGCCACGGCGATCCCGAGCAGGGCTTCGGGGTTCACCCAGCCTGGGTAGCCATCCTCCAGCAGCCGCACCTGCAGCCGTTGCCCCGCAGCGCTGGTGGCGGCTGCCGGGCCAAGCACCTGCAGGCGCCGACCCGCTCCGGCCTGGGTGGCCAGGCCCTCGCCCCTGGGCCAGGCATGGAGATCAAGGGCTGCCTGCAGTTCCCAGATGCTGCCGGGCCGCAGCAGCTCCCGTGCCACCGGCGTTCCCGCCTCTGGCCCGCTGCCGCCTGGCATGCCGGGGCCGGGGGTGGCGCCGACTGACTCGAGGGGCAGGGAGGGCATGCCTAATCTCGCCGCAACGGTTGCCGGAAGTGATGGCGTTCTACAGCCCCAGTCCGGCCATGGACCAGACCCTGGCGGATCTCGTGCGGGCGCTGGAACTGCAGGGCCGCACCGGCCTGGGCCAGAGGCTTTCGATCACCTGGGTGCGCTACCCGAGCTCCCCGCGGCTGTCCGGAGCGGCCGCAGGTACTGGAGCGAGCTGGGCGGGCAGCCGTCAGCGCTACCCGGCCAGCGTGGTGAAGCTGGTGTATCTGATCGCCGCCGAAGCCTGGCTGCAGGACGATCTGCTGGTGGACGAGCCTGAGCTGCGCCGCGCCCTGGCGGCGATGATTCAGGACTCCAGCAACGACGCCACCGGGCTGGTGGTGGATCTGCTCAGCGGCACCACCAGCGGTCCGGCGCTGCCGGCGGCGGCGATGGTCGGCTGGATCGAGCAGCGCCAGCTGGTGAACCGCTGGCTGGCCGGACTGGGCTGGCCTGAACTGGAGGGCGTGAACGCCTGCCAGAAGACCTGGGGCGACGGGCCCTTCGGCCGCGAGCTCGAGTTCTACGGCGCCAGCCTGGAGAACCGCAACCGCCTCAGCAGTGAGGCCACGGCCCGGATGCTGGAGGCCGTGATGGCCTCGGCTCTGGTGTCGCCGCCGGCCTGCGGGCGGATGCAGGCCCTGCTGGACCGCAGTCTCGATCCCGGCCTGCGGGCGGCCGATCCGGAAAACCAGGTGGATGGGTTTCTCGGTGAGGGCCTGCCGCCGGGATCCCTGCTGTGGAGCAAGGCCGGCTGGATGAGCCAGGCCCGCCACGATGCCGCCTACGTCGAGGCGGAGGATCACAACCCCTTCGTGCTGGTGGTGTTCAGTGAGGGTGAGGCCTGCGCGGCCGACACCACCCTGCTGCCCGAGATCTCCCGCAGGCTCAGTGCCGCCTGCAGGGTTGGGTGAGGGGTCGTGGGTGAGGAACAACGGAGAGGGAGGGATTCGAACCCTCGACAGAAGTTGCCTCCTGTAACTCCTTAGCAGGGAGCCGCTTTCAACCGCTCAGCCACCTCTCCAGCGGCTTCAGGAGCTTACCTGAACGCACCGGTCCGTCCGGCTCTCCGATGGCTGCCGCCTCAGCCCCCCCGGAAGATGCGCTGCACGCGCCGGCCGTCGACCTGCACCAGCAGGTCGTAGGGGATGGTGCCTGCCTGGATGGCCGCCTGCTCCGGGCGGAGCACCTGGCCCTCGTGGGCCCCGAAGATCAGCACCTCATCACCCACTGCCGCATGCGGCAGTGGGTCCAAATCGATCGCCATCGAGTCCATCGACACACGGCCCAGCACCGCCAGGCGCTTACCCTGCATCACCACCTCGCCACGGTTGCCGAACCGCCAGGGCACGCCGTCGTTGTAGCCAGCGGCCACGATGCCGATGCGCTGGCGTTGGGCGATCACCTGATAGGTGCCGTTGTAGCCGATGCGCTGGCCCTTGCTGCAGTGGCGCACCTGCACCAGGCGGCTGATGAACGCCACCGCCAGCTCCAGCTCGATCGCGCCGGCCACGGCCGGCGAGGGATGCAGGCCGAACAGGCCCAGGCCCACCCGCACCATGTCATAACGGGAGTCGGGGAAGCGTACGGCGCCGGAGGTGGCGGCCGCGTGCACCAGCAGGGGCGTGCCCAGTTCCCGGCGCAGCTCGTCCACCACCGGGTCAAACCTCCGCAGCTGAGCGGTGGTGTCGCCATCGGCGGCGGGATCATCGGCGCTCGCCAGATGCGTCATCACGCCGCTCACGGTCACGACGCCGGAGTCGCGCAGCAGCCGGGCGGCGGCCAGCGCCTCCTCCGGGGCCACGCCGAGGCGACCCATGCCCGTGTCGATCTCGAGGTGGACATCCAGGCGGGCGCCCATCGCCTGCAGTGTTGCCACCAGGGTGCGGGCAAACGGTAGGGAATAGACCACCGGCGTCAGCCGCCAGCGCACCGCCTTGTCCACCTCATCGGTGTCCATCAGCATCACCAGCACCGGCCGGTGCACGCCGGCCCGGCGGATGGCGGCACCCTCGTCGGCGGCGGAGACGCCGATCCAGTCGATGCCGCTGTCCTGCAGCGCCGTCGCCAGCCGGGGCAGCTCGGTGCCGTAGGCCCAGGCCTTGAGCACCGCCAGCATCGCCACCCCGGGGCCGCAGAGGGCGCGGAAGCGGGCGACGTTGTCGCGGATGGCGTCGAGATCCACCAGCAGGCGGCGCGGCGCCATCGATTCCCAGATCGCCCGGGCCGCACTGCTCAGCTCCTGGCGGGCGGCACCCTTGAGCAGCACGGTGTCTCCGGGTTCGGCGAGCTGCCGGATCGTGTCGCGCAGGGCAGCGGTGTCGCCCAGTTCCCGGGCCGCACGGCCGGGATGGCGCGCATTCCAGGCCGCGGCGGTGTGGGTGCGGGCAGGATGGGGCAGCAGCAGCAGCTCCGCGAAGCCCCGCTCGGCCGCCATCCGCCCGATCAGCTCGTGTTCCCGCTGTTCGCCGGAGCCCAGATCCGCCATCCCACCGAACACGAACAGGCGCCGGCCGCCTTCCGGGGAGGAGGCCACCGTGGCCATGGCGGTGTGCACCGAGAGCGGATCGTCGCTGGCGGTGTCGTTGACAATCGTGATGCCCTCCGGAGTCCGCCAGGTCTCCATGCGGGTGGGACCGAACGTGTAGTCCTGCAGCACCGCCACCATCTCCTCGGCGGGAACCCCCAGCCGCTGGGCGGCGGTCATGGCGATCAGCAGGTCCTCGATGAGGGGCTGGGAGCGGGTGTGTACCGACACCTGGGCCTGGCTGCCGCCCAGATCGAGGTGCAGCAGCATCCCGCTGCCCTGGGGGCTCTGGCCCAGCAGCCGCGGTGGTCCGGAGCCGGGGTGGATGCGGGGGCAGGGAAGCGGCTGGGCGTTCACCAGCGGGTCATCCGGGGCGATCACCCAGCCCAGCTCGTCCATGTTCTGGAACAGGCGCATCTTCTCGCGTGCCGTCACCTCGCGGCTGCCGAAGCTGCCCAGGTGGGCCAGGCCCACGTTCACCAGCACGCCGTGGTCGGGTGTCAGGATCGCTGCCAGGCGCTCCATCTCGCCCGGGGCCGAGATTCCGGCCTCGAAGATCCCCAGTTCGGTGCCGGGCGGAGCCGTGAGCACCGCCAGGGGCACGCCCACCTGGCTGTTCCAGCTGCCGGGGCTGGCGGCCACACGGAAGCGGCCGGCCAGCAGAGCGGTGAGGGCGGCCTTGACCACCGTCTTGCCGTTGCTGCCGGTGATCGCCACCACCTTGCGGATGTGGGTGCGGCGGTACCAGGCGGCGATCCGCTGCAGGGCCAGCAGCGGATCGCTCACCAGCAGGCGGGCACAGCCCGGCCGACCCGGGCCTGAGTCGGGGCAGCGGTCCCGCCGCAGCACCACCAGCGACGCCCCGGCGGCTTCGGCCGCCTCCACGAAGTCGTGGCCGTCGCAGTGGCGGCCCCCCAGGGCAACGAACAGATCGCCCGGCAGCACCCGGCGTGAGTCGATGGCCACCGCGCGCAGGGGCTGCTCCGCCGGCACTCCCCGCAGCTCGCCATCCAGCAGGGTGACCAGCTCTCGTGGTGAGGGAAGGGTCATGGGGCAGGGCGTTCCGGCGGCATGCCCGGTCGTGGACGACACCGACCCCAGGGATCAGCTTCGTTAGCATTCTGAGAATGTTGGTTGTGGCGATGGGGCACGTTCTCGTCCTCAATGCCTCCTATGAACCCCTCAACATCACCAGCTGGCGACGGGCCATGGTGATGCTGCTCAAGGGCAAGGCCGAGGGCCTCGAGCATGACCAGGCCCGGGTGATCCGCGACGACCTGCTGCTGCCCACTGTGATCCGTCTGCGCCAGTTCGTGCGGGTGCCCTACAAGCCCATGCCGCTCACCCGCCGCAACCTGTTCCATCGTGATGGGCATCGTTGTCAGTACTGCGGCTACAGCGGGGAGCGGCTCTCGATCGACCACATCCTGCCGCGCAGCCGCGGCGGCATCGACAGCTGGGAGAACGTGACCACCGCCTGCCTGCCCTGCAACGTGCGCAAGGGCAACCGCACCCCCAGGGAGGCGGGGATGGCTCTGGCGCGGCGCCCCCACCGGCCCCTCAGCGGCCCGGGATTCGAGGCCAGCCGGCTGGTGCGTGCCGGGCAGCACCGGGAGTGGGCCAAGTACGTGATCGGCCTGGAGGTGGTGGACGGCGACAGCAGCGGCGGACTCCGCCTGGTGGCCTAACGCAGGGTCCTGGCGCTTGCGGCCTAGGAGGAGCTGGCGGCGGAGGCGGCCAGTTCCTCCAGTTGCCGGGCCTGGTCCGCGGCGATGCAGGCCGCGATCAGGTCCCCCAGGTCGCCGTTGAGCACGGGCTCGAGGGTGAAATTGCGGCCCAGCCGGTGATCGGTCACCCGGTTGTCCTTGTAGTTGTACGTGCGGATCTTCTCGCTGCGGTCGCCGCTGCCAACCTGGGCCAGGCGGGCGGAGCGTTCCTGGGCATTGGCCTCGGCCAGCTCACGTTCATAGAGCTTGGCCCGCAGGATCTCCAGGGCCAGCTCCCGGTTCTGCAGCTGGGAGCGCTGCTGGGTGCAGAAGATGCGGATGCCGCTGGGCCGGTGGAACAGGTCCACGGCCGTTTCCACCTTGTTGACGTTCTGGCCTCCGGCCCCGCCGGAGCGGGCGGTGCTGATCTCCAGATCGCCGGGCTCGATCCGCACCTCCACCGGATCGGCCTCGGGCATCACCGCCACCGTGGCGGTGGAGGTGTGCACCCGGCCCTGGGATTCGGTGGCCGGCACCCGCTGCACCCGATGGACGCCGGCCTCGAACTTCAGCTGGCTGAACACGCCCTCGCCGCGAACGGCCAGGATCAGTTCCCTGTAGCCCCCCAGCTCGGCCTCCGAGGCGCTCACCGGATCCACCCGCCAGCCGCTGCTCTGGGCGAAGCGCTCATACATCCGCGCCAGGTCGCCGGCCCAGATCGCCGCCTCATCACCCCCTGCCCCGGCGCGGATCTCCAGCATCACGCTGCGCGCGTCGCGGGGATCGCTAGGTAGCAGGGCGAGGGTGAGCCGCTGCCGCAGGGCCGCCATCTGCTGATCCAGCGCGACCAGTTCTTCGCTGGCGAGGGCCGCCATGGCCGGATCGTTGCGTTGCTCCCGCAGCAGCTCACCGGCCTCGCGGTGCTCCTGCTCCAGTTGCAGAAGGCGCTGCTGGTCGAGCACCAGCGGTTCCAGCCGGGAGCGCTCGCGGGCGATCCGCTGGAGCTCGGCCGGATTGGAGGCCACATCGGGGTCGGCCAGTTGCCGCTCCAGGGCCGCAAAGGTGCGGTGGGCGGTCTCCAGGCGCTCGTGGAGCAGGGAAAGGTCCATGGCGGGATCCTGGCAGCGAGCGCCGCGGCTGATCAGCACAAAGCCGGATACCCGATGGCATCCGGCCGTTGGCAGCCCCCGGGTCGGGGTTGCTCAGGAGGTGACCTTCAGGCCTCGGGCTCGGCGGCAGTCCCGTCGCCGGCGTTGGCCTCGGTGGCGTTGGCCTCAGCGGCGGCGTTGGTGCTGGCACCGGCCATGCCGTACTTGCGCATGAAGCGGTCCACCCGGCCCTCGGTGTCGAGGATCTTCTGGGTACCGGTGTAGAAGGGGTGATTGCCACTCCACACGTCGACGTGGATCTCGGGCTGGGTGGAGCCGGTGGTCATCACCACCTCCCCATTGCAGATCACCTTGGCGTCGGGATACCAGGTGGGATGGATATCGGCCTTGGGCATGATCAGCGCTTGGAGAACTGGGGGGCTTTGCGGGCTTTCTTCAGACCGTACTTGCGGCGCTCCTTGGCGCGCGGATCGCGGCTCAGATGGCCTTCGGTCTTGAGGGGCCCACGGTTGTCGGGGGACAGGTCGCAGAGAGCCCGTGCCGCTCCCTGCTTGATGGCATCGGCCTGGCCGGTCAGGCCGCCGCCGCGCACGTTCACCAGCAGGTCGTACTCGCCTTCCAGACCCAGGGTCTGCAGGGGAGCTTTGACGGCGGCCAGGTAAACCGGGTTGTAGTTGAGGTAGTTATCGCCGGGGCGTCCGTTGATGGTCACCGAGCCGCTGCCCGGCACCACCCGCACGCGGGCGACGGCGGTCTTGCGGCGGCCGGTACCCCAGTAGACGACGTTGGAGGAGCTCATTGGGCGGTGGTGGCGGGATCGAGGGCGAGAGGCTGGGGATTCTGGGCGGCGTGGGGATGCTCGCTGCCCTTGTACACCTTCAGCTTGCGGAACAGCTGGCGGCCCAGGGCGTTGTGGGGGAGCATGCCCTTGATGGCCTTCTCCACGATCCGCTCGGGGATCCGGGCCTGCAGGTGGGCGAAGGTTTCGGTCTTCATGCCCCCGGGACGACCGGAGTGACGCCGGTAGAGCTTCTGGGTGGGCTTGTTGCCGCTCACCCGGATGCGCTCGGCGTTGATCACGACGACGAAGTCACCGGTGTCGAGATGGGGGGTGTAGCAGGGCTTGGTTTTGCCGCGCAGCACCGAGGCCACTTCGCTGGCCAGACGGCCGAGAGTCTGATCCGCGGCGTCCACCAGGTACCACTGGCGGTCGATCGAATCGGTGGAGGGGAGGGGAGTTTTGTTCATAGCGCCTGGTCGGGCACCGGCAGGCCGTAGGGGTCTGAGCTGCATGGCTCACAGTGGCCTCAACCTACCGCCTGACCCGATCGGGTCTGCGGCTCGCTGGTTGGGGCTGCAGGGCGGCGGATCGCAGAGATCCAGCCGAAACCGCGGTTGGCAATCGTACCAGGCGGCGTCTGGAAACACCGGCTGGGGATAGCCCACGCGCAGCAGGCACAGCCCCTGGGGCGGAGCAGCCTCCTTCACTGCCGCCCGCTGGCCCTGGCGCCAGTGCTGTTCAAAGGCCGCCGGGGCCAGCCGGCCCTCCCCCAGGGCCAGCAGCTGCCCCATCAGCAGTCGCACCATGCCGTAGAGGAAGCCGCTGGCCTGCAACTCCACGGTGATCAGATCCCCCTGGCGCTCCACCTGGGCATCCTGCAGGCAGGTGCGGCTGTGACGCCGGCGGCTGCCGGAGCGCTGAAAGGCCGCGAAGTCGTGCTCGCCCAGCATCGGTGCCAGCGCTGCGGCCATGGCGGCAGCGTCGATCGTCACCTGATAGCGGTGCCAGCTCCAGGGTGCCAGAAACAGATTGGGCCGCGCTCCGTTGTAGATGGTGTAGCGGTAGCGCCGATAGCAGGCCGAAAAGCAGGCGTGCCACTGGGGCGGTACCGAAGCGGCGGCGCGCACGCGCAGCGTCTGGGGCAGCCGGCCGTTGAGGGCCTTGGCCCAGCGCTGGGCTGGGATCGGTCCGGCGCAATCGAAGTGCACCACCTGGGCGGCGGCGTGAACCCCGTTATCGGTGCGTCCCGCGGCCATGCAGCGCCCCGGGCCCAGGGGGTCGAGACTGGCCAGCGCGTCTTCCAGCGTGGCCTGCACGCTGTGGGCATTGCGCTGCCGCTGCCAGCCGTGGAAGGCGCTGCCGTCGTACTGCAGGCAGAGAGCGATGCGGCGCAGGGGACGGTTCAGACCAGTTCGATGATCGCCATCTCAGCGTTGTCCCCCCGGCGCGGCACGGTGCGCAGGATGCGGGTGTAGCCACCGCTGCGGTCGCCGTAGCGCTCCTGGGCCTTGTCAAACAGGGCGTGAACGAGCTGCTTGTCGTAGATGTAGCCGATGGCGCGGCGGCGAGCGGCGAGGCTGCCGTCCTTGGCCAGGGTGATCATGCGCTCGGCCTCATCCCGCAGGGCCTTGGCACGGGCCTTGGTGGTGGTCACCCGCCCTTCGCGGATCAGCTGCGTGGTGAGGCCGCGCAGCATGGCCTTGCGTTGGTCGGCGGGACGTCCCAGCTGGGGGACTCGGCATTGGTGTCGCATTGTGCTTGGGTCGGGAGGGGGTCGAAGGCCGCCGATCAGGCGCTGGTGCGGCTCTGGGGCAGGGTGATGCCGATGCGCTCGAGCGCTTCGATCACCTCATCGGCCGACTTGGAGCCGAAGTTCTTGATCTCCAGCAGATCTTCGTAGCTGAAGCCCATCAGGTCACTCACGGAGTTCACCTGGGCGCGTTTGAGGCAGTTGTAGGCGCGCACCGAAAGGTTGAGCTCTTCCAGGGGAATCTGGGCCTCGGCGGAAGGCTCCGGCTCCTGGCCGGGCTCCTCTTCGGCGGTGAGGCTCGCCAGGGGCTGGAACAGGGCGATCAGCTGGTTGGCCGCCTGGGCCATGGCGTCGTCGGGGCTGAGGCTGCCGTCGGTTTCGATCTCCAGCCGCAGCCGTTCGCGGGCGGAGCCGCCCTCACCCACCGCGGTTTCGTCCACCGTGTAGTTCACGCGCTGGACGGGTTTGAAGACGGCATCGATCTGGAGCAGATCGATCGCGCTGGTGTCTTCGCTGTGGCGGTCGACGGGCCGGTAGCCGACACCGCGCTCCACGTGCACCTCCAGTTCCAGGCTGTGGCCATCGGCCACTGTGGCGATCAGGCGGGTGGGATCGATCACCTGCACCTGGGAGGAGAACTGCAGATCGGCAGCGGTGACGGTGGCCGGGCCTGTGGCCACCAGGCGGCCGATCTCCAACTCGCGGCTGCGGCTGTTGACGGCGATCTGCTTGCAGTTCAGGAGGATGTCGAGCACGTCCTCGCGCACGCCTGGGATGGTGGCGTACTCGTGGTTGACGCCGGCGATGCGCACTGCGGTGATGGCACTGCCCTCGAGGGCGCCGATCAGCACCCGGCGCAGGGCATTGCCAAGGGTGGTGGCCTGCCCGCGGTCGAGCGGGCCGATCAGGAACACCCCGGTCTGCGAGCGGTCGTCGTCGACCTGATGCTCAATCCGGTCAATTTGGTAGTGCAGCACGGCTGAAGGCTCGGAGGGTTGGAGGTCGTCCCGGGAAGGGGCAGGGGGCGGCTCGGATCAGACGCGACGACGCTTGGCGCGGCGGCAGCCGTTGTGGGGCAGCGGCGTGACGTCGCGGATCAGGGTGATTTCAAGGCCGGCCACCTGCAGGGCACGAATCGCGGTTTCCCGGCCGGAACCGGGACCACGCACCAGCACCTCGATCTGGCGCATGCCCTGGTCGAGGGCCCGGCGGGCCGCAGCTTCAGCGGCTGTCTGGGCGGCGAAGGGGGTGCCCTTGCGGGCTCCCTTGAAGCCACTGGCGCCGGCTGAGCTCCAGGCGATCACTTCACCGGCCGTGTCGGTGATCGACACGATCGTGTTGTTGAAGGTGCTCTGGATGTGGGCCACGCCGTTGGGAACGTTGCGCTTGGCCTTCTTGGGACCGGACTTCTGGGGAGGCTTGGCCATGGGAGGGAGCCTGCTAGGGCAGGGAGGTGATCAGGTGGAACAGGGGCTCTGGTGACGGCGCGGTGGTGCCCACTGGCGTTCCGGGTTGAGGCCAGCTGAAGGGACCCAACGGGGAGGACAGTGGGCGGCCTGGAGGCCCCGGTATCGGGGAGGCCGGCAGAGCCCAGGGGGGGCCCCGGTGACCGGGGCCGGGGGCTTACTTCTTCTTGCCCGCCACGGTCTTGCGGGCGCCGCGACGGGTGCGGGCGTTGGTGCGTGTGCGCTGGCCACGCACCGGCAGCCCGAGGCGGTGACGACGGCCGCGCAGGCAGCCGATGTCCTGCAGCCGTTTGAGGGCCATGCCCTCCTGGCGGCGCAGGTCACCCTCGAGGGTGAAGCTGTCGGCGGCACCGCGCAGCTTCTGCACGTCGGCATCGCTGAGGTCCTTCACCCGCGTGTCGGGGTTCACGCCGGCTTTGGCGAGAATTTTCTGGGCGCGGGTCAGACCGACCCCATACACATAGGTCAGGGCAATCTCAACCCGCTTGTCGCGGGGGATATCGACGCCGGCAATCCGAGCCACGGGCAAACAAATGAAGGGCAGAAAACGCTCACCACAGAGGTGAGCAGGGGTGGCCGCTGGCGGCCGTGCACCAGGGCTCTCAGCCTTGGCGCTGCTTGTGCTTGGGATTGGTGCAGATCACCATCACCCGGCCGTGGCGACGGATCACCCGGCACTTCTCGCACATCTTCTTGACTGAGGCACGCACCTTCATGGCGGTGTGCTCTCCAAATTTGCAAACCGACAACCTATCACAGAGGTCAACCCCTCCTGCCCAGCTCCGGAGGGGTTGGCTCACCCCAGCAGGGCGCTGATGCGCTCGCCGATCTGCTCCACGCTGCCCTCCGCCTCCACCGGCTGGAGCAGGTCCCGCTCCCGGTAGTAGCGAATCAGGGGCGCGGTCTGCTCGCGGTAGACCTCCAGCCGGTGGCGGATCACCGCTTCGTTGTCGTCGGCACGGCCACGGCTCAGCAGCCGCTGGATCAGCACGGCGTCGTCGAGCTCCAGCAGCACCACCAGCTCGATCGGCTGGCCCAGTTCCGCGAGCAGCGACGCCAGGGCCTCGGCCTGGGCCAGGTTGCGCGGGAACCCATCCAGAAGCCAGCCGTCCCCCGCGCTCTGGCCTTCCAGCCGCTGGCGCACGATGGCGAGCACCAGCGCATCGCTCACCAGCTCGCCGCGGGCCATCACCGCTTCGGCCTCCTGGCCCAGGGCGCTGCCAGCGGCCACTTCGGCTCGCAGCAGATCCCCGGTGGAGAGGTGGAGCAGGCCTTGCGCGCTGGCCAGACGCTCGGCCTGGGTGCCCTTGCCGGCCCCGGGGGGACCGAGGAACAGGAGTCGGTTCTTCATCGTGGGGGATGCCGGAAACAGGCGGTGGGTGGAGGGGGCAGTGTGGGGCGCTGACCTTGCCGGATCACTGGCGCACCATGCCCTCGTAGCGCTGGGAGATCACGTAGGTCTGCACCTGCTTGGCCGTGTCGATGGCCACACCGACCAGGATCAGCAGGGAGGTGGCTCCCAGGCCCTGGAAGGTGCGCACCTGGGTGGCGCCCTCCACGGCGGAGGGAATGATCGCCACGGCGCCCAGGAACAGGCCGCCCAGCAGGGTGAGCCGGTTCTGAACGCCACTGAGGTAGGTGGCGGTGGCGGATCCGGGCCGCACCCCGGGGATCGCCACCCCGCCCCGCTTGAGGTTGCTGGCGATGTCCACGGGGTTGACCGTGAGCGAGGCGTAGAAGAAGGAAAAACCGCAGATCAGGCCAAAGAACAACAGGGCGTAGAGCCAGGGGGTGCTGCTGGCGGGGTTGAGGTAGCCGGCCAGCTGGATCAGCCAGGGAGCACCGGTGAGGTTGGCGATGGTGAGCGGCAGAAACACAACAGCCGAAGCGAAGATGATCGGCATCACCCCGCCGGCGTTGAGCTTTAGGGGCAGGTAGCTCTGGCGCGCAGCCAGGACCCCGGACCCGCCCACCTGGCGCTTGGCGCTCACGATCGGAATGCGGCGGTTGCCCTCCTGCACGAAGATGATGCCCACGATCGTCACCAGGAACACCAGCACCAGTACCACGATGCCGCCCACGGTGGCCCGGTCACCACTCTGGGCCAGCTCGATGGTGGACCCCAGGGCCCTGGGAAGGGTGGCCACGATGTTCACGAAGATCACCAGTGAGGCCCCCTGGCCGATGCCCCGTTCGGTGATCACCTCGCTGATCCACATCACCACCATCGAACCAGTGACCAGGGCCAGGGCGGTCTGGATCACAAACACCGGCTCCGACAAGCCCTGGGTGGCGTACTGGCGCAGGATCAGGGCGAACACGATGCTCTGCAGGATCCCCCAGCCCAAAGCCACGTAGCGGGTGATCTGGGCGATCTTGCGGCGGCCGGCCTCGCCCTCGTTCTTTTGCAGCTCCTCCAGCTGAGGGATGGCCGCCGTGAGCAGCTGGATGATGATCGAGGCGTTGATGAACGGAAGGATCCCCAGGGCGAAGACGCCCAGGGTCGACAGACCGCCACCGGTGAAGATGTCCAGAAAGCCGATCAGCTGGCCGCCGCGGGCCAGGAACTCCTGAAAGGCCACCCGGTCGATGCCGGGCACGGGAATGTAGATCCCCAGACGCACCAGCAGCAGCAGGCCGAGGGTCGTGAGCACCCGGTCGCGCAGTCCCTTGGACTGGATCAGCTGGCCGAGGATTTCGGCGGCACTGGGATTGCGACCCCGACTGACAAGCATGGTGACAGGGGCGAGGGAGAAAGGGGCGAGGGAGAAGGAGGCGAAGGAGGAGGACTTGGGGGGCGTGGGCTGGCCAGGTGGCAAAAAGCCGCCCGCCGGGTACCCGGTCGGACGGCTCAGACCCTAGGGCGTCAGGCGTTGAGGCCCGGCTGGGAGGGCACGCTCAGACCAGTTCGCAGCTGCCGCCGGCGGCCTCGATCTTGCTGCGGGCGCTGGCTGTGAAACCAGCGGCCTGCACCGTGAGCTTCACGCCCAGGTCGCCGTCGCCCAGGATCTTGAGGGGATGCTTGGGGCTGGTGACGATGCCGGCCTCGACAAGCGATTCCAGAGACACGGTGCTGCCGGCCGCGCACTCGGCCAGCTTGCCCACGTTGAGCACGGTGAAGTGCTTGGGATTCACCAGCTCGAAGTGCTTGAGCTTGGGGATGCGGCGGTAGAG
Organism: Cyanobium sp.; assembly: GCA_007135755.1. Taxonomy (GTDB): domain Bacteria; phylum Cyanobacteriota; class Cyanobacteriia; order PCC-6307; family Cyanobiaceae; genus NIES-981. The sequence continues at coordinate 21,087 of SLIG01000087.1, forward strand.
CGGCATCTGGCCGCCTTCAAAGCCGGGGCGGGTGGGGCGGCCGGAGCGGGACTTCTGGCCGCGCATGCCGAAACCGCAGCTGGCGCCCTGGCCGGCGGCGATGCCGCGGCCCTTGCGCAGCTTGCGCCTCCGGGCTCCGGGTTTGGTGGTCAGCGACTGAAGAGTGGTGCTCATGGCGAGGGCTCAGGAATAGATCTGCTCGAGGGAGATGCCACGTTCCTGGGCGGTCTCCTTGTGGGTGCGCAACAGGCCCAGGGCGTCGATGGCGGCGCGGGCGTTGTTGAGGGGGGTCTTGGAGCCCAGACGCTTGGCCAGGACGTTCTTGATGCCGGCCAGCTCAAGCACCGTGCGGATCGAACCGCCGGCGATCACACCGGTGCCCGGTGCGGCGGGGCGGATCAGCACGCTGGCGGCACCGTCGCGGCCATTGCTGAGGGTGGGAATGGAGCTGTGGCGGGTGAGGGGCACCTTCACGAGGTGCTTCTTGCCATCGGCCACACCCTTGCGCACGGCGCCGATCACATCGCCGGCCTTGCCGACCCCGACACCCACCTGGCCCTTTTCGTTGCCCACGACAACGATGGCCCGGAAGCTCATCTTCTTGCCGCCTTTTACCGTCTTGGAGACACGGCGGATCTGCACCACCCGCTCCTGCCACTCGGAGTCACGCTCCTGGCCCCGGCGGCCATCGCGGCCGCGGCCGCCCCGGCGATCGCCGCCACGCCCTTCGCTGCGTCCGCGCCGCTCCTGCTGGCCAGCGGCTGCCGCGGGCACATCGGCTGCCGCCGGCACGTTGCTGGTCTGAACTTGGTCGTTGGTTTCGGTCATGGTGAGAGCAGGGATCAGAACTGAAGGCCCGCTTCCCGGGCGGCATCAGCCAGGGCCTTGACCCGGCCGTGGTACAGGTTGCCGCCGCGATCGAAGACCACCTGGGAGATGCCCTTGGCGAGGGCGCGCTGGGCCACCAGCTGGCCCACCGCCAGCGACGCATCGCAGCCGCCGGAAGCCTTGAGGCTGGAGCGCAGCTGCTTGTCGACGGTGGAGGCCGAGCAGAGGGTGCTCTGGGCGTCGTCGTCGATCACCTGGGCGTAGATGTGATTGTTGGAGCGGAAGACGGCCAGACGGGGACGCTCGGCGGTGCCGCCCAGATGGCGACGCAGCCGGCGATGGCGTTTCTGGGTCTGCTGTTTGCGGGAAAGGGAAGACATGGAAATACAGAGTAGAAGCGCTCAGGCAGACCTCATTTCTTGCCGGTCTTACCGGCCTTGCGCAGGATCCGCTCGCCCTCGTACTTGATGCCCTTGCCCTTGTAGGGCTCGGGCGGGCGGATGGCGCGCACCTTGGCAGCCTCGTTGCCCACCAATTCCTTGTTGGCGCCTGACACCACCACGGTGGTGTTGCCTTCCACCGCGAAGCTGATGCCCTCGGGGGGAATGAGCTCCACCGGGTGGCTGTAGCCGGCGCTCACCACCAGCTTCTTCCCCTGCACGGCGGCCCGGTACCCCACGCCGGTGATCTCGAGCTTGCGGCTGAAGCCCTGGCTGACTCCTTCCACCATGTTGGCCACCAGGGTGCGGCAGAGGCCGTGGCGCTCGCGGCAGCGGCGGCTGGTGCCGGCCGGCGCCACCACCAGGGTGGTGCCCTCCTGGCTGACGGTCACCCCCTCGGGCAGGGTGCGCCTGAGTTCCCCTTTGGGGCCCTTGACGGTGACGTCGAGGCCCTGGAGGCTGACGCTCACCTTGTCGGGAACGGGGATGGGTGCTTTACCGATACGTGACATGACTAGTTCTCCTGATCAGTAGACGTAGCACAGCACTTCGCCGCCCACGCGCTGCTTGCGGGCGTCGCGGTCGCTCATCACTCCCTTGGAGGTGGAGATGATCGCCACGCCGAGGCCGCCGAGCACCTTCGGCAGCTGGCGGGTGTTCTTGTAGATGCGCAGGCCGGGCTTGCTCACCCGTTGCACGGAGCGGATCGTGGGCTGGCGGTGCTTGCCGCTGTATTTCAGCTCCAGCACCAGCTTGCGGCTGATGCCCTCGCCTTCCTCGCTGATGCCGGAGATGAAGCCCTCCTGCTGAAGCACATCGGCGATGCTGCGCAGCAGCCGGGAGGCCGGGATGCTGGTGGTTTCGTGCCGCTTCTCACTCGCATTGCGGATGCGGGTGAGCATGTCGGAAATGGGGTCGTGATTGGCCATGGATCAGGTCCGAAGAGGGCTCAGTTGCTGCGGAACGGCATTCCCATCTCGCGGAGGAGGGCCCGGCCCTCTTCGTCGTTACGGGCGGTGGTCACGATCGTGACGTCCATGCCACGGATCGCATCGATCTTGTCGAAGGAGATTTCAGGGAAGATGATCTGCTCCCGGATTCCCAGGGTGTAGTTGCCGCGTCCATCGAAGCTCTTGGGGCTCACACCGCGGAAGTCGCGGATGCGGGGCAGAGCGAGGTTGATCAGGCGCTCCAGGAAGGCGTACATGCGCTCACCGCGCAGGGTGACGGCCACCCCGATCGGCATGCCCTGGCGGATCTTGAAACCGGCGATCGCCTTCTTGGCCCGGGTCACCACCACCTTCTGACCGGTGATGGTGGCGAGTTCGGTGATCGAAGCCTCGAGGGCCTTGGCGTTCTGCGCCGCTTCACCAAGACCCCGGTTGACGGTGACTTTCACCACCTTGGGGACCTCGTGGACGTTGGAGAGATTCAGATCCTTGAGGAGTTTGGGCTGAATCGTCTCCCGGTAGCGCTGTTTCAGGGACATGACGGGGGAAGGGGGGTGCGCTTCTGGTCTGGGTCAGAAGGCGGACGGAACTCAGGGGACAGGAGCGATGCGGGGGGAGGCTGGGGAGACGGCCGGGTGGGCCATCAATCCAGCAGTTCTCCGGTCTTCTTGAGACGGCGCTTCTTGTTGCCGTCCTTGTCGACCACGATCTCCACCCGGGAGACCACCTGTTTGGTGGTGGAGTAGAGCATCACGTTGGAGGCATGCAGGGAGGCCTCTTCGGTGACGATGCGACCGGTCTCGCCCTCCTGGGTGGGCTTGACGTGGCGCGTGCGCAGGTTGATCCCCTGCACCACGACGCGGTTTTCGTAGGGCAGGGTGCGCAGCACCTCACCGGTCTTGCCCTTGTCCTTGCCGGCGATCACCTGCACGGTGTCGCCTTTCTTGATGCGCAGCTTGGTGCGCACGGCGGGTTTGGCCTTGGGGGTTGCGGTTGCCATCTCAGATCACCTCCGGGGCGAGGGACACGATCTTGGTGAAGTTGCGCTCCCGCAATTCCCGGGCCACCGGCCCGAACACGCGGGTGCCCTTGGGGTTGTTCTCGGTACCGAGAATCACGGCCGCGTTGTCGTCGAAGCGGATGGCATTGCCGGTTTCGCGGCGCAGGGTGGCGCGGGTGCGCACCACCACGGCCTTCACCACATCGGACTTCTTGACGCCCATGTTGGGCATCGCGTCCTTGACGGCGGCCACGATCACGTCGCCCACGTGGGCATAGCGTCGGTTGCTGCCCAGCACACGGATGCACTGGATGCGCTTGGCGCCGCTGTTGTCAGCGACGTTGAGGAAGGTTTCCTGTTGAATCATGGTGAGTTCCTCCTCAGGTGACGGGGGTGCTGGTGAGCACCTCGGCAACGGTCCAGCGTTTGGTGCGGCTGAGGGGGCGGGTTTCGGTGATCCGAACCCGATCGCCGACCTTGCAGCCGTTGGTCTCGTCGTGCGCCTTGTAGCGCTTGGTGCGGCTCACCGTCTTCTTGTAGATGGGATGGGGGAAGCGGTTCTCCACCGCGACCACCACCGTCTTGTCCATCTTGTCGCTGACGACGGTGCCGACCCGTTCCTTGGTTGCCATGGGACTAATGGGGGGAATCAGGAGGCGATTGGCGTCGAGGCGGCAGCGGTGCTGCCGGTGCGTTGACGCTCGTTACGCACCGTCAGCAGGTGGGCCAGCTTGATGCGGGCCGCCTTGAAGCGGTGGGGCTGTTCCAGCCGGCGGATCGCCTGCTGGAAGCGCAGATCGAACAGCTCACGCCGGGTGGCGTTGATGCGTTCGTCGAGCTCGCTGTCGGCGAGCTGGCGCACATCGGTGATCTCGGGACGGGCCATGGTCAGGACTGCTGGGAAACGGCGGGCTCGGGAGCGGGCTCGACAGCCTCTGAGCCATTGGCCTCGGCGGCGGCTGCCGCAGCGGCGGCCTCCTGGTCGGCCAGGGTGACGAACTTGGTCTTCACAGGGAGCTTGTACTGCGCCAGGCGCATGGCTTCCTGGGCGATGGCGGGGGTGATGTCAGCCCCCCCCATCTCGAACAGGATCCGCCCCGGCTTGATCACCGCCACCCAGAACTCCGGGTTGCCCTTGCCTGAACCCATGCGGGTTTCGGCGGGGCGCATGGTGACGGGCTTGTCGGGGAAGATCCGGATCCAGATCTTGCCGCCGCGCTTGACGTAGCGGGTCATGGCACGGCGGGAGGCCTCGATCTGGCGCGAGGTGATCCAGCCGCACTCCTGGGCCTGGAGGGCGTATTGCCCGAAGGCGATGGTGTTGCCGCGGGTGGCGATGCCGCGCATGCGGCCTCGCTGTTGCTTGCGGAATTTGACGCGTCGTGGACTCAGCATGGTTCAGGCCTCCTGATCACTCCCGGTTGGAGCGGTCTTCAAACTGTTGGGGCTGCCGGCTGGCCCGGCGACGGGGGGCGGCACCGATCGGCGGCTGATCCTGCTGACCAGGCAGCACCTCACCCTTGAACACCCACACCTTGATGCCCAGCACCCCGTAGGTGGTGCTGGCCACGCGGGTGGCGTAGTCGATGTCGGCCCGCAGGGTGTGCAGGGGCACCCGTCCCTCGCGGGTCCACTCGGTGCGGGCGATCTCGGCGCCGTTGAGGCGGCCGCTCACCTGGATCTTCAGACCCAGCACGCCGGCCCGTTGGGCCCGCTGTACGGCCATCCGGATCACCCGGCGGAAGGCGACGCGCTTCTCCAGCTGCTGGGCGATGTACTCGGCCAGCAGGAAGGCGTCGGCGTCAACCCGCTCCACCTCCACCACATTGATGCGCACCTGGCGCTGGGCGTCACCCACGGTCGACTGGATGCCCGCCCGCAGTTCTTCGATGCCGCTGCCCTGGCGGCCCACCAGAACCCCGGGCCGGGCGGTCTTGAGCTCCACTTCGAGCTGGTCGGCCTTGCGGGCGATCAGCACGTCGGAAATGCCGGCGGAGCCGTATTTCTTGTGGATGAACTTGCGGATGCGGTCGTCCCCCTGCAGGAGGGCGGGGTAGGTCTTGCTTGGGGCGTACCAGCGTGAGCGGTGGTCCTGGGTGATCCCCAGGCGCAGGCCGGTTGGATGGATCTTGTGTCCCATCGGTCGGTGTCCTCGGGGTTCAGGTGGTGGGAGCCACAGCAATGCTGATGTGGCAGGTCTGTTTCTTGATCGCGTAGGCGCGACCCTGGGCGCGGGGTCGGAAGCGCTTCAGGGACGGACCCATGTCGGCATGGGCCTGACTGATCACCAACGTGGCCGGATCGAGGCCGAGGTTGTGCTCGGCGTTGGCCACGGCGCTGCGCAGCACCTTGGTGATCGGGCCCGTGGAGCGGTAGGGCATGAACTCGAGCAGGATCAGCGCGTCGCGGTAGCTGCGGCCGCGGATCTGATCGAGCACCCGTCGCACCTTGGAAGCGGAGCCACGGATGAAGCGGCCATGGGCCACGGCCTGGCTGGGGGTGGTGTTGGCCATGACTTAGCGACCTCCTTTTTTGTCTTTGATGTGGCCTTTGAAGGTGCGCGTGGGGGCAAATTCCCCCAGTTTGTGGCCCACCATCTGCTCGGTCACGTAGACCGGCACATGCGAGCGTCCGTTGTGCACGGCGATCGTGTGGCCGATCATCATCGGCAGGATGGTGGAAGCCCTTGACCAGGTCTTGATCACCGACTTGTCGTCGGCGGCATTCTGCTTCTCAACCTTGCGCAGCAGGCTGTCGGCAACAAATGGACCTTTTTTGAGTGAACGTCCCATGGCGGATCAGGCGGTGAGCAGAGCGGTGTGGGTCATCAGGAATCGCGTCCGCCACGGCTCCGCTTGGAGGTGCGGCGACGTTTGCGCAGCACGAAACGGTTGCTGGGCTTGTTCCGCTTGCGGGTCTTGAGGCCCAGGGCCGGCTTGCCCCAGGGGGTGACCGGGCCGGAGCGGCCGATGGGGGCACGTCCCTCACCGCCACCGTGGGGGTGGTCGCAGGGGTTCATCACCGAGCCGCGCACCTCCGGCCGGCGGCCGAGCCAGCGCTTGCGGCCGGCTTTGCCGAGACTGGTGTTGCGCACTTCGGCGTTGCCCACCGCCCCGAGGGTGGCGTAGCACTCGCGGCGCACCAGGCGCACCTCGGTGGACGGCAGCTTGAGGGCCACGTAGTCGCCCTCCTTGGCCATCACCTGGGCGCTGGCGCCGGCGGTGCGCACCATCTGGCCGCCGCGACCGGCATAGAGCTCCACGTTGTGAACGCTGGAGCCGAGGGGGATGGCCGAAAGCGGCAGGGCATTGCCCGTTTCGATCGGGGCCTCGGGCCCGGCCACCAGCTGCTGACCGATCTCCACACCCGCCGGAGCGAGGATGTAGCGCTTCTCGCCGTCGGCATAGAAGAGCAGGGCCAGCCGCGCGTTGCGGTGGGGGTCGTAGTGGATGGCGGCCACCTTGGCCACCACGCCGTGCTTGTCACGGCGGAAGTCGACCACGCGGTAGAGGCGCTTGTGGCCGCCGCCGCGGTGGCGGCAGGTGATCACACCGCGGTTGTTGCGGCCCTTGCGGCGGTGCTTGGCCACCACCAGACCCTTGACGCGATCGCGACCGGTGATCTCAGCGAAGTTGCTGGCCACCCGGGTGCGGGTGCCTGGAGTGGTGGGGCGGTAGTTACGGATTGCCATGTGATGTCAGACCCTCAGGACTCCGGGAACAGCTGGATGGCGTCGCCGTCCGCCAGGCGCACCACGGCCTTCTTCACCTGGGCGCGCTTGCCGGCGAAGCGGCCGACACGCCGGGTGCGGCGGGGGGGATTCATGGTGCTGACGCCCACCACCTTGACGTCGAAGAGCTCTTCGACGGCGGCCTTGATGTCGGGCTTGGCGGCCCGGTGGTCCACCTCGAAGGTGTACTGGTTGAGTTCGATGGCCTGGGTGGCCTTCTCGGTGATCAGTGGCCGACGGATGACATCCGCGAGACGGCCTGCAAAACGCTCAGTCATCGCCGTAGACCTCCTGAATCTTCGCGAGAGCCTGCTCGCCCACCAGCAGATGGCTGGCATGCAGCAGGTCGAACACGTTGAGCTGATCAGCGGCGATCAGCTTCACCGTCGCCAGGTTGCGCACCGAACGGCGCACCACCTCACTGGGACGGTCGAGCACCAGCAGCACCTTGGCGCCGGCTTCGATGCCGAGTCGGGCCAGAGCCGCGGTGATCTCCCTGGTCTTGGGGGTCTCCAGGGCGTCACCGAAGTCCTTCACCACCGTGATGGCGTCGACGCGGCTCATCAGCGCCGTGCGCAGGGCCAGGCGGCGCTCCTTGCGGTTCATCGCCAGGCTGTAGTCGCGAGGCTTGGGGCCGAAGATGACGCCGCCGCCGGGGCGCAGGGGGGTACGGATCGAGCCCTGGCGGGCGCGCCCTGTGCCCTTCTGCTTGTAGGGCTTGCGGCCACCACCGGCCACCTCGGCCCGGGTGAGGGTGCTGGCCGTGCCCTGGCGGGCATTGGCCAGCTGCCGCACCACGGCCCGCTGCAGCAGATCGGCGGCGGTGCTGTCCTTGGCGACGCGGAGGTTGAGGTCGGCCTTGCCGGCCGTCTTGCCCTGCCAGTCGCGGATGTCACATGTAGCCATGGGTTCGCTCCTCAATTGCCGCTCTTGGCGCCCACCCGGTTGGCCGGGCGGATGTTGAGCAGGGTGCCGGGCTTGCCGGGCACCGAGCCCTTGACCACCAGCAGGTTGCGCTCCGCATCCACCTTGAGCACCGTCAGGCCGCGGGTGGTGGTCTGCTTGCCGCCGTAGCGGCCGGCCATGCGCTTGCCGGGGTAGATCCGGCCGGGGGTGGTGCCGGCCCCGGTGGAGCCAGGCAGCCGGTGGTTCTTGGAGCCGTGGCTCATCGGGCCGCGGCTGAAGCCGTGGCGCTTCTGATAGCCGGAGAAGCCCCGGCCCATGCTGTCGCCGCTCACATCAACCTTCTGACCGGGCTCGAAGCTGTCCACGGTGACGGCAGCGCCGAGTTCGAGCCCATCGAGGCTCTCGACGCGGTATTCCTTGAAGTGGCGCAGGAGATCGTCACCCGATTTGGCCAGGTGGCCCCGGGCGGGCTTGTTGACAAGCTTCTCGCGCACCTCGCCGAAGCCGAGCTGCACGGCGGTGTAGCCGTCGGTGCCGTTGGATTTGAGCTGGGTGACACGGCAGGGACCAGCCTCGATCAAGGTGACCGGGATGGACCTGCCCTCGTCGTCGAAGAACTGGGACATGCCCAGTTTCTTCCCAAGAATGCCGATGGACATGGGAGGGAGGTGAAGCGCCAGCTGGACATCGGGTGGTTCCCGAATCCCGGACGCATCCGGGCTCCGGGGGAAGCCGGAGAGCTGCAGCAGTCGTGACGGTCGGGCTGGGCCCCGGGCCCCATGGGACTGATCAAACAGACCCGATGGACAATCCAGGGTGCTAGCGAGACGGATCAGGACCCGTTCAGCGGCGGCTGGGACTTGTCTGGACCGGACCGCTGGTGCGGCGCGTTCAGGCAGTTTCCCGACGGACGAGCGCAGGCTCGAACCGTATGGCCGGAGAAGATCACCACCACTGGTGATCTGGTGACAGGATCTGGAGGCCCGGCTAGCGGACGGGCACAGATGTCTGGCACAGCGAACAAATGTAACCCATGGGGTGCCGCTCCCCACGCCCGAGCCAAAGGACTGGCCGCTGCATCTTCAGGGGGGCTGTCAGACTCCCCCCAGCCAACACGCACGCCTACGATGCCGCTGCTGCTCTCCGGCAAGGGATTTCGCCAGGAGCTCGAGCGGGCCGGCGCCCTGGCCCTGTATGCACCCCTCGAAGGCGGCGCTGAAACCCGGCTGATGCGGCGCCTGCGGGCCGCTGGCTATCGCGCCCAGCTCACCTCGGCCCGGGGCCTGGGGGATCCGGAGGCCTTCCTGTTCCAGTTGCACGGGGTGCGTCCCCCCCACCTGGGGCACCAGAGCGTGGGCCGCGGTGCCGCCGTCGGCGAGACCTACCGGGTGATGCCCCAGCTCGGCGCCCTGCTGGAGGGCAATCAGCCGGTGCTGCTCTGGCTGCTGGAGGGTCAGGTGCTCTCCTCTGCTGAGCTGGCCTCGCTGGTTGATCTGACCAGCCGCGAGCCGAGGTTGAAGGTGGTGGTGGAACTGGGGGGCGCCCGGTCGCTGCGCTGGCAGCCCCTTCGCGAGCTGGTTTGATCCCGTCCCGCCGCAGTCCGGCCGCTGGGCTGCCCCCTGCTGCGCTGTCCCCTGAGGTCGCCCTGGCCAGGGGGCGCTGGGTGAAGTGGATCGCCGGTGCCAGCAATCAGGATCTGGCGGCGATCGAAGACCTGGCCGGCCTCTATGCCCTTGCCGGGGCCCACTGCCTCGATGTGGCCGCTGACGGGGCGGTGGTGGCGGCGGCGCGGCGGGGGATCAGCTGGGCGGAAGCCCATGGCGCGGCGCGGCCCTGGCTCATGGTGAGCCTCAGCGACGGCCAGGACCCCCATTTCCGCAAGGCCTGGTTCGATCCCCGCCGCTGCCCCCCCCGCTGTCCGAGGCCCTGTGAGCGGGTCTGTCCGGCCCTCGCCATCGGCGAGCGGGCCACCGGGGCTCCGGGGGTGCTGGCGGAGCGCTGCTATGGCTGCGGGCGCTGCCTGCCCGCCTGTCCGCTGGGATTGATCGAGGAGCGTGCACGGGTGCTGGCACCGGAAGCAGTGGCTCCCCTGCTGGCCGCCCTCAGGCCGGAGGCTGTGGAGTTGCACACCAGCCCCGGCCGCCAGCAGGCGTTTGAGTGGCGCCTCGATCAACTGCTGGCCAGCGGGCTGTCGCTGCGGCGGGTGGCTGTGAGCGCCGCTGCGGAGGTGCCGGTGGCGGAGCTCTGGCAGCGCTTTGACTCCCTGCGCGCCCGGGGCCTGCGCCCTCTCTGGCAGCTGGACGGGAGGCCGATGAGCGGCGATGTGGGCGATGGCACCGCCCGGGCGGCGGTGGCCCTGCTGGCCCGGCGTCGGCAGGCCATGCCGCCAGGGCCTCTGCAACTGGCCGGGGGCACCAATGGCCGCAGCCTGCCGCTGCTGGAAGCCACGCCGGCCCTGGCCCGGGCCTGCGCTGGCGTGGCCTTCGGCGGGGTGGCGCGCCGACTGCTGCAGCCGTTGCTGCTGCAGGCCCAGAGCCGGGGGGTGGCGTTGCGCCACGACCCCGAACTGCTTCGCCAGGCTCTCGAGCTGGCCCGGTCGCTGCTGCGGCCCTGGCTAGAACGGACCTGATCCAGCCAGGGGCTACCCCGGTGTCCACGCAGCAGTCACCCCAGGGCATCACCGACGATCTCGATCGGCTGCTCGCGGTTCTTCCGGCTGCGGTGTCGGCGGCACTGGCCGGTGGACCGCAGCGCGAGCAGCTGCTGGAGGTGGTGCTCGATCTGGGGCGGGTGCCTGAAGCCCGTTACCCCGGCCGGGTGGTGGAACTGGGGGAGCGACCCATTGAGCGCGGTGACCTGGCTGCGGTGGTGGAGCGGCTGGGCGCCTTCGGCGGCGACAACCGGGCCGGCATCGAGCGCACCCTGCACCGCATCAGCGCCATCCGCAACCGCAGCGGCGAGATCGTGGGGCTCACCTGCCGGGTGGGCCGGGCCGTGTTCGGCACCGTGGCCATGGTGCGCGACCTGCTCGATGCCGGCCGCTCGCTGCTGCTGATGGGCCGGCCCGGGGTGGGCAAGACCACCGCCCTGCGCGAGATCGCCCGCGTGCTTGCCGATGAGCTGGGCAAGCGGGTGGTGGTGATCGACACCAGCAATGAGATCGCCGGCGACGGCGACATTCCCCATCCCGCCATCGGCCGCGCCAGGCGCATGCAGGTCGCCCGGCCGGAGCTGCAGCACCAGGTGATGATCGAGGCGGTGGAGAACCACATGCCCGAGGTCATCGTGATCGATGAGATCGGCACCGAGCTCGAGGCCCTGGCGGCCCGCACCATCGCCGAGCGGGGGGTGGTGCTGGTGGCCACCGCCCACGGCAATGCTCTCGACAACCTGATCAAGAACCCCACCCTCAGTGATCTGGTGGGTGGCATCCAGTCGGTGACGCTGGGAGATGAGGAGGCCCGTCGACGCCGCACCCAGAAGACGGTGCTGGAGCGGGCCGCCGAGCCCACCTTCCCCCTGGCCGTGGAGATGCACAGCCGGGGACGCTGGCTGGTGCACACCGACGTGGCCGCGACGGTGGACGCCCTGCTGCGCGGCCAGGCTGCCCGGCCTCAGGTGCGGGAACTGGGCGAGGACGGGCGCGTGCACATTCAGCACGACCGCCCCCCCGCCGCCCCGGCCGGCAGCCGGGTCGTCGCTGGCGGTGCCGGGCCCGTGCGGCCGCGGCCCGCCGCCCATCCCCTGGCCGTGCCAGGGGGCATGGCCTCTCCTGCGGCCCTGGAGCCGTTCACAACCGTGCCGGCAGTGCCCCCGGGTGCGGCCCGGCCGCCCACTCCCCTGCGGGTGTACGGGGCCGGCATCCCCTCTCGCCTGCTGGAGCAGGTGGTGCGCGCCCGTTGCCTGCCGGCCCAGGTGGTGGCAGAACTCGACGCGGCCGATGTGGTGCTGAGTGTGCGCCAGCAGCTGGGCCGTGACCCCCAGGTGCGGCGCCGGGCCCGGGAGCTGGGGTTGCCGATCCTGGTGATCAAGAGCACGGCGTTGCCCCAGCTGCAGCGCGCCCTCGAGCGGTTGCTGGAGCGCCACCGCGGCGGCGCCTCGCCGACCCCTGAGCCTGTGGCCGGGGATGATCCCCACGGCGCCATGGAGGAGTGCCGGCTGGCCGTGGAGCAGGTGGTGCTGGCCACCGGCCAGCCGGTGGAGCTGCTGCCCCGCAGCGAGGAGATCCGCCGCATGCAGGCCGAACTGGCCGCCCGCTACCGGCTGCGCACAGCGGTGTTCGGACGGGGTGAGGAGCAGCGCCTGCGGGTGTTTCCGGCCTGAGCACCGGAGCCTGGAGGCAAGGCTCGGCCGGGGGCCGTTGACGAAGGGCAGGGCGCTGTGGGTAACTGACTAGGCACACGGCGCTGCCGGTGCTGGAGTGGCCGCTGGAACCCTATCCCGCGTGTCCTCTCCTGCGTGTCTGCGTTGGGCCGTCGCCAAGTGGTAAGGCAGCGGGTTTTGGTCCCGCCATTCCTAGGTTCGAATCCTAGCGGCCCAGTTTTTACCGCCTCCGCTCCATGTCCGACACACCACTGCTGGTGTGCGATTTCGATGGCGTGCTCGTGGATGGCATGCCCGAGTACTGGTGGTCGGCCCGTCGCGCCGCCCTGGAGCTGTGGCCCGGCCTGGTGCTGCCCGAGCAGGCGCCCCCCGGCTTTGCCCGTCTGCGTCCCCTGATGCACCAGGGCTGGGAGATGGTGCTGATGGCGGCGGAACTGTCGCGCCCCGATCTGGATCTGCAGGCCCTGCTGGCCGCCTACCACCACGCCCTGCCCCAGGCGCTCCAGCGCTGGGGCTGGGGCTCCCAGCAGCTCCAGGCGGCCCTGGAAGAGGTGCGCCGGCAGGCCATGGCCCGCGACCTCCCGGGCTGGCTGGCGCTGCATCGCTTCTTCCCCGGCGTGGTGGAGCGGCTGCGCCGACTGCCCGGCGAGCACGGTGAGTGGCTGGTGCTCACCACCAAGGGGGCTGCCTTCGCCCGCCGGATCCTGGAGGCGGCGGAGCTGGAGCCGCGCTGCGTCTACGGCCATGAGCAGGGCAGCAAGCCCGATGTGCTGGAGCGCCTGCTGGCCGAGGGCCGGCCGCTGTGGTTTCTGGAGGACCGGCGGCCGACCCTGGAGCAGGTGCGCGCCCGGCCACAGCTCGAGGCCGTGCGGTGCTTCCTGGTGAGCTGGGGGTACCTGGCCCCCGGCGACGCCGAGAACCTGCCGGAGGGGATTGCCTGGCTGGAGCCGGCGCAGTTTGCGCAGCCCCTGGCGCGCTGGCCGGGATCGGGATAAAGTACGTGTGTACTAAGCGCCGCTGAGACGCGGGCGCCCCTTCGGTGGCACTGGCTTGTTGGAATCGCGAGCTCCGGGCCGGCCTCCATGGCCCCGGCAGGATCACCTCGCGGTCTGTTCCATCGCGCCATCCCCATGCCCCCCGATTTGAAGCCCGCTGACCTGAAGTCCGCTGACCTGAAGGTCGCCAGCTCCAGCGACCCCCGTTTGCCCCTCCGCCACACTCCCCCCCACTCCGCCATGGCCCCCACCGGTAACGCAGCCAGTGCCCCTGGAGCTTCCTCGGCCGCTGCCGGCAACGGCGCCGATGCCCGGGCCGCGGCTGAGCGCGAGAAAGCCCTGGGCCTGGTGCTCAACCAGATCGAGCGCAACTTCGGCAAGGGTTCGATCATGCGCCTGGGGGACGCCTCCCGCATGCGTGTGGAGACCATCTCAACCGGCGCCCTCACCCTCGATCTGGCCCTGGGCGGGGGCTACCCCAAGGGCCGGGTGGTGGAGGTCTACGGCCCCGAGAGCTCGGGCAAGACCACCCTCACCCTGCATGCCATTGCCGAGGTGCAGCGCCGGGGCGGCGTCGCCGCCTTCGTGGACGCCGAGCATGCCCTCGATCCGGTGTACGCCGCGGCCCTCGGGGTCGACATCGAGAACCTGCTCGTCTCCCAGCCCGACACCGGTGAGATGGCCCTGGAGATCGTCGACCAGCTGGTGCGCTCAGCCGCCGTCGACATCGTCGTGGTCGACTCGGTGGCCGCCCTCACGCCACGGGCGGAGATTGAGGGGGAGATGGGGGATCTGGCGGTGGGCAGCCAGGCCCGTCTGATGAGTCAGGCGATGCGCAAGATCACCGGCAACATCGGCAAATCAGGGTGCACGGTGATCTTCCTCAACCAGCTTCGCCAGAAGATCGGCGTCACCTACGGCAACCCGGAAACCACCACCGGTGGCAACGCCCTGAAGTTCTACGCCTCGGTGCGTCTGGATATCCGCCGCATTCAGACGCTCAAGCGTGGCACCGAGGAATACGGCATCCGCGCCAAGGTGAAGGTGGCCAAGAACAAGGTGGCGCCTCCTTTCCGCATCGCTGAGTTCGACATCCTCTTCGGCCGCGGCATCAGCACGCTGGGCTGTCTGCTCGACCTGGCCGAGGAAACCGGCGTGGTGGTGCGCAAGGGGGCCTGGTACAGCTACGACGGCGACAATATCGGCCAGGGACGGGACAACACCATCACCTGGCTGGAGCAGAACCCCGACCAGTGCGCCGAGGTGGAGCGCCTGACCCGCCAGAAGCTCACGGAAGGGTCCGAAGTGACGTCCAACTCCATGAAGCCCCTGGCGGCCGCGGCCCGCTCGGCTGAGCTGCCGGCCCCAGCCGCCGGCTGACGACCGGGAGGAGCTTCAGGAGCGGCGCCTGGCCTGGATCACCACGCCGCTGTTGCCCGCCCCAGCCTCAACTGGGGCCGGGCCGGGCTCCTGCAGCACCTGGGCGACGCGCTGCAGCTCCTGGATGGCGTCAGCACCTTCGAGCTTCACCAGTTCGTGGCCGTCGCGGGATTCCACCCAACTGATGCCGAAGTCGGACACAAGGAAGCGGACCATGTGGTTGGTGCCCAGGTTGGCCACAAAGGAGGCGCTGGAGCCCTCACGCCCGTCGCCACAGGTGTAGCAGGTGGCGGCCAGCCCGCGTTTCTGGAGGCTGAGGGCCAGAGCGTCGAGGCTGAGCACCAGATCGCGAACCAGGCAGCGGTATTGCTCGGCAAGACGGGGAAACATGGACGCGGGCCGGAAGATCTCTGGACAATAAGGTTTTCTTCAGATTCTCGTGGGTGTAAATACCGATCCCCACACCGGATGTTCTCCGTTCCGGTCCAGTCCGCTCTCCCGCTCAGCCGTCGGCCAGGGTCCACCAGCCGGCCGCCGGACCGATGAAGCGCACCGTGATCCAGAAGATCACCAGGGCGGCGATGCCGATCCAGGCGCCCCGGGTGGTGATGGCCACGAAGCGGTCGGCCTGATTGCGGGTGAGTGGCAGCCAGGGCGCCAGCCGCGGGGCGTTGTCCACCTCGGCCGCCGCCGTGGGGCGGCTCTGCCGGGGGGGCAGGCCCTGGCTGTTGCGACGCCTGGCTTCGCCCATCGGTCTCTCACGCGCTCGTGAGGAAGGCTAATCAGGCCCCGGGCCGCTTCCGGAGCCCTCCATCCCTGAGCCTCGATGCGGGGGCTGCTCAGGGCGGGGGGCATCAGTGCGGCAGCAAGCGGCTCAACGGCAGCCAGGGATCGAGGGCGCTGAGCACCTGCCGGCCCCAGCTCCTGCCGCGCAGGCGCCCATCGAGGATGGCCAGACGCCCCCCGGAGCGGCGCAGACCCGCCACCCCCAGCTGCAGGCGGGTCAGGCCGTCGGGTAGCAGGCGCTCGCGGAACCAGTCACGACCCTGGCGCCGCAGGGCCTGCACCTGGGCGGCCGTGAGTGGATCCTCCAGGCTGGCGATCGGCAACAGCGCCACCACCACCTGACAGGGCAGGGGCAGGCACTGCTGATGGTCCAGCCACCAGCTCCAGCCGCAGCAGAGCACGCCGTTGGCGTCCGGGGCGGTGCTCTCCTGCACCACCCGGCTGCCGAATTCGGCGGCCAGGCCACTGGTGAGCGCCCGCCGCAAGGCCCCGTCGTCGAGGAGGATCACGGTCAGCCCCCCCTGCCCCAGCACCAGGCGGCGGCACTGCTCCAGCAGGTGCTGGCCAAAATGGGGACTGTTGGGCAGAGGCTGCCTGAGCGGGGCGAACAGGGGCAGCGGATCGGCCAGGGGGGGATCCCCCAGCTCGACGCTCACCTGGGGGTTGAGTCCCAGCGGATCGCCTGTCTGAACGGCTGGGCTGAGCTGACCGATCACAACGGCGCCGCGCTGCTCGAGCAGCCCCTCGAGCACCGGCAGGGGCTCCAGGGGCTGGCGATGCAGGGTCCACTGCAACAGTCGGGGATCGCGCTGGGCCCAGCTGGTCCAGCGCTGGTTGCCGCTGGCCAGCCAGCGGGGCCAGGGTTGGGGCAGTGGCCCGAGTAGGGCCAGCAGCTGCCGCAGGGGGGCTTCGTCCTCCTCTGCCAGCGGAACCAGCCCGCTGGGGCTGGGTGGATTGGCCAGCACCCGCCGGCTGAGCCTGGCGTGGAGCTCCAGCACGGCAGCGGCGGCGCTCGGTTGGGCACGCTGCAACTGGTCCCAGTGGGCTGGCTCCAGCCGGATTGCCAGCGCCTCCCGGAACTGTCCATCGAGCTGTTCGGCTTCGGGGAGCACCAGCTGGCGGTCTCCAAGAGCGCCCCGCCGCCAGGCGGCCACGAGCTGGTGGTGGCTGAGCAGCCACACCCTCGCTTCCCCCGGGTCCTCCCCCTCCAGACAGGGCAGGGCCAGCCGCGGGTCGGCGGCGAGCAACCGCGGCAGCTCCAGCTGCAGCAGCCGCTGGCGCAGGGGCGCGCTCACCACGACCGCCAGGCGGCTGTCGCTGAGGGCCAGGGGCACCAGCAGGCTGATCAGCCAGCTCGGATCGGTGCCCGGAGCAAGCCGCACCAGGGTGTGGTCGCGGCGGCGCAGGCTCCGGCCCACCAGGCGGCTGAGGGTGAGATGGTGGGGCCAGCGCTCGCTGCCCTCGCGCTGCAGCAGGGCCTTGAGCTGGTGGTGGGCGCGGGCTTCGAGCATCCGCTGTCAGCCGGTGAGCCGGAATCGTAGGAAGCTGGCCCCAGGGCACTGCAGTCGTGATGACAACTTCCCCCTCCGCCGTCGCCGCCCCGCCAGCGGCGGCGGCCCTGCAGGGTCCGATCGGCCTGGTGGGCCTGGGTCTGATCGGCGGCTCCCTGGGGCTCGATCTGCAGCGCTGCGGCCATCAGGTGCGGGCCTTGGTGCACCGTGCCAGCACGGCCGAGCGGGCCCGGCAGCGCGGCCTGGCCCAGGTGGTGGACACCGACGCCGCGGTGCTGGCCGGCTGCCGGCTGGTGGTGCTGGCCCTGCCCCTCGACCGTTTGCTGGATCCCTCCCCCGCCCTGGTGGCCGCCCTGCCCGCCGAGGCGGTGGTCACCGACGTGGGCTCGGTGAAGGGACCGGTGCTGCGGCGTTGGCGCGGCCTGCATCCGCGTTTTGTGGCCAGCCACCCGATGGCCGGCAGTGCCGAGGCGGGGGTGGAGGCCGGCCGCGCCGATCTGTTCCGGGGCCGGCCCTGGGTGGCCACGCCGGAGGCCGGGGGGGATGGTCGGGACCTGGCGGCCGTTCAGGCCCTGGCCGTGGCGGTGGGGGCCCGCTGGCTCACCTGTGATGCCGCCGCTCACGACCGGGCGGTGGCGCTGATTTCCCATCTGCCGGTGCTCACCAGCGCGGCCCTGCTGCTGGCCGCTGAGCAGGGGGCCGCCGGCAGCCCGCAGGAGTGGGACCTGCACCGGCTGACCCGCGCCCTGGCATCCAGCGGCTTCGCCGACACCACGCGGGTGGGCGGGGGCAACCCGGAGCTCGGGGTGCTGATGGCCCGCTGGAACCGGGAGGCGTTGGCCGAGGCCCTGACGGGCTATAGGCACTGCCTCGAGCAGCTGGAGCAGCGACTGGCGGCGGCCGACTGGGAGGGCCTGGAGGGAGAGCTGCGCCACTGCCGTGACCTGCGGCCGGAGTTTCTCTGAGGGGCCGGATCAGCGGGGCAGGGGAGCCCTGATCAGGGCTCCAGGATCAGGGCTCCAGCTCGAGGGACAGGCCCCGGCTCGCCAGCAGCTGGCGGCTCGCGGTCAGGGCCGAGAGGCTCACACCCGCCGTGCCCTCCCCGGGGTAGATGGCATCGCCGCAGAGCCACAGACCCCTCAGGGGGGTGCGGCTGGCCAGGCCGAAGGGACCGAAATTACGTGGCCGCTGCCCCAGGCCCCCCACGAAGCCGAAGGGCCGGCTGGTCCAGCGGGCAAAGCCCCGCGGGGTGGCCAGCTCAGCATGCAGCCAGGCCCCGCGCGGCAGGCCCAGGCCGCGCTCCAGTCCGGCCTGGATCGCGCGCAGGGCTTCGGCCTTGGCGGCGTCGTAGGCGCTGGCTTCGAGGGCGAACCAGGGCCGGGCTGGCGTGAACACGCTGGCGATCACCGTGGCCTGGCCCGCCGGCGCCCGGCCGTCACCCTCCTCGCTCACCGACACGAACAGGGAGCCCGGGCTGGTGCCGTCGAACTGCAGGTGATGGGGCACGGCGGCCGGCAGCGCCGGCCGCGGCACGGCCCCGTAGAGCACCAGGGCGCCGGAGGGATCGGCCAGCCCCTGCAGGCGGCGGCGGTAGCCCTGGGGCAGGCCATCACCCAGCAGGTCCGGCAGGCCCTGGGGCGGGATCGCGAGTACCACGTCGCGGGCGAGCAGGGTGCTGCTGGGGCCCTGGCCGCCCCGGTTCACCGCCAGTTCCCAGAGGCCGGAGGCTGTCCGGCGCAGCCCGCTGAGCCGCTGGCGCAGCCGCAGTCGGCCTCCGGCCTGCTGCAGCGCCAGCTCCAGCTGGCCGCTGAGCGCCTGCATCGAGCCCTGGAGGTGCCAGAGGCCCAGGGGCTCCTGGGCCACGGCCAGCACGGTGGCGCCGTAAAGGGCGGCGGTGCGATCCGCTGGTTCCTGGGAGTAGAGCCGCAGTTGCAGATCCAGAAAGCGCCGCAGCCGCCGGTCGCCGCCGCAGCCGCACAGGGTGAGCAGATCGGCCACGGTGGAGGCAGCCAGCAGCGCTGAGGCCAGGTTGGCCGGCCCCAGGGCCCGCAGCGTCTGCGCCAGGTCTCCGGGGCTGCGGGGCGGCAGCACCGGATCGCCGGCGGCGAAGCGCCAGTTGGCCCGGTGCAGGGCGGCGCAGAGCTGCCAGAACGGTTCGCTGCCGGGGAAGTGCCGCTGGCGCTCGGCCTGCCAGCGCCGGGGATCCCGCCACACATGCACCGGCTCGCCGCCGTCGTCGAGGTGCACCACACAGGCGGGATCCAGGGGGGTGGCAGCGGGAAGCGGCACCCCCAGGTGCCGGAACAGGCGGGCGTGGCTGCCGTCCGGTTCCAGCCCCGCCACCTGGGTGGCCCCCACATCAAAGGTGTAGGGACCGCGCCGGAAGGTGCCGGCGCAGCCGCCGCTCTGGTGGTGGGCCTCCAGCAGGTCCACCGCCAGACCCGAACGGGCCAGCAGCGCCGCCGCCGTGAGACCGGCGATGCCCGCACCCACCACCACCACATCGCGGGGGGCTTGGTGGCGGGGGGCACCGGTGCGCAGCTCGCTCATCCCTTCCCGGGCAGCGGTAGCGCTGGACAAGCAGATCTGTGCATGACGCCATGCTGGCAAGCGCTCCGCGCCGGACGCGCCGTGACGGCCTCCACCCAAGACCTGCTGGCCACCTGGCTCGACGAGCGGCTTGGGCTCAGCCTCCGGGCCATCGCTCCCGTGAGCGGTGGCTGCATCCATCGCGCCTGGTGCCTGCGCCTGGATGGCGGCGAGCGGCTGTTCGCCAAGACCAACCAGGCCTCAGCCCTGGCGATGTTCGAGGCTGAGGCCACCGGGCTGCGGGCGCTGGCACGCTGGGCCAGCCCTCCCCTGCGCGTGCCCGAGCCCCTGGCCGTCGGCCTGGCGGGTCCGCTGGCGGTGCTGCTGCTGCCCTGGCTGGAGCTCGATGGTGGCGCCGCTCAGGGTGCGAACGGCTGGCGGGCCCTGGGAGGTGCCTTGGCCCAGCTGCACCGCCGCAGCTGCGGTGGCGAGAGCCGCGGCTATGGATTCGAGGCCGACAATTTCATCGGCTCAGCCCCCCAGATCAATGCCTGGCACAGCGACTGGGGCACGTTCTTCGCCGCCTGCCGCCTGGCTCCCCAGTTCCGGCGCGCGGCGGCGGCGGGACGCCCCCTGGCCGGGGCTGAGCGGCTGCTGGCCGGGTTGCCGGCCCTGCTGGGCAGCCACAGCTGCCGGCCCGCGCTGGTGCACGGGGATCTCTGGAGCGGCAACGCCGCCCTGCTGGCCAGCGGTGGCGGGACCCTCTTCGATCCGGCCTGTCACTGGGCCGACCGGGAGGTGGATCTGGCCATGGCCCGGCTGTTCGGTGGCTTTCCGGCCGCGTTCTTCGCCGGCTATGAGGAGGCCTGGCCGCTGCCGGACGGGGCCGGGCATCGGCAGGAGCTGTACAACCTCTACCACCTGCTCAACCACGCCAATCTGTTCGGAGGCGGCTACTGGCACCAGAGCCAGGCCAGCCTTGATGCCCTGCTGCGGGGCGGGGCGGCGGGGTGAGCGTTCTTTTCTCGGTCAGCCCCTTGTTCGGTCAGCCGAGGTATTCCGAGCGCAGGGTCTGGATCCGGGACACCACCGCCTGGCGCTTCTCACCGGTGGTGAGGTTCGCCCAGCTCCAGCGGCCGACCACCACCAGCC
>SLIG01000132.1 GCA_007135755.1 Cyanobium sp.
GGCCTACCTGCCCTATGCGATGCACATGGCCGGCCCGCGGGAGGCGCTGCAGCACATGATCATCCGCAAGAACTACGGCTGCACCCACTTCATCATCGGCCGCGACATGGCTGGCTGCAAGAGCTCCCTGAGCGGCGACGACTTCTACGGCCCCTACGACGCCCAGGACTTCGCCCGCGAGCACGCCGGCGAGCTGGGCATGGAGACCGTGCCCTCCCTCAACCTCGTGTACACCGAGGAGGAGGGCTACGTGACGGCCGACCACGCCAAGGCCCGGGGCCTGCACGTGCGCAAGCTCAGCGGCACCCAGTTCCGCCAGATGCTGCGCGGCGGCGAGGAGATCCCGGAGTGGTTCGCCTTCCGCAGCGTGGTGGAGGTGCTGCGGGCGGCGGCCTGAGGCCGGCGCGAGTAACGTTCCTTTACCTTGATTCTCAGCTGAGGCGAGTGCCGTGAAGAAACGCTGGCGTAATGCGGGGCTGTACGTGCTCCTGGTGATCGTGATGATCGCCGTGGGCACCGCCTTCCTCGACCGTCCCAGTCCCGCCAGCGCACCGCGCACCCTGCGCTACAGCGACTTCGTGGAGGCCGTGCAGGCCAACGAGGTGACGCGGGTGCTGATTTCCCCCGACCGCGGCACCGCCCAGGTGGTGGAGAGCGACGGCCGCCGGGCTGTGGTCAACCTGGCCCCCGACCAGGACCTGCTCAAGCTCCTCACCGAGCACGATGTCGACATCGCCGTTCAGCCCAGCCGTGAACCGGCGGCCTGGCAGCAGGCGGTGGGCAGCCTGATCTTCCCCCTGCTGCTGCTCGGTGGTCTTTTCTTCCTGCTCCGCCGCGCCCAGGGCGGTGGCGGCAACCCGGCGATGAGCTTCGGCAAGAGCAAGGCCCGGGTGCAGATGGAACCCCAGACCCAGGTGACCTTCGGCGATGTGGCCGGCATCGAAGGGGCCAAGCTGGAACTCACTGAAGTCGTCGACTTCCTCAAGAACCCCGACCGCTTCACCGCCGTCGGCGCCAAGATTCCCAAGGGTGTGCTGCTGGTGGGGCCTCCCGGCACCGGCAAGACCCTGCTCGCCAAGGCCGTGGCCGGTGAGGCCGGGGTGCCCTTCTTCTCAATCTCTGGTTCGGAGTTCGTGGAGATGTTCGTGGGCGTGGGTGCCAGCCGGGTGCGGGACCTGTTCGAGCAGGCCAAGAAGAACGCTCCCTGCATCGTCTTCATCGACGAGATCGACGCCGTGGGCCGCCAGCGCGGTGCGGGGCTTGGTGGTGGCAACGACGAGCGGGAGCAGACCCTCAACCAGCTGCTCACGGAGATGGACGGTTTCGAGGGCAACACCGGCATCATCATCGTGGCGGCAACCAACCGCCCGGACGTGCTCGATTCGGCGCTGATGCGACCTGGCCGCTTCGATCGCCAGGTGGTGGTCGACCGTCCTGACTACAACGGCCGCCTGCAGATCCTGCAGGTCCATGCCCGCGGCAAAACCCTGGCCAAGGACGTGGATCTCGACAAGGTGGCCCGCCGCAGCCCGGGCTTCACCGGTGCCGATCTGGCCAACCTGCTCAATGAAGCGGCGATCCTGGCGGCCCGCCGCCAGCTCACCGAGATCTCCATGGACGAGGTCAACGACGCCATCGAGCGGGTGATGGCCGGCCCGGAGAAGAAGGACCGGGTGATGAGCGAGAAGCGCAAGCGCCTGGTGGCCTACCACGAGGCCGGCCATGCCCTGGTGGGCGCCCTGATGCCCGACTACGACCCGGTGCAGAAGATCTCGATCATTCCCCGCGGTCAGGCCGGTGGCCTCACCTTCTTCACCCCGTCCGAAGAGCGGATGGAGTCGGGTCTCTATTCCCGGGCCTACCTGCAGAACCAGATGGCCGTGGCCCTTGGTGGCCGGGTGGCCGAGGAGATCGTCTATGGCGACGATGAAGTCACCACCGGCGCCTCCAACGACCTGCAGCAGGTGGCCCGTGTGGCCCGCCAGATGGTCACCCGCTTCGGCATGAGCGATCGCCTCGGTCCTGTGGCCCTGGGCCGCAGCCAGGGCGGCATGTTTCTCGGCCGCGACATCGCAGCCGAGCGTGACTTCTCCGAGGACACCGCCGCCACCATCGACGAGGAGGTGGGGCAGTTGGTGGCGGAGGCCTACCGCCGGGCCACCGATGTGCTCAGCACCAATCGCCCCGTGCTCGATGAGCTCGCCGAGATGCTGGTGGAGAAGGAGACCGTGGATGCCGAAGATCTCCAGGAGCTGCTGATCCGCCGCGACGTCCGCGTCGCTGAGTACGTCTGAGCGATCCCGCTGAGGTTCTCTGTCGCGCCCTGCACCACCAGCCCCTGCTGGTGGTGCTGCGTGCTGAGCAACCGGCTGATCTGCTGACCCAGCTGGAGCGGCTGGATCAGATCGGTCTGCGCCATGTGGAACTGGCCTGGAGTGGCCACCCCCACTGGGCTGAGCAGGCCGCCGCTCTGGTGCAGCGCTTTCCGCGCCTGAGCCTGGGCGCCGCTTCGGTGTGCAGCCTCGCGGCGCTGGACGGGGTACGGGCCGCGGGCCTGGCCTATGCGGTGTCCCCGGTGCTGGATGCCGATCTGCTCCAGGCTGCCCGCAGCGAAGGTCTGGCCCTGGTGCCGGGGGTGTTCAGCCCCAGCGAGGTGCACCGGGCCCGCCGCCTGGGCTGTCCGCTGGTGAAACTGTTCCCTGCCGTTCAGCTGGGTCCACGCTTCTGGCCGCGACTGCAGGGTCCCCTCGGCCCCTTGCCGGCCTGCATCGCCGCCGGCGGTTTGGGGGTGGGGGATGTGGAGCCGTGGCTGTCCGCCGGCGTGGATGCGGTGGCGATCGGCGGCCGGCTCCAGGGAGTCGAGGCCTGGGCGGCGCTGGCCCGGCTGGTGCAGCGCCTGGCCTGAGGGCCTACCAGAGGCTGCACTGGCCCTGCTGGCGCAGCAGGTGATCGGCCAGCACCAGGGCCACCATCGCCTCCACCATCGGCACGGCCCGCGGCAGCACGCAGGGGTCGTGACGGCCCTTGGCAGCCAGGGTGGTGGGGCGGCCTTCGGCGTCGATGGTCTGCTGTTCCTTGCGGATCGTGGCGGTGGGCTTGAAGGCCACCCGCATCAGGATCTGCTCGCCATTGCTGATCCCCCCCTGGATGCCGCCCGAATTGTTGGTGGCGGTGCGCAGGCGGCCCGCCTCGCTGGGGAGGAAGGCGTCGTTGTGTTCGCTGCCCCGCAGCAGGGTGCCGCCGAAGCCGGAGCCGATCTCGAAGCCCTTGGTGGCCGGCAGTGACATCACGGCCTTGGCCAGATCCGCCTCCAGCTTGTCGAACACCGGCATGCCCAGCCCCACCGGCGGCTGCCGCACCAGGCACTCGATCACCCCGCCGCAGGAATCGCCCTCCCGGCCGATGGCCTCGATGCGTTCGATCATGCGCTGCGCGGCGTCGGCATCGGGGCAGCGCACGATTGTGCTCTCGATCGTCTCCGGCGTGACCGCGGCGGGATCGACGGCGGCCTCGATCGTGTGGATCCGCCGCACCCAGGCCAGCACCTCGGTGCCGTGGGTCCTGGTCAGCAGCTGCTTGGCGATGGCGCCGGCCGCCACCCTGCCGATGGTCTCGCGTGCCGAGGCCCGCCCGCCGCCGCTGCGGGCCTGGATGCCGTACTTGGCCTGATAAGTGGCATCGGCATGGGAGGGCCGGAAGGCCGCGGCCATCTCCTTGTAGTCGCCAGGTCGCTGGTCCCTGTTGCGCACCAGCATGGCGATGGGGGTGCCCAGGGTCATGCCATCGAGGAGGCCGCTGAGCACCTCCACCTGGTCGTCTTCCTTGCGGGGGGTGGTGATCCTGCTCTGGCCGGGTTTGCGCCGGTTGAGTTCCGCCTGGATCGCGTTCAGATCGAGGGCCAGACGGGGCGGGCAGCCCTCCACGATCACACCCACGCCGCCGCCATGGGACTCGCCGAAGGTGCTGATGCGGAAGAGCTGGCCGAAGCTGCTGCCCATGGCAAGGAACCGTTGCGGCGAGCGTAGGAGAGCCGGTGGCAGGCCAGTGCGACCGGCTGCCGCCGTCAGCACCTTGCCCAGCCCCGCCATGGCCCGTTGATTGGAGCCATGACATGGAGCCATGAAAAGGCCCCCTCCCGGATGGGAGGAGGCAGCCGAGATTCCGTCTCGCTGGAGCTGATCAGTCGTGCCTGTTGGCCTCAGCCGTAGCTGTTGGCCTCAGCCGTGGCTGTTGGCCTCAGCCAATCGCCGGGGCGCTCAGCGCCACCGGGGTGGCTTCCGCGGCAGCCAGGTCGAGCGGGAAGTTGTGAGCGTTGCGCTCGTGCATCA
>SLIG01000008.1 GCA_007135755.1 Cyanobium sp.
ACGAGGCCGCCGCGGCCATGGTGGAGGAGCAGGACACCGAAGACTGGAGCATGGCGCCGCTGGGCTTCCCCAACGCCAGGCAGCTGCTGGAGCACGCCTTCGCCGGGGAGGGCATGGCCTGGGAGCGTGCGGTGCTGGAGCAGGCCTGCCGCGACCGCCTGGCCGATGCCTGGCCGGCCCCGCCTGAGGGCACGGCCCTGGTGCCGATTCCTGAAGGTTGAGCCATCACGCGCGCGTGATAAGATGAACCTCCATCCCGGAGGGTGCAGTTTCACCTGGGGATGTGATGGCAGCCCAAGCGCCAAGCGCCAACCCGATCAAGTATTGGGCCTCGATCAATAACAGCGACGGCTCGGTTCGCTACCTCTACAGGCACAACTCCAAACTGTCGCGTGAGGAGGCTTTCAACAACATCAGCCGCACCTGGGTCCCCTACAGCGGTGATTCTTTCTGGGATGTACTCGAAGGCCGGTATCCGGTGCTCACCCGCGAGCAGGCCGCCTCGCTGTTCCCGCACGCCGCTGACCAGCTGGACGACTAGGCCGGCTCAGCTGGCCCGCCGTGGTGTTGTCGTAATGCTCGTTCTGTTGCCGGCCAGCCGGATTTCCAGGCCGGTTAACCTCGTGTCCTGCGTTCGGGATTCTGCTGCCGATGGCCAAACCCCGGAAGACCACCCTCAGCTCCGCCATCCAGGCCACCACCGGCCGGAAGCGGGATCACCCCGATTTCATCGGCAGCAGCTTCCACCTGCCCAAGGCGGTGAACAACGCCTTCAACCGTGGGCTGAGCCGCCTCAAGGATGCGGGCTATGACCTTGATCGCTCCGACATCATCAGCGAGTTGTTGGAGCGCTTCGCCGTGTTGGTTGAGCTGGCCGACCGTCAGCACACTGAACACGGCGGGCCGGCGTTGAACCTGGACGCGATCCTGGCCGCGGCGACCGATGACCAGATGCTCCACGACATCGCCCGGACCTCTCACCTCAAGCGGCTGCTGAAGGAGCAGGTGGATCAGGTCACCGAATCAGCCAGGGCCCAGTGGGAGGCGCAGCAGGCCCTCCTCGCCACGCTTACCGGGGGGCCTCCAGCAGCACCGCCAGCATGGCCGGCACCGACGGGCTGGGTGTTCCACGCCAACCCCGGCGGCGGCGGCCAGTGGGCCTGGCACGGACCTGGTGCTCCCCAAGGTGAACCGCCGCAGGTTGCCGTCACGGTGAAGGCCGAGGGTCAGCCCGCCGTCACCCCGCCAGGCTCAGTCCCGGCCCATTGATCCGCAGCAGGATCTGGCGCTCCTGCTCCGGGGTGAGTAGTCGGGATTGGGCTATCAGAAGGGGATCTCCTCGTCGCCGAAGCCCTGGTCCTGCCCCTGCCACGCCGGTGCTGGCCGCTGAGCGGGGGCAGGCTGCTGCTGGCCGCCCTGCTGGCCCTGGCCCGGCCGGCCCAGCAACTGCAGCCGCTCGGCGACGACCACGATGCGGCTGCGCTTCTCGCCGGCCTGGGTCTGCCAGCGCTCCTGCTCCAACCTGCCGGAGAGGCCGACCTGGTGGGAGCCCTTCTTCAGCCAGTCCGCTGCAGTCTGGGCGGTTTTGCCCCAGACCTTCACATCGAACCAGTGCGATTCCGGTTCCTTGCCCTCACGATTCCAGCCATCAACGGCCAGGGTGAATGTGCAGACCATGCTGCCGGACTCGAAGTAACGCGCCTCGGGATCTTTCCCAAGGCGGCCAATCAGCGTGACGGTGTTAAGTGATGCCATTGTGATGATGATTAAGAGTGGGTAAAGGGTCTGTTCAGGCCGCGGCGGCCGATCCGATCCGGCTACAGAGTCGCTCGTAGGCCTCGGTGAGCTGCTGGAAGGCTTCGGCTGACCCGCCGGCATCGGGGTGAACCTCACGGGCCTGGCGCCGGTAGGCAGCCTTCACCGCCCGCAAGGTGAGCGGCCTGCCTCCCAGCCCCAGGGCGGCGGCATCGGGATCACCGCCGTCGAACATGGCGCCGGGAGCTTCGGCCGTCAGCGGCGGCAGCTCAGCTTCGATGAGCGTGTAGCTGCTGAAGCTCCCGCGGTTGCAGTAGCCGAGCCGGAGAGCGCAGTAGTAGTCGATCTGGCTCAGATCCCGCGGAATCCGTGTCGATTGGCGGCCCAGCCCGTCACACCCTGACGGCGTGATGACCCAATCCTCGTTCCGGTTTCGGCTGTCGTATTCGGGATCCACGAACAGGAACTTCGGGGTGACGCGCAGGATCCGCCATCTCAGGTAGCTGGCGGGACACCAGCCCCCCATGCCGTAGTGGCCGCTGCACTTGGCGTACAGGAACCGAACGGCAGCGTTCCCTTTCTCCGTGGTGGATGCCGCCTGGCGCCTCACCCGTTCCAGTTTCTGGATGGTCGCCCGGGCGCTCCTCACCATCCGCACCCCCTTGGAGCTGTAAATCACCCCTGTGGCAGCGTTCCGCCTCACCGGCAGCGGCATGGTGAGATCAGGGGCCGCCTGGCGCACGGCGGCCGTCGCGTCGATGATCGCCTGGTTGGTACTGCCGGCCTTGCCCTCCGCCAGCAGCAGCGCCAGCGTCTTGCGGGCGGAGGCCTCCATCCCGACAGGCGGCCAGGCGCCCAGTTCCGGCGCAGGGGCGGCATCGGGGCCGAAGCGGGCACGCAGCCACTCGATGTAGGCGAGGCACGCCTCCGCGGTGTTGACCACCGGCCAGTCGGGCATCAGCACCACCCAGTGGCAGGTGGCGCCCTGGCGCAGGATGTGCAGTTCGGGGGGCCTGGTGTAGTGCCGCAGCTCCGCCGGCAGCGGGTGTTCGATGTGGGCGCTCATCCCGCCACCTTCCGCTGTTGGTGGAAGGCGGCGGCCAGCCGATCGGCTGTCTCCACGAGGCAGTACGAAAGTGCACCGGCATCAGCATCCCGGCGGAGCAAGCCCTCCTGCCGCAGGCGAATCACCAGGCGGCCAAGCTCATAGAGGGCCTGGCTGAACTCGGCGGGGGTGCGCGGCGGGTCAAAGGAAACGGCGTCGGCCAGGCACTCCCTGCAGGGGGACTCTGGAGAGATGGCCCACGGGAGGGCCGCGGCGAACCAGTGCTCGATCTGTCGCTCCCTGTCTGCCTGCTCGTGCAACCTGGCCTGGGCTTTGTCGGTGAGGGTTGCGTCGGGGTTGTCCTCTCGCCAGATTTCGATTGCCGTCTGGCGGGCCTCCTGCTCGGTGCGCGGGAAGTCAGTCATGGGCCACCTCCCCCGCTTTGGAGATTGCTGCGGCGGCGTCGATTGCATCCAGGTAGGGGCTCTCGCCGTGATGTTCGTCGCGGAAGGAGGCCAGGCGCCGGACGGTCTTGGGATGGATGAGGAGTGGCATCTGAGACGGCGGCAGCGTGCACACCCCCAGCACGTCGGCAGGCTCCAGGCAGAACTGGACCACCGGCCAGGTGTGCTCCGCGATGCAGCGCTCCGGCAGCACCTGCAGCGGCGTCAGCACCTGCAGCACAGCCCAGGTGTGCTCGGAGACGCTCGGCAGCCAGGTGTCGCTGTCGTGCGGGACGGTGGGCCGGATGGATGTCCAGATGCCGCCGGGCATCGGCCTGCCGGGGATCCCGGCGAAGGGGTGGCCGCCCACCACGCCGGAGGCAGAGGCCTTGAAGCCATCGCGGAGGATCGCGGCGGCGGCGGAGGCGGTGGTGGTGTGAAACAGAACTGCCAGGCCGCGATCCGGGATGCACCAGCCGTCAGCGGCGCCGGGCATCACCCCGCACTCGGGGTCAGGGTCCACCCAGGGGTGATTCCTGAGCGTGTATGGGGTGAGGGTGAAGGACTGCTGCTGGCCTTGCCGAGGGCCAAAGCCGCGGGCGCGGTTGCGGGTGGCGTTCATCAGTTGATCCGGCAGCTCGCCGGTCGAGTGGTTGTGCGTGTCGGGCTTGGGGGCGGCGCTCCGGCGGCCGCGTGGGTGATCGCTACCGCCAGCCAGGCGGCACACAGGGGCCCTGGATCGGCGGCATGGGCGGCCCCTGTACGGGCGGGCGCTTCGGCCCCTGCATGGGTCCGGCGGAGGCCCACGCCTCCAGAAGGGCGATCGCCTCCTCGACGCTGGGCGCCGGCCCCCAGTCCCGGGGGTCAACCACGGGATCGGGCCTGGCGCTCCTGTCCTGGAATCGGGCCGGGCGTTCCATCAGGCCCTGCCGGTAGCTGCGGCCAAGCACTGCCTGACGCGCTCGGTGCCCACTGAGTAGATAGCTGCCACCCGAGAGCTGAACTTCAGCGCCCTGGCCGGCCGCTGCCCGTCGAAGTACCTCGTGACCACCGCCTGAACG
>SLIG01000036.1 GCA_007135755.1 Cyanobium sp.
CGCTGGCGGTGATGTCGTTGCCGTCGATTCGCCAAAACAAGCGTTGGCCACTGAGCTGCCGAGGAGCTTTGATGTTGCTTCGGATGCTCTTGCCTTCTTGCACGGAAGGTCGGGAGAACGCTATCGAATAACCGGGTTTTGGTGGAGAAGGGTCCGGGGATTTTTGGTTCTTATCCAGAATTTCAAAGCTCCCTTTCGCAATGCGATGTCTTTGCCTGCGTTGCTGATCAGCGTAAAGAGTGAAGCGCGCTTGTTCGTTCTTTTCTTGGCGATTATCAACTCGGATATAGTGTCTTACCGTAGCTCTGCCACGGGCATTCAGGATGACCAGGCCATTGTTTCGACCATCATTGAAGTCGTTTCTCTTGATACCCTTGCCTTCAAGGCTCCAGTAGAGCAGTTGTCCCTGCTGTCTGCGAGGGGCTCTGATCCGGGTTAACAGCGGACGTCCTTCGCGTACGCTATTGCGCGAGAACCTAATCTTGAAAGCCACTTTGCGCTTCTTCTATTGCCGGTCAGGATACCTCATGGAGGTGTCTGGATTCTGATCCGATAGCTGTCTTGAAAAGAACCACTCATTCCAGCCAGATACCCATCGCCATCGCCGCTGAAGTGCCGCAGGAAGCAGGCCAGGGCCATCGGGCCGCAGCGGCGCTGCCAGCGGATGCCGTGGCCGTAGTGGCGCCAGCAGCTGATCCGGGCACCGCGGCCCCGCAGCTGGATCAGGTGGCGGTAGCAGGCCTGGCCGGCGGCGGCGCCAGCCCCTGCCGCCGGCAGGGCGGGCAGGGGGGAGAACACCGCGCTGATCTCCGCGAATCCCAGCGGTGGTGCACCGCTGGCGCGCAATGGTGCCGCCAGCAGCGCGGCGATCCGCTCAGGTTCACCGCCTGCGGCGAGCCACCAGTGGCGCTGGCGCCGCAGCCCGCGATCGAGCAGGGAAATCAGGGCGGCAGAGGTTGCCGGACGGGCAACGCGATCGCAGGCAGGACGAAGGCACGACACGGGTGGAACAGCACTGGCCGCAAACCAGTGCCACCACCGTGACTCCCCTCACCTCGCCCCCCTCAGCTCACTGTGGCCATGTGGCGGATCAGATCGATGCATTTGCAGCTGTAGCCCCACTCGTTGTCGTACCAGGCCACCACCTTCACGAAGGTGTCGGTGAGGGCGATACCGGCGCCGGCATCAAACACGGAGGTGCAGCTCTCGCCCACGAAATCGGTGGACACCACCGCGTCCTCCGTGTAGCCGAGGATGCCGGCCATCGGGCCCTCGCTGGCTGCCTTCATCGCCGCCTTGATGGCCTCGTAGCTGGTGGGCCTGGCGAGATTCACGGTGAGATCCACCACCGACACATCCGGGGTGGGCACGCGGAAGGCCATGCCCGTGAGCTTGCCGTTGAGCTCCGGGATCACCTTGCCCACCGCCTTGGCCGCACCGGTGCTGCTGGGGATGATGTTCTGGCTGGCGCCGCGGCCGCCGCGCCAGTCCTTGGCCGAGGGGCCATCCACCGTTTTCTGGGTGGCGGTCATGGCGTGCACGGTGGTCATCAGGCCATCGACGATGCCGAAGTTGTCGTGCAGCACCTTGGCCACCGGCGCCAGGCAGTTGGTGGTGCAGCTGGCGTTGGACACGATCGATTGGCCGGCATAGGTGGTGTGGTTCACCCCCATCACGAACATCGGCGTGGCGTCCTTGGAGGGGGCGCTCATCACCACCCGCTGCGCTCCGGCCTGCAGGTGCGCACCGGCGCTCTCGCCGGTGAGGAAAAAGCCCGTGCACTCCAGCACGTAGTCAGCACCCGCCGCCGCCCAGTCGAGCCTGGCCGGGTCGCGCTCGCTGGTGATCCGGATCGGCCGGCCGTCCACCACCAGCTGGCCGTTCTCCACGGCCACATCGCCGCCAAAGCGGCCGTGGGTGGAGTCGTAGCGCAGCATGTAGGCGAGGTAATCGGCGTCGATCAGGTCGTTGATCGCCACCACCTCCACCTCCGGCACCGCGCAGGCGCGACGGAAGGCGAGACGCCCGATGCGGCCGAAGCCGTTGATGCCGATGCGGATGGCCATGGTGCCGCTCTGAGATCACGCTGCCCTGAGGCTACGGATCGCTCAGCTCTCCGTCACATCCGCAGGGTTGAGGGATTCAGATTTCGTCGTCTTCCAGCAGCAGCTGCTGAAAGGCTGTGTAGAGCTCGCCATGCTCCCGCGCCAGACGGGGATCGGGTCGCCCTTGCTGCCGTTGGCGCCCTTTGCCGCCGGCGGGCGGCCGCGGTTGGCGGTTGGGGCCACCCGCCAGTGCTTCGCGCGTCTGCACTTCGGCTGGCGCGCTGGGCCGTGCCCGGCGGGATTCCAGCTCGCGCAGCCGCTCGAGCAGGTGGGGCGGGGCATGGCCGTCGGCGCTGGCGCGCATCAGTTCGTGGAACAGCGCCTCGGGATCGGTTTCCGTTTCCAGGCGGTGCCTGCCGCCCCCAGCCCCTGGCTGGGCCGGGGCGGGATCTGCGGCCGGCGTCGGCGGCTCCGGGGCCGGCAGGCGCTGGGGCAGGGTGCGCCCGAGCTGGCGGAGTCGCTCCAGGCTGCGGGCGTCGAAGCTCATCGGACCTCAGGGACGATTCAGGTGTGGGCGGTGGTCAGGAGCAACCCAGGGTCTCCCGGGTGTCCCGGCCCGTGATCGGGTTGGTGCCGCGCGCGGCGGCGCAGAGCACCTTGCGGGCATCGCCGCGCAGGGGCACGTTGGTGAAGTCCGCCCCGTCGATGGTCACGTTCTCGAAGCGGGTGTTGAAGGCGAAGGCGTCCTCCAGCACGGCATTGCTGAGATCGGTGCCGTTGAACACGGCTGAATCCAGGGTCGCTTCGCGCAGGTTGGTATCGCTCAGGTCGGCGTCCTGCAGTTTGGCGCCGAACAGGCTGGCGCCCTGCAGGTTGGCTCCGGACAGGTCGGCATCGCGCAGGTTGGTGAGGTTGAAGGTGGCACCGCGGAGATCCTGGCCCGAGTAGTCGGCCCCGATCAGCACCTGCTTGGCCACATCCACCGCCGCCAGAGCGGGAGAGCTTCCCGCAAGGGAAGCGGCCAGCAGCACCACGGCCAGCACCAACGCCATCACCAGGGTCTGCAACAGGGACGCCATGAACCGGGGCCTCTCGGGGCCGGTGGGCGCAGTCCAGGCCAGGTCGGCCATCGCGGTGGAGCGGGTGTGGCAACCCTAGGGAAGGTCCCGCCCAGTCCCCTCTGCGCCGCCCATGCCCCACCCCCCTCTGGCCGGCGGCTGGGCCGAGCAGCGCGCCCTGCGGCTGCTGCTGCAGCGGGGCTGGCGCCTGCGTGACCGCAACTGGCGCTGCCGCTGGGGCGAGCTGGATCTGGTGCTCGAGAAACCCAACCGCCTGCTCCTGGTGGAGGTCAAGGGGCGGCGCAGCGGTGTGGACGGCTGGGGCACGGCGGCCCTGCGCCGCGGCAAGCGCGTCCGGCTGGAGCGGGCCTGGCGGTGCTGGCTGCAGGCCCATCCCGAAGCCGCCCTGCAGACGGTGGAGCTGGTGTATGCCCTGGTGCCGTTGCCGCCCCGGCGCGGGCCGGTGCGCTGGATCCGAAACGGGATGTAGGACACTCCCCGGATGAGCTTTTCCGCCCACCGGGCCCGCAAACGCTTCGGCCAGCACTGGCTGGTGGATCAGCGGGTGCTGGATCGGATCGTGGCGGCGGCGGAGCTGGAGAGCGGCGAGCGGGTGCTGGAGATCGGCCCGGGGCGGGGGGCCCTCAGCGAGCGGCTGCTGCGCACTCCCGCCGCTGCCGTCCTGGCGGTGGAGCTGGATCGCGATCTGCTCGCCGGACTGCGCCAGCGTTTCGGCGCCGATTCCCGCTTCTCGCTGCTGGCCGGCGACGCTCTGGAGGTGGAGCTGCCCCCCGCCGACAAGGTGGTGGCCAACATCCCGTACAACATCACCGGACCCTTGCTCGAACGGCTGGTGGGTCGCCTCGACCGGCCGGTCAGGCCCCCCTACCGACGCCTGGTGCTGCTGCTGCAGCAGGAGGTGGCCCAGCGCATTCATGCGGCGCCCGGCAGCAGCGCCTACTCCGCCCTGAGCGTGCGTGTGCAGCTGCTGGCGCGCTGCCGCCCGGTGTGTGCCGTGCCGCCCCGCTGCTTCCAGCCTCCGCCGAAGGTGCACTCGGAGGTGATCTGCATCGACCCGCTGCCGGAGACCGACCAGCTCGATCCCCCCCTGGCCCTGCAGGTGGAGCAGTTGCTGCGGCGCTGTTTTGCCGCCCGGCGCAAGATGCTGCGCAACAGCCTGGCCGGGCTGCTGCCGGCTGAGCCGCTCGCCGAGCTGGCGGCGGCGGCGGGCGTCGGCCTCCAGCAGCGGCCCCAGGAGCTGGCCCCGCAGGCCTGGGTGGCCCTGGCGGCGGGCTTGAATCGCAGCGCCACCGATGTGCCGGCCAGCGATGCTTGAACTGAGGGTGGAGGCTCCGGCGAAGGTCAACCTGCACCTGGAGGTGCTGGGCCTGCGAGCGGACGGCTTCCACGAGCTGGCGATGGTGATGCAGACCATCGACCTGCTCGATGCGCTGCAGCTGTGGCCCACGGCCGATGGGGCCATCAGCCTCACCTGTGATCAGCCGGGGCTGCCCACCGATGGCAGCAACCTGATCGTCAAGGCCGCCGAGCTGCTCAGGATGCGGGCCGGCCTGCCGGAGCTCGGCGCCCGGATTCACCTCAGCAAACGCATCCCCGTGGGCGCCGGCCTGGCGGGGGGCTCCAGCGATGCCGCCGCTGCCTTGCTGGGTCTCAATACCCTCTGGGGTCTGGGTTTCAACGACACCGACCTGCAGGCGATGGCGGCCCGCCTGGGCTCCGATGTGCCCTTCTGCCTGCCCGGCGGCACCCAGCTCTGCTTCGGACGCGGGGAGCGCCTCGAGGCCCTGGCCTCCCCGCAGGCCAGGGCCCTGGCCCTGCTGCTGATCAAGCACGCCGGCACCAGCGTCAGCACGCCCTGGGCCTACGGCCGCTGCCGTGAGCAGCGGGGCCGGAGCTATCTGGCCGGCGAGGAGGCCTTCGAACGTCGCCGTGACGCCCTGCGCCGCGGGCCCCTGGTGCAGGCCCTGCGCCAGGGGGGTGCACTGCCACCGCTGCGCAACGACCTGCAGGCGGTGGTGGAGCCGGAACTGGCCAGCGTGCGCGAGGGTCTGGAGCTGCTGCGGCGGTTGCCGGGGAGCCTGGCGGTGGCGATGAGTGGATCGGGGCCCAGCCTGTTTGCCCTGTTCGCCGATCTCGAGCAGGCCCGCTCCGCCCAGGCTGGCCTCGCCCCGGAGCTGGAGGCCGCCGGGTTTGACAGCTGGACCTGTGGCTTGCGCCCCCGTGGCGCCATGCTGGTGCCGTGAACGACTCCACTCCCAAGGCGGGTTTCAGCCCAAGCCCCAGCGCCCCGGCCTCGAGCAGCCCCGGTGAGCCGGCGGCCTCCCCGGCGGCCTCAGAGGCTCAGGCTCCCGAGTCGCCCCGGCGCAAGGGTCCGCTCAGCTTTCTTTCCGGTGCCCTCACCGCCGGCCTGCTCAGCTGGCTGTGTCTGGGGCTGAGCCGGCGGATGGCGCTGTACTACGCCCTCCACCCCCCCCACTACGCCTCGGCGGTCGCCCAGTCGATCGCCACCGCCCTCAAGACCCTGCTGGTGGGCATGGCCTTTCTGGCCACCTTCAGCTTCGGCTTCATCGCCCTGGGGCTCACCCTGGCCTTCCTGCGCAGCCTGCGCGGGCAGGAGCCGCTTGAGCCCGGTGGCAGTTGAGATAGGTTGGCGCCCTGATTCCAGCTGATGCCGCGTGGCCGAAACGCTCCTGTTCAACGCCCTGCGTGAGGCCATCGATGAGGAGATGGCCCGCGACCCCACGGTCTGCGTCATGGGCGAAGACGTGGGCCACTACGGCGGCTCCTACAAGGTCACCAAGGACCTCTTCGACAAATACGGGGAGCTGCGGGTGCTGGACACCCCCATCGCCGAGAACTCCTTCACCGGCATGGCCGTCGGCGCCGCCATGACCGGCCTGCGGCCGATTGTGGAGGGGATGAACATGGGCTTTCTGCTGCTTGCGTTCAATCAGATCTCCAACAACATGGGCATGCTCCGCTACACCAGCGGTGGCAACTACACGATCCCGGCTGTGGTGCGGGGGCCCGGTGGCGTGGGCCGCCAGCTGGGGGCCGAGCACAGCCAGCGCCTGGAGGCCTACTTCCATGCTGTCCCCGGGATCAAGATCGTGGCGGTGAGCACCCCCACCAACGCCAAGGGGCTGATGAAAGCGGCCATCCGGGACAACAACCCGGTGCTGTTCTTCGAGCATGTGCTGCTCTACAACCTCAGCGAAACCCTGCCCGAGGGCGACTACATCTGCGCCCTCGACCAGGCCGAGGTGGTGCGCGAAGGCAAGGACGTCACGATCCTCACCTACTCGCGCATGCGTCACCACTGCCTCAAGGCGGTGGAGCAGCTGGAGGCCGAAGGCGTGGACGTGGAGCTGATCGATCTGATCAGCCTCAAGCCCTTCGACATGGCCACGGTGCGTGCCTCGATCGCCAAGACCCACAAGGTGTTGATCGTGGAGGAGTGCATGAAGACGGGGGGGATCGGCGCCGAGCTGATGGCCCTGGTCACCGAGCAATGCTTCGACGATCTCGACGCCCGGCCTGTGCGCCTGTCGTCTCAGGACATCCCCACCCCCTACAACGGCAACCTGGAGAACCTCACGATCATCCAGCCGCACCAGATCGTGGACGCCGCCAAGGCCCTGAAGGCGGGTGTGATCTGAGATGGCCCGCCAACAAGGCTGGCTCGCCCTGATCCTGGCGCTGGCGATCGCCGCAGCAGCACTGCTGATCCAGTTCCCCCTGCAGCTGGGTCTCGATCTGCGCGGTGGCAGTCAGCTGTCCCTGCAGGTGAAACCCGCCGGCACCATCACCCGGGTGGAGCGTGAACAACTGGAGGCCGTGAAGGAGGTGCTCGACCGCCGCATCAACGGCCTCGGGGTGGCCGAATCCTCCCTGCAGACGGTGGGCGATGACCAGTTGGTGCTGCAGCTGCCCGGTGAGCAGGATCCCAGCCGTGCCGCGCGGGTGCTCGGCACCACGGCCCTGCTCGAGTTCCGCGCCCAGACACCGGGCACCGAGGAGGAGATGGCCGGCCTGCTGGCGCTCAAGCGCCAGACCCAGTCGGTGCTGGCCAGCCGCCGGGCCCGGGTCGACCCGGCGGAGGCGGAGGCTGATCCCGCGCGTCCCCTGGCGGCCGACGACCTCGCCCAGGCCCTGCAGGAGCTGGGCGTCGAGGTGCCGGAGGGCAGCAGCGAAATCCGCCAGCTGGAGCTGCTGCTCGATGCGGTCAACACCCGCATCGTGGATCTCTACGAGCCCGCCGAACTCAGCGGCCGGGAGCTGGTGGGCGCCGGCCGTCAGCAGCAGCAGACCGGCACCGCCTGGGATGTGACCCTCAGCTTCACCCGCGAGGGGGGCGAGCGCTTCGCCCGGCTCACCCAGTCGCTGGCCGGCAGCGGGCGCCTGCTGGGGATCGTGCTGGATGGACGCTCCATCAGTGAGGCCAGCGTGGGCCCCGAATTTCAGGCGGCTGGCATCACCGGCGGGGCGGCAAGCATCACCGGCAATTTCACGGCCGAGGAAGCCCGCGAGCTGGAGGTGCAGCTGCGTGGGGGGTCGCTGCCCCTGCCGGTGGAGGTGATCGAGGTGCGCACCGTGGGGCCCAGCCTCGGCGCTGAAAACGTGCGCACCAGTTTGATCGCTGCCCTGGTGGGCCTGGCCCTGGTGGCCGTGTTCATGGTGCTCACGTACCGCCTGGCCGGGGTGGTGGCCGTGATGGCCCTGGCCCTCTACGCCCTGTTCAACCTGGCGGTCTATGCCCTGATTCCCGTCACCCTGA
The DNA here is from genome assembly GCA_007135755.1 of Cyanobium sp. Lineage (GTDB taxonomy): Bacteria > Cyanobacteriota > Cyanobacteriia > PCC-6307 > Cyanobiaceae > NIES-981. The sequence goes on from SLIG01000036.1 coordinate 7,902, forward strand.
CCCTGCCGGGAATCGCCGGTTTCATCCTGTCGCTGGGCCTGGCGGTGGACGCCAACGTGCTGATCTTCGAGCGCATCAAGGACGAACTGCGTGAGGGCAACACCCTCATCCGCTCGATCGACGCCGGTTTCTCCCAGGCGCTCTCCTCGATCGTCGACGGCCAGGTCACCACCCTGATCAGCTGCCTCGCGCTGTTTGCCCTGGGCACCGGATTCGTGAAGGGCTTTGCCGTCACCCTGGGCATCGGCGTGCTGCTGAGCCTGTTCAGCGCCCTGGTGTGCACCCGGGTGCTGCTGCGCCTGCTGATGAGCTACCCCAACCTGCGCCGTCCATCCAATTTCATTGCCCGGGCCCAGCTGCCCACCGCCGCGTCCTGAGTCATGTCCCCCCTTGCCAGCCTGCTGCGTGTGCGCGTCAACCACCGGCGTCGTCTGCTGCTGGGCCTCTCAGCAGCGGCCGTCTTCCTGAGCCTGCTGGGGCTGCTGCTGTCCTGGTTGTCGCCCGCGATCGGCGCTCCCCTGCGGGCCGGGCTGGACTTCACCGGTGGTACCCAGATCCAGATCGAGCGTCGTTGTGACGGTGGCTGCGAACCACTCACCACCGCGACCCTGCAGCGCCGACTGGCGGCGCTGGACCTGCCGGCGGACTCCGGGGCTCAGCCCCCCCGCCTGGGCGGCGGTGCCGTGCAGCTGCTGGATGAGGGCCGCCAGGTGGTGCTGCGCCTGCCCACCCTCAGCGCCGACCAGTCCCAGGCCGTGATCGCTGCGCTGGAGTCCGATCTGGGCGGCATCGAGCCCGCGGGCCTGGGGATCGACACCATCGGTCCCAGCCTCGGGGCCCAGTTGCTGCGGGCCAGCCTGGTGTCCCTTGGCGTGAGCTTCATCGGCATCGCCGCTTACATCACCCTCCGCTACGACCGCCTGTTTGCCGCTCTGGCCCTGCTCTGCCTGGCCCACGACGTGCTGATCACCTGCGGGGTGTTCGCCTGGCTCGGGCTTCTGGCCGGGGTGGAGGTCAACAGTCTGTTTGCCGTGGCCCTTCTCACCCTGGCGGGCTATTCGGTCAACGACACCGTGGTGGTGTTCGACCGTATCCGTGAGAAGCGCCAGCAGCTGCAGAGTGCCTCTCTGGCCGATCAGGCCGATGCCGCCGTTTCCGCCACCCTCACGCGCTCCCTGTTCACCAGCTTCACCACCCTGCTTCCCCTGCTGGCCCTGATCCTGTTCGGCGGCAGCACCCTGTTCTGGTTCGCGGTGGCCCTGAGCATCGGTGTGCTGGTGGGGGCCTGGTCCAGCGTCGCCGTGGCCCCCACTCTGCTGCCGGTGCTGGGGCGGCGTTGAAGCGGCGCCTGCCCCTGGTGCCTCCCCTGGCGCCGTTGCTGCTGGCCTTCCTGGCCCTGCTTGACCTGCGCCAGGAACTGCGTCTGTTGGCCGACCATGTCACCGTGACGGCGCTGATCTTCATGGTGCGCAGCCACCCGTTGGCGGTGGTGGTGCTGCTGCTGCAACCGAGCCTGTGGCGCCACTACCGCCGATCAGCCCAGGATCCAGTCGAGAGCCGGCGCTGATCGGCAGCCGGGGCTGATCAGCTCCTGCCCGTCTCTACCCGGACTGGCGCAGGCGTTTCCAGTCGTCGAGGATGTCGCGGATCACGATTTCCCGCATCAGCACCTGCAGGCACACGGCCAGAGGCAGGGCCATCAGCAGGCCGATGGGGCCGAACAGGATCGTGAAGATCACCTGGGCCGAGAGGGTGAGTCCAGGCAGGAGCCGCAACTGGTGCTGCATCACCGACGGGGTGATCAGGTAGCTCTCCACGTTCTGGATGACCACGTAGAGCACCAGCACCGCCAGCGACTTCCAGGGGGAGTCGAGCAGGGCCACCGACATGGGAAAGATGGTGCTCAGGGTGGGCCCCACGTTGGGGATCACATTGAGCATGCCGGCCAGGAGGGCATTGGCCGCCACCAGATTCACCCCCAGCAGTGACAGGCCGATCGCCGCCAGCACCCCCACGCACAGGGAACTGATCAACACCCCCGCCATCCAGGCACTGAGAGCGTCGCCGCACTGCACCAGCACGGTGCGGAAGCGGCGCCGGTAGAAGGATGGCACCAGCAGCACCAGCACTTCGCGGTAGGCCACCGGCTGCACCGCCACCATGAGGGCGACGGCCACCACGAACACCAGCTGCAGCAGCCCGGCCCCCAGGCCCCCTGCCAGCCCGACGATCTGCATCGCCCCCTGGCCGAGGTTGGGGATCGGCAGCTGACCGTTCGGAAACAGCTCGTCCCGCAGGCGCTCCATGCCGCCGTCCTGGGTGCCGTAGAGCATCTTGCTGGCGCTGGCGATGGCGTCGCGCACCAGGTTGAGCAGGGTGGTGGCAGCAGCTGGCAACTTGCTGATCAGTTCAGCGAACTGGTCCACGAAGGGGGGGATCACGGCGGTGCCGATCACCACGCCCAGCACCAGCAGCAGCACCAGGGTGAGCATCAGGGCCACGCCCCGGTTGCAGCCAAGCCGCTGCTGGATCCGGGCCACCAGGGTGCAGATCGCCATGGCGATCACCCCGGCGGTGAACACCAGAATCAGGCTCTGGCGGAGATTCCAGAGCAGCACCAGCGCCGCCAGAAGTGCCAGCAGTCCCAGCCAGTGGCCGAAGGTCATCGGCCCCGACGGCCGCCCCTGGGACCTAGTCACCCTGCTGTTGATCCCCACCATCGCCCGGCTGATCCCCACTGCCGGAAAAGCCCAGCTCGTGGCTGTCGGCGTAGCGCTGGGCAAAGCGCATGAAGCGCTCGAAGTCGCTGGTGCTCTTCCAGGTGTAGGTGGCTTCCAAGGCGCTGGGGCGGCCATTGACGAACCGGGCCTTCACTTCCCGGGTCACCAGTTCGCCCTCCTCATCCACCATGAACATGCCCGTGATGTCGCCGAGGGTTTCGGGAGCCAGGGCACTGGGCTCCTCGAACACGAACATGGCCTGGCCAGTGATGCCATCGCGGGAGCGGGTCATGCGGATGTCGGGCACGACCGGTTCGTCCACACCCCGGAAGAACTGAATCGCTGCGGCCATACCCGACGATCAAAACGGGATCTTAGGTGCAGGCTCCGAACAGCCCCCACCCGCCTCCTGCCATGCTCGCGGCTGACATAGTGGGTCCACGCTGGCCCGATCAGGTTCGGTCACCATGCTCTCCGGCCCCCAGGTCACCGCCCCCGCAACGCCCTCCGGGCTGCTGGAGCGCTTCCAGTCAGCCTCCGAGCGCCAGCGGCGCAGCCTGCTTCCCCAGCTGGAGCGCCAGGCCCCCGCCCTGCGGCCTCTGGTCCTCGACCACATCGCCGGCCTCGATGCCACCGGCGACGACTGGGCGGCGGGCTTTCTGATCCATATGCTGGTGCAGGGCGAGCCCCAGCAGCGGGAGGCGTTCTTCAGCCGCTACCCCAGCGGCTGGCTGGCCACCACCAGTGCCCAGGGCATCGATTACGCCCCCCTGCAACGGGCCCTGACCCTGCAGGACTTCGAACAGGCCGACCGGATCACCAGCTCGTTGCTGCGCCAGCTGGCGGGGCCGGCCGCCGTGGCGCGGGGCTATGTGTACTACAGCGAAGTGCCGGCGATGGCCTCCGTCGACCTCGACGCCCTCGATCGGCTCTGGATCTGCTACTCGCGAGGACGCTTCGGCTTCACGGTGCAGGCCAGGCTGCTGGCCGCTGCCGGCGGCCGCTGGGAGCGCCTGTGGCCCAGGCTGGGCTGGAAAGATGGCCTGCAGTGGACCCGCTATCCGGGGGGGTTTCAGTGGACGATCGAGGCCCCCGAAGGTCATATGCCGCTGGTTAACCAGCTGCGCGGCGTGCGGCTGATGGATGCCCTGCTCCAGCATCCGGCCCTGGTACAGCGCCGTCAGCGGACATGATTGCAGGGTCTATCGAGGGGGCTGGGCGGGCCCCCGCCTGCGCCTTAGCGTCGGGACGACCCCTGCAGAGCCGGGATGACCCTGCGCTGGTCAGACTTCATCACTCCCTCCACGCTGCAGCTGGCGCCGCTGGTGGAGCTGCTGCTGGACACGGTGCCCTGCCGACGGCTCCAGGCCGACCTGCAGCTGGGTCTGCAGGAAGCCCTTGTGAATGCCGTGCGCCATGGCAACGGCGGCGACCCCTGCAAGCTGCTGCGCATCCGACGCATCGAAACCCCCTGCTGGATGGTGTGGCAGGTGCAGGACGAGGGGGCCGGTGTACCGCCTGATTCCCGTCAGGCCTGCCTGCCCGCCTGCCCTGAGGCGGTGGGCGGGCGGGGGCTGTTCCTGATCCAGCACTGCTTCGACGATGTGCGCTGGAGCCGGCGTGGCAACCGGCTGCAGCTGGCGGTGCGCAAACCCAGGAGCCTCAGTGCCGCACTCAGCGCCCGTGGCTGGGGCAGCCGGGGTCGCTGATCTCCGCCCGCAGCCAGAGCAGGGCATGCTCAACGAGGGCGATCGCCTGGTCACGGGCCGGGGATCCGGCGGCGCGGCGGGGGTCGTCGGCGCTCAGCAGCTGCACCAGGGCCGCGGAGAGCTGCTCCGCCCCCCGGCGGGAGCGCTGGGATTTGAGGGCGTGCCAGTCGCGTTCTGGAATCGCCAGCAAGCGGTGCAGGGCCTCGGCCTGGCTCAGCGCCTGCTCGGGCCAGTCCCGGTGCGGCGCCGCGCGCCCCGCACCCTGTGTCTGCTCTGCCACTGGACGCCCATGCCACCAAGCGTCCATCCTGGCGTGGGCGGTCTCCCGGCGGACGGATCGGCCCGCGCCAGGTCTGAGCAGCCATGACTTCTCCCCACTCCTCCAGGCCCTGCCGGGTCCGTTCCTCCCGTCAACGACCGGTGCGCCTGCTGCACCTGCTCGATGGGCTGTTCACCCAGGCCGCCCTGGCCAGGCGCAGCAGTGGGGTGGGCCGGCGGCGTCAGCAGCAGCGGCTGGCCCTCACCCAGCGCCTGCTGGAGCCCCTGCCGCCTGAACTGGTGGCCAGCGGCAGGGACGGGAAGCGCTTCTGGCGCGGGCTGCGCTGGGCCACCCTGGGGCTGGCTCTGGCCTGGCTGCTGCGCCCCTAGGCCGCTTCCTCCTGGGCCGCCTGGTCCGGGGCACCGGGACGGCGCGCCGACCACACCCTGGTCATGAAGTGGTTCTCGGCCTCCACGTCGGTGAAGCCGGCGGCGTGCAGCCGGGCCTCGATGTCATCGCTGATGTAGTTGCGGTAGTAGGGCTCGTGGAACACCCGCCGGAAGTTCTCCATCACCGCTGCGAACTGGGGCGAATCGGCGAGCTGAATCGAGTCGGCCAGCACCAGCACCCCGCCGGGCTCGAGCAGACGGAAACAGTCCTGGATCACGTTCTGACGGGCCTCAGCCGGCAGCTCGTGCATCAGAAACACGCAGCTGATGGCCTGAACGCTGGTGTCGGCGAAGGGCATGGCCTCAGCGTTGCCCTGCACCAGCTGGGGCAGTTCGCCCGGCAGCTGAACCAGCCAGCGGTTGGCCTGGCGCAGGTAGGCGGTGGAGAGATCCAGCCCCAGCAACTGCGCCTTGGGCAGGGCCCCCCGCAGCTGGCGCAGGGTGCGGCCCGTGCCTGTGGCCACATCGAGCACGCGCAGCTGGCCGGGGGTACGGCCGGTGAAGCGCTCCAGGCCGCGTCGCAGCGGTGCGATCACCCGACGGCGCATCGGTTCGGCCGTGCCGTTGAACAGCAGCTCCACCTGCAGGTCGTAGAGGGCGGCGGAATGGTCGCTGAGGTAGCCGTCCGTCTGGTGGTGGAAGTTCTGGAGGTAGTACTCGGGGTAGGCCGTGGGGTCCACGCCATCGGGAAGATCCCGCACCCGCCGTTGTCGGCGGCGTTGCCAGGTGAGGGGCAGATCCAGCCACACCAGCGGGTAGCGGCCGGCGTAGTCGAGCCAGGGGGCATCGAACAGCAAGGAGGCGGGATAAAGACCCTGCTCCGCCTCCTGCCAGTCACGGGCGTGGAGCCGGTCCATGGCCCCGCGCAGTTGATCGAGCAGCTCGGCCGGCACCGGAACGGTGCGCGGCGCTCCATCGGGAGCCAGCACCCCCATCAGCCGGGTGCTCACCTCCTTGTGGGTGACGCCGAGCAGCGCCTTGCCCTGCTGCAGGGTCTGGTAGGCCAGCTTGGTGAGCTGTTCGGGCATGGCGGGCAATGGAGGCGGTTTCATTCCAGCCGATCAGGCCGGTTCGCCGCGAACGGTTGGCCATCGGGGATTGAAGAGCTGTGAATCAAGCGCCTGTTCGGTAGCCGTTGATACACCATGCGGAGAGAATGGGGCTGAAGGGACCCCCAGGATCGCCGCCATGACCGCCCACACCACACCGAATCCCCCGACGCAAGCCGGCCGGCCGGCGGTGCCCCTCGCCCTGCCGGCCAATGCGGCCGGTCAGAACGGTCCCGGCCGCGAGTTCCTGGCCTGGGCCAGGGCCCATCAGCGCGATCAGCGTCGCCACGCTGCCGAGCTGGCCCAGATCACCCGCCACCACGACCCCGGACCGGAGGCCAGCGCCGTGCACCAACTGCAGGCCTGGGCGCTGCGCCAGGCCCACCACCAGCATCTGCACGACAGCGCCATCGCCGCCCTGCGCCACCACTGAAGCCCGGCCCGCTGGCTGGGAGCTCAGGCGTCGTAGTACATCGTGAATTCGTGGGGGTGAGGGCGCTGGCGCAGTTGCTGGACTTCGTCATACTTCATGGCGATCCAGTTGTCGATGAAGTCCTGGGTGAACACGCCCCCCTCCATGAGGTAGTGCTTGTCGGCGTCCAGCGCCTCCAGTGAGCCGTTGAGGGACGCCGGCACCGTGGAGATGCGGGCCAGTTCCTCGGCCGAGAGTTCGAACAGGTCGACGTCGGTGCCATCGCCGGGGTCGATCTGGTTCTTGATGCCATCGATGCCGGCCATCAGCATCGCCGCGAAGCCCAGGTAGGGGTTGGAGAGCGCATCGCCGGAGCGGAACTCCAGGCGCTTGGCTTTCGGGCTGGGCCCGGTGAGGGGGATGCGCACGGCTGCTGAACGGTTGCCCTGCGAGTACACCAGGTTCACCGGCGCTTCAAAACCCGGCACCAAGCGCTTGTAGCTGTTGGTGGTGGGATTGGTGAAGGCGAGGAAGCTCGGCGCGTGCTTGAGGAGCCCGCCGATGTACCAGCGTGCGGTCTGGGAGAGGTTGGCGTAGGTGCCTTCCCCGAAGAACAGGGGCTGACCGCCTTTCCAGAGGCTCTGGTGCACGTGCATGCCGCTGCCGTTGTCGGCGAACACCGGCTTGGGCATGAAAGTGGCCGTTTTGCCATATTTGCGGGCCACATTGCGCACCACATACTTGTAGATCATCACGTTGTCGGCCGCCGTGATGAGTTCGGAGAATTTCATCCCCAGTTCGTGCTGAGCCGTGGCCACCTCGTGGTGATGTTTCTCGATCGGCACGCCAAGGGCGGCCATGGTGAGGATCATCTCGGTGCGCATGTCCTGGAGGGTGTCATTCGGACCCACCGGGAAATAGCCTTCCTTGAGCTGAATCTTGTAGGCCAGATTACCGCCCTCCTCCAGTCTGGAACTGTTCCAGGGGGCCTCGATCGAATCAACGCTGTAGAAGCTGGTGCCGCTGCCGGAGCTGTAGCGCACATCGTCGAACACGAAGAATTCCGGCTCCGGACCGAAAAACGCCGTGTCGGCGATGCCGGTGCCGTCCAGGTAGTCGAGGGCCTTGCGCGCCAGAGCCCTGGGGCAGCGGCCATAGGGCTGGCCGCTGCGTGGCTCCTGGATCGAGCAGATCAGGCTGAGGGTTTTGTGGCTGTAGAAGGGGTCGATCCAGGCGGTCTGCGGATCGGGCACCATCGCCATGTCCGATTCATTGATGGCCTTCCAGCCGCGGATCGAGGAGCCATCGAACGCCACCCCGCTGCTGAACGCCTCTTCATCCACCAGGTCCTTGCTCACGGTGAGGTGCTGCCACTTGCCGTGCAGGTCAACGAACTTCAGATCGATCAGCTCGATGCCCTCCTCCTGGATCCGGCGGAGAACGTCCTGGGCTGGGGTGGCCATGGAAGCAATCAAGGGGGTGTGGACCGCCGCAGCGGTGAACAGGTCGGACGGTACGGAGCGCCATGGGCCCGTTTTGTAGCCCTCGACACCAAGCGGCATGGCGGCGGTGGCGGACGCTTCCGTAACCGTTTCTGTCAGATGCGCCAGAACCCCGGTCAGGTCAGGGGTTTGGGCGCTTGTGAGTGCTACCTTCCGGCCAGGGACCATGCGATCCAAACCAGCCATGCGGGATGCCATCACCGGTCTGATCGGGCGCTACGACCAGCTGGGTCGCTACCTCGACCGTGATGCCATCGACAGCATCTCCACCTACCTGTCCCAGTCCGCCTTGCGGTTGGCGGCGGTGGAGCTGATCAACCGGGAGGCGGCCGTGATCGTGCGCGAGGCCTCCCAGCGCCTGTGGCTGGAGGATCCCGAGCTGATCCTTCCCGGTGGCAATGCCTACACCACCCGGCGGTTGTCGGCCTGCCTGCGCGACATGGACTATTTCCTGCGCTACGCCAGCTACGCGCTGATCGCCGGGGATCCCACCATCCTCAATGAGCGGGTACTGAACGGCCTGGACGACACCTACAAGAGCCTGGGGGTTCCCACCGGCCCCACCGTGCGCAGCATCGCCCTGATGGCCGATGTGGTGTGTGAGCTGCTGGAGGCTGGCGGCCTCGGTGCCGGAGCCGATCTGAACAGCGTGGTGCGCGCCCCGTTCGACCACCTCTGCCGTGGCCTGGCCTCCTCCAACGTGCGCGCCCGCTGACCGGGTCTCCAGCTCCGCCGCGGCTGGCTGGCTTCAGCTGCGTACCCTCCCCTCTTTCGCCCCACCACTCCGGCCCCTTGTCCGCGCTGCCCCCCGTCAACGCCGCCCACCGGCTTCAGCTCGATCCGATCGCCACTCCCGATCGCCTGCTGCTCGGTCCAGGTCCCTCCAACGCCCATCCGCAGGTGCTCCAGGCCCTGGCCCGTACCCCCATCGGCCACCTCGATCCGCTCTACGTGGAGCTGATGGGTGAGGTGCAGGAGCTCCTCCGCTACGCCTGGCAGACCGACAACCGCCTCACCCTGCCCATGAGCGGCACCGGCAGTGCCGCCATGGAAGCCACCCTGGCCAACACCATCGAGCCGGGCGACAAGGTGCTGGTGGCGGTGAAGGGCTACTTCGGCCTGCGGCTGGTCGACATGGCCGAGCGCTACCGCGCCGACGTGGTGACGATTGAGCGGCCCTGGGGGGAGGCGTTCAGTCTCGAGGAGATCGAAGCGGCCCTGGAGCAGCACCGGCCCGCGATCCTGGCGATCGTGCACGCCGAAACCTCCACCGGCATCCGCCAGCCGATGGAGGGCATCGGCGATCTCTGCCGCCGCCACAACTGCCTGCTGCTGCTCGACACGGTGACCTCCCTGGGGGCCGTTCCGCTCTATCTCGACCACTGGAAGGTGGATCTGGCCTACAGCTGCAGCCAGAAGGGTTTGAGCTGCCCCCCTGGTCTGGGGCCCTTCACCATGGGTCCGCGGGCGGAGGCCAAGATGGCGGCCCGCAACGGCAAGGTGCCCAACTGGTACCTGGACGTGACCCTGCTCAACCGCTACTGGGGCAGTGACCGGGTGTACCACCACACGGCGCCGGTGAACATGAACTTCGGCATGCGCGAGGCCCTGCGCCTGCTCGCTGAGGAGGGTCTTGAGCAGGCCTGGGAACGCCATCAGCGCAATGCCGAGCGGCTGTGGGCCGGCCTGGAGGCCCTGGGCCTGGAACTGCACGCTCCCCGGGAGCTGCGCCTGCCCACCCTCACCACCGTGCGCATCCCCGAAGGGGTGGACGGCAAGGCCTTCAGCCTGCACCTGCTCAACAAGCACGGCATCGAAGTGGGTGGCGGTCTCGGGGCACTGGCTGGCAAGGTCTGGCGCATCGGCCTGATGGGTTACAACAGCCAGGCCGAGAACGTTGACCGGTTGCTCAACCTGTTCGAGAGCGAGTTGCCGGCCTTCCGCTCAGGCGCCGCCCAGCCCGCCGCCGTCCCCGTCTGACCCTTCACGCTTCGTCGTCGCTCGCACCCGCCGCCGCTGCTGAAACCAGCGCTCCAGTTGCCGCCGCGCTGCATCAGCCGCCACTCCGTCCACCACGCGCATGGCGTGATGGGCGCTGGGGTCGCTGGCCAGATTGAGGCAGCCCCCGAGGGCACCGCGCTTGGGGTCGGGGGCAGCGAACACCACGGTGCCCACCCGCGCCTGCACCGCCGCGCCGGCACACATCGGGCAGGGCTCCAGGGTCACCAGCAGGGTGCAGCTGTTCAGTCGCCAGTCGCCCAGGGCTCGGGCCGCCTGGCTGATGGCCTCGACCTCGGCGTGGCCGAGGGGATCGCCGTGGCGGTGACGCCGGTTGCTGCCCCAGCCCACGCACCGTCCGCGGCCATCGAGCACGGCAGCCGCGACAGGGATCTCACCGCTCTCCCCCACCCGCTCGGCCAGGCGCAGCAGGCGGGCCATCCAGAGGTGATGGCGCCGTTGCTCCTCCTCGGAGGCGGGGATCGTCCCTGCGGAACTCACCATCAGGCCGGCTGCGGGTGACAATGGGGCTGCCTGATCATCCGTCGTTGGCTAGCGCGCCACCAGCCCAGCGGGGGTGTTCACCGCTGCCCTTCGCCGCGCCGGACAGCGAGGATCCTGCCCTGCAGCAGTTTCTGGAGCAGGCCAGCGCCCAGCTCTGCGGCTGGCTGGCCAGCGCCTCCCAGCGCCCACCTCTGCCGGGGCTGAGCGTGATGCCGGCGGTGGAACCGCAGCAGCGGCCCCAGCCTGCCGGCCAGCTGCTCAGCGACCTGCAGCTGGTGATGGACGGGGCCTACAACCCCAGCCACCCTGGTGCGCTGGCCCATCTCGACCCGCCGCCGCTGGCGGCCTCGATCGTGGGTGACCTGATCGGCGCCGGGCTCAACAACAACCTGCTGGCCGAGGAACTCTCGCCGAGCCTCACCCGCTTGGAGCGCAGCCTGATGGCCTGGCTGGCGGAACGCCTGGGGCTGCCCGCCGGCAGTGGCGGCGTGCCGGCCAGTGGCGGCACCCTCTCCAACCTGATGGCCCTGGTCACCGCGCGCCACAGCCGCGGTCTGGCCTGCTGCGCCGACGCCGTGGTGCTGGCCAGTGCCGACGCCCACGTCTCCCTGGCCAAGGCCCTCACCGTGATGGGGTTGCCTCCACAGGCGCTTCACCAGCTGCCGGTGGATGCCGGCGGCGCCATGGATGCCGAGCGGCTGGAGCAGCAACTCGTCCAGCTTCAGGAGCGGCGCATCCCCGTGATCGCCGTGGTCGCCACGGCTGGCACCACCGTGCGCGGTGCCGTGGACCCCCTGCCCGAGATCGCCGCCGCCTGCCGGCGCCATGGGGTGTGGCTGCACGTGGATGGGGCCATCGGTGCGGTGTTCGCCCTCAGCGAGGCCCACCGCCACCGGGTGCCTGGCCTGGAGCAGGCCGATTCGATCACGCTCAACCCCCAGAAACTGCTGGGCATCACCAAGACCTCCTCGGTGCTGCTGCTGGCCACCCCGCGGCTGCTGGAGCAGGCCTTCGGCACCGGACTCCCCTACATGGAACCCAGTTGGAGCGGCGGTCATGGCGGCGAGAGCGGCCTCCAGGGTTCCCGGCCCGCCGAAGTGCTGAAGCTCTGGCTGGGGTTGCGCCAGCTGGGGCTGGCGGGGATCGAGGCGGTGCTGGACGGGGCCGTGGCCCGGCGCCGACAGCTGCAGGCCCTGCTGGCGCCGCTCACCGGGCTGCATCTGGTGAGCGGCCCCCTGCACCTGCTGGCCTTCACGCCCCGCCGCGGTGACGCCGCCAGCGCCGAGCGCTGGAGCCTGCGCACCCGCCGGCAGCTGCTGGCGGCGGACCTGATGCTCTCCAGGCCCCTCTATGGCCACCGCCATCACCTCAAGGCGGTGCTCGGCAACCCGCACACCGGCACTGCCGAACTGGAACGGCTGGCCGCCGTGGTGGCGGCGAGTCTCGGTTCTCCCCCTTGAGCCACACCCCCCGATGAGCGACACCCCTCCGCCCCAGGCGCCCGGGCAGCGGCGTGGCCGCTGGGTGGCGGTCGTCACCGGTGCCATCTCGGTGCTGGTGGGGCTGCTCTATCTGTTGCTGATCGTGGTGCTGGACAGCCGCGGCCCGCTGCAGCCGCCGCCGCCCGAGGCCCTGGGCCTCAGTTCCGCTCCGGTCGCGGCCGGCGGAGCTGGGGCGGCAGCTGGGGATCCCGCCGCCGCAGCGGCTCCACCACCCGGCTGAGGGCCTCCTGCAGGAAGCGCTGCAGGATCCCATCGCGGCGATTGAGGTCGTAATGGCGTTGCACAACCTCCTGGATGCCGCCGTCACCCCAGTCCTGGTCCCGCTCGAAGTAGGTGATGAAGCTGGCGCCCGCCACCCGGGTGAGCCAGGCCGCGCTCACCGCCTGCACCGCCCGGCTCACCAGCAGGGCCGGCAGGTTCACGCTCAGGGCCGCCGAGAGCAGCCCCACGCCTCCCTTCACCAGCCCCAGGGCCGCCAGGGTGCGCCCCACCGAGATGGCCAGAGCCTGGGCCGCCTCGCGGCTGAGGCTGACGCCGAAACTGCGCCCCAGTTCGATCACCATCTGGGCATTCACCGCCGCGGCGCCGAGCAGATCCAGGCCCGGCAGGGGGGTCACCGCCACCACCCCGGCACCGATCCAGCCGTAGCGCTCCACGATCGCCTCGGCGTCCTGGCGGCGCTGCGAGGCCAGGAGGGCGCGGCTGGCCTCGCTGAGATGGCGGCATTGCATCAGCAGGTTGTCGGCGATCAGCTCCTCTCCGTCGGCATGGAGCACGGCGGCCAGACGGCGCAGCAGGGGCTCCACTTCGGGTTCGGGCTGCAGGGGCCGGCCACCGGGCATGGGCACGCTCTGGGGCGCTGCGCTGGCCGGCACCACATCCTCGGCACCCACCAGCCCCTGCACCCGGCCGCGCAGCAGGGTCAGCAGGCGCTGCTCCTCCTGCTCACCGCGCAGGTCGCACTTGTTGAGCACCAGCAGCAGGCGCTTGCCCATGGCCGCCAGACCCTGCAGCACCTCCAGTTCGCTGGCGCGCAGGTCGCCGTCCACCACCAGCAGAAGGAGGTCGGCCCGGCTGGCCTGGCGGCGGGCCAGCTGCTCACGTTCCAGGCCGGAGGCCCCCGCCTCCAGGATCCCAGGTGTGTCCACCAGCCACACGGCCCGCTGCAGCCCGCGCAGGCGCAGGCGGTAGCGCTCGGTCTCGCTGGTGGAGCCCATCGGTGCCCCCACCTGGCCCACCAGCTCGCGCAGCAGGGCCCGGATCAGGGAGGTCTTGCCCGCTGAACCGGTGCCGAACACCACGATCACCAGGTCTCCGCGCTCCAGCTCGCTGGCCATGTGCCGCCGCTCCTCCGCGAGGGCCTCGCGGGCGATGCCCTCACGCACGCGCTCGAGGGTCTGGTCGATGGCCTCGAGATTGCGAGCGGCTGCCTCACGACGGCTGCTGGGCACGGCGGCGGCCTGCCCCTTGCCCCCCGGCTGTCCTGCCCGCCGACGCCCATGGCCCGGCAGGAAGGGCTGCAGCCAGGGCCAGGCCAGCTGGGCGAGCAGGGCGGCCACCGCCAGCACCAGCAGCAGCGCCACCGGGCCCACCAGGCCGTAGGGCAACACGGCACTGAGTTGCCAGATCAGCTGGTTGAAGGCCTGCAACACCAGGCCCACCACCAGCAGGGCCAGCAACGACGCGGCGACGGCGATCCAGAGGCGGGTGCGGTGCTTCATGGCCCCATCTCCCTGCCCTAGGAGCCCGGCAGCCGGGCGATCTCGCCCCACAGTCCGGCAGCCAGAGCACTGCTGCCGTTGGTGGGCTGGTTGTCGTCGTTGCCCAGCCAGATGCCGATCACCCAGCCACGCCGGGGCTCGTGGCCCACGAACAGCAGATCGCGATTGGCATTGGTGGTGCCGGTCTTGCCCCCCTCCTGGCCCCCGAGGGAGGCGGCGGTGCCGGTGCCTGAGCGCACCACCGCCCGCAGCATCTCCTGCATCCGCCGTGCGGTTTCCTCACTCACGGCCCGCCGTCCAGGCCTGGCACCGGCGCCCGCCCCGCGCCCGCCCTCGGCCGCCTGCTGGCGGCAGCGGTCGGGTTCCTCCCCGCGGCAGGTTTCCCCATCCACCACCTGGCGGATGGTGGTGGGCGGCTGCCAGCTGCCGCCGTTGGCGATGGCTGCGTAGGCGGCGGTGAGTTCCAGCAGGGTCACTTCGCTCTGGCCCAGGGCCAGGCCTGGCACCGGGGCGAGCGGGCTGGTGATGCCCAGATCGCGGGCCTTCTGCACCACCGCCTCCAGCCCCACCCGCTGGGCCAGCCGCAGGGCGGCGGTGTTGCTGCTGCGGGCGAAGGCACTCACCAGGGTGAGGTTGCCGGTGCAGTCACTGGTGAAGAACTGGCCCTGCCAGCGCAGGGGGCCGCAGTCGACTGGATCACCCGGCCGGGCGCCGCGCTCAAGGGCAGCCAGGAAGGGGAAGAGTTTGAAGGTGCTGCCGGGCTGACGCAAGGCCATCGTGGCCCGGTTGAACTGACTCTGCTGGTAGTCACGCCCCCCGGCCAGCGCCAGGATGCCACCGCTGCCGGCGTCGAGCACCACCACCGCGCCCTCGCTCACCCCGAGGCCGGCGCTGCTGTCGAGCCGTCGGCGCAGCAGCCGCTCCACCTGCTCCTGCAGTTGCGGGCTGAGATGGGTGTCGATGAGGAAGTTGCCCTCGGAGGCCACGGTGGCGCCCACCCGGGCCTCAAGGTCGCGGCGCACCTGATCGGTGTAGAAGGGGGCTCCACGCCCCCGGTCGCGGCTGCGGCAGGCGTCCGGATTGAGCTCCACGGAGCTCCGCCGTGCCCGCCGGCCCTCATCGGCGCTGATCCGGCCGGTGTCCACCATCTTGGCCAGCACCTGATTGCGTGAGTTCAGGGCCGCCTGGGGATCGAAGCAGGGGTCGTAGCCGTTGGGGGAGGGCAACAGGCCCACCAGCAGGGCCGCCTCCTCCAGCTCCAGCTCGCTGGCGGCTTTGCCGAAGAAGTGGCGGCTGGCGTCCTCGAATCCCCAGCCCACCCCCAGATAGACGCGGTTGAGGTAGCTGAGCAGCAGGTCGCGCTTGCTGAACCGGGCCTCCAGCTGGAGGGACACCAGCAGCTCCCGCCACTTGCGGCCCAGGGTCTCGCCCTGCCCCACCTGATCGGGATACAGACTGCGGGCGAGCTGCTGGGTGAGGGTGCTGCCCCCTTCCAGCACCCGTCCGCCCAGCAGGTTGGTGAGCAGGGCCCGGGCCGTGCCCACCGGATCCACCCCCGGATGCCACCAGAAGCGGCTGTCCTCACTGGCCAGCAGGGCCTCCACCAGCACCGGGGGATAGTCGCCAAGGGCCTCCAGTTCGCGGTGCTGCCCCCCCTGGGCGCTGGCGATCGGCTGGCCGTCGCGGTCGTAGAAGCTGAGGGGCCCGCGCACCGGCGCCAGGCTGCCCCGGATCGGCACCTGCAGCACCGCCAGGGCCAGGGTGGCGAGGCCGGCGGCGGCCACACCAGCGAGGGCGAGGCTGACACCCCGCATCACCTTCACCAGTCGCGGTCGTGGCTGCTGCTGGAATTCCAGTTCCGGCAGCCCGGCCTGCTGACTGGGACCGAAGCGCACGGTGTCGCCGTCGCTGAGCAGCAGCTCGGCCACACGCCGTCCCCGCCACCAGAGGCCGTTGGTGGAGCCGCTGTCGCGCAGCAACCAGTGGCCGCCCACCCGCTCCAGCAGGGCGTGATGGCGGCTCACGGCGGGGTGCGAGATCGCCACCTGGCAGTCACCATCGCGGCCGATGACGTAGGCACCGCTGTGCAGGGCCAGCCGGGTGCTGCCCTGCCCCGGCAGATGCACCAGCAGCACGCCCTCTCCCATGGCCTCAGCCTCGGCTGGACGCAGAAGGCGCCAGCAGATCAATCAGAAAACAGAGCACGGCGAGGTTGATGGCCACGTCGGCCAGATTGAACACCGGAAAGCTGATCGGCACGAAGGCCAGAAAGTCCACCACCGCGCCCAGGCGCCAGCGGTCGATGCCATTGCCGATGGCACCGCCCAGCAGCAGGCCCAGGGCCAGACAGCGAGCCAGACCCAGGGGCGCGCGCCCCAGCCGCCAGATCCACACGGCCACCCCCAGGCCCACGGCCACACTCACCACACCCAGGGCCTGGGCGGAGCCACTGAACAGGCTGAAGGCGGCACCGGTGTTGGTGGTGTAGGTGAACTCAAGCAGCCCGGGCAGGAAGGGGCGCACGCCCGCACCGACCAGATGCTCGCTGGCCCAGGCCTTGGAGAGCTGGTCGGCCAGCACCACCAGGGTGGCCAGCAGGAAGCAGGCCCGGCGCCCAGCGCGCAGCGGTGCGCTCATGGCTGCACCAGCAGCAGCCGGCGCAGCATCAGGGCCAGCACGGCCACGGCGCAGCAGAACAGCAGCTGGGAGGGGAGCGGCACCAGGGAGTAGCTCACCAGCAACTGCAGCAGCTCGCCGCGCCAGCGCCCGGCCAGGGCACCCAGCAGCAGGTTGAGCACGCCGCAGACCTGGATCACCAGCAGGCCGAAGGCGGCCGTGCCTGTGAGCTTGAGGACGTCGTTCATGCCGCTCTGGCGCGCGAGCCTGCCGGCCAGCCAGCCGGCGGGCACGAAGCCGGCCAGGTAGCCGAAGCCTGGATCGAGCAGGTAGCTGGGTCCGCCACCGCCGAAGAACACCGGCAGCTGCAGCAGCCCCAGGCTGAGGTAGGCCACCGCCGCCATCAGAGCGCTGCGATGGCCGCACACCAGGGCGGTGAGCAGCAGGGCCGGTACCTGCAGGGTGATCGGCAGCGGGGCGATCGCCCAACTGCCATCGCCATCGGGGAGCGGGGCGGCGGCCTGGATCAATCCCCCGATCAGGATCAGCAGCAGGCCGGCGATGGCACCACTCCAGTTGGCCAGGGCCCTCAACAGCACGGATCGCCACTCGTCGCAGTCTGACCGCTGATCCCCCCGTCGCAGGACGCCCCTGTGCCAGGGTTTGGGCGCAGCTGTGCTGCAGCCGTTCTGCCGCCTGGAAGCCGATGGCCGAGGTCAACCCGCCGGATGACTGCCCGCCTGTCCCAGCGCTCGCCGTGGGCCAGATGGTGAGCCTCAGGGAGCGGCCCAGCTATCTGAAAACCGCCGACCCGATGCCGATGCTGCGTCCGCCCGATCTGGTCGGTACTGAGGAGGTGGGCCAGGTGGTGGAGCTGCGGGCCCTGGGGATGGTCGCCGTGCGCTTCCGCCGTGGCACCTTCCTGCTCGCCGCGCATCTGCTCACGCCGGCCTGAGGCCGCGCCTCGGCTGGGGGGCGACTCAGCTGGCGGCGCCGGCGGCCTGCCACACCGGCTCAGCGGCGCTGATCCCCTCCGCCGGGCCGCAGAGGCTCAGCACCGGCCTGCCCAGCCAGCGGCCGGCCGCCTCCTGCAGGTCTTCGGCGCTGAGCTGGCCGGCCCGCTGCAGGCAGTCCTGTACGTGGGTCTCCGTCAGACCGTGGCCCAGCACCAGGGCCTGGCGGTCGGCCACCTGGCCGCAGGTCTGACGTCCCATGGCGTCCTGGCCGCGGAACTTGGCCCGGGCCAGCTGCAGGTCCTCGTCGCTGAGCCTCCCATCCGCCAGCCGCCGCCACTCCTCCAGCAGCGCGCCGCAGGCCTCCCGGGCCCGGCCGGCCGACGTGGAGAGGTGCAGCACGAAGGGGGTGGCGGCGCAGCGGGCGGGCATGTGCACGCCCACGTCGTAGGCCAGGCCGCGCTGCTCGCGCATCACCTGGAACAGGCGGCTCGACATCCCCACGCCCAGATGGCACTGCAACAACCGCAGCGCCAGGGCGTCGGGGTGGCCGAGGGGCACCGTGGCGGCCCCCAGCATCAGCACCAGCTGCTCGGTGTCCTGCTCCTGCACGGCCAACCCGCCAGCCGCCGCGGCTGGCGGGTTCCAGGGCCATCTCCGGGGTGCCCGTGCGGGCCAGGGCCGCTGCTGGAGGGCTGTGGTCAGGGCTTCCTCCATGGACCCATCGAGATCGCCACAGAGCACCAGCAGGGCCCCAGGAGCGGCCAGGTGGGCCGCCAGCTTCCGCAGCTCCTGGGGGCCGATGCGGGCCAGGTCGTCCTCGACGCCGAGGGGGTCGTGGCCGTAGGGGCCATGGCCATAGAGCCGCTCGCGCAGGCCGTCATGGGCCAGCTGGAACGGATCCTCCCGCTGCCGCTGCAGCTGCTGCAGGTTGAGCTGGCGCTCCAGGTCCACCTGCTCGCACTCGAGACAGGGCTCGGCGGCCATCGTCACCAGCAGCGGCAGCAGGTCGGGAGCGTCGTCACTGGCGCATTTGAGGCTGATCACCAGGGCGTCCTCAGCGGCTTCAGCGCGCAGGGCCGCCCCACGGCCCTCCACCAGGTCGGCCAGGGCTTCGGCATCAAGCTGGCCTGCGCCCCGGGTCATGCTGCCGGCCAGCAGCTGCATCGCCCCCCGCTGCCCCTCGGGATCGTGGCTGCTGCCGCCGCGGATCCACAGCCGCGCCGCCACCAGCCCGGCGGCCGGACGGCGCTGCAGCACCAGGGGCAGGCCTCCGGGCAGGGTGCGGGTGGTCCAGAGGCCCGGCTGGGCGACGGTGAGCGTCATGCCGGCAGCGCCTCGAGCACGCAGGCCAGCTGGGGCGCCAGCAGGGGGAGGCTCTCGTTCACCAGAGTCTGCGGGTCCCAGCGGTCCAGCTCCAGCAGCGGCGCATCGAGGGCCGCTGGATGGTTCCACAGGTGGGTGCTGCTGAGCACGCCAGCGACACCGGCGGCCGATTCCAGGCCGAAGCGGTAGCCGTTGGCCACCAGCCGACGGCACCGTTCCCACTCCGCAGCCGGGATCGGCGTATCGCCCAAGGTCGCCAGCACCGCCTCGATCTCCCGGCGGATGGCGGGCAGATCCTCAGGCTCAGCGATGGCTTCCAGGAGCGCGAAGCTGCCGCCCTCGAGCACATGCAGATCCAGATCGATGCTCTCCACCAGCCGCAGCTGCTCCCGCAGCCGCTCCACCAGCCGGCTGCGGCGGCCCTCAGCCAGCAGGGTGGTGAGCAGGTCGGCCCCCATCACCCCATGCAGGTCGGCGGCCGGCGGCAGTGACCAGAGCATCAGCAGACGGGCCGATTCCAGCCGCGGCAGTTCCAGGCGGTGCTCGCCCGGCTGCACGGCCAGGGAGGGCAAGGGCGGTTCGCCGGCGGCGGGGCTCAGCCGCGCCAGGGGGCTGGCCTCCAGGCACTCCCACAGGGCGGAGGTGTGGGCGGCCTGGGGATCGAGGCAGCCGCTGAGGGTGAGCAGGCAGCGCTCGGCGGTGTAGAGCCGACGGTGGAAGCCCCCCATCAACGCCGGGCTCTGAGCCAGCAGCTCCGAGCGATGGCCGAGGATCGGCCGGCCATAGGGATGGGCGGGACAGCCGGCGCTGAGCAGGTGCTGCAGAGCTACCTCCTCCGGCTGGTCCTCACTCTGGGCGAGCTCCTCGAGCACCACCCGCCGCTCCAGGTCGAAGGCCCCGGGTTCGAGCCGCGGTGCCAGCACCAGATCGAGGAGCAGCTCCAGGGCGTCAGGGGCGTCCTGGGGCGGAATCAGCACGTGGTAGTGCACGTCGTCGAAGCCGGTGGCGGCATTGCTGCTGCCGCCGAGGGCTTCGACCCGGCGGTCGAACTCCCCCGGCTCCAGGCTGGTGCTGCCCTTGAACACCATGTGCTCGAGGAAGTGGGCCAGTCCGCACTCCCCGGGGCCCTCGAACACGCTGCCGGCCCGGCACCAGAAGTCGAGACAGACCAGGGGGGCTTCCGGTAGATCGAGGCTCACCACCCGGGCACCGTTGGCCAGCTGATGGATCCGGGGTGGGCGGAGGCCGGGCAGAGCCAGGGGCAACGGGGCGAACGTGGCAGGATCCGCATTCTGCTGGCTGGCGAGCCCACTGTGACTGTCTCCGTGCCCCCGGGATTGCCGCTGCACCCCCTGGTCGACCGCCTGGCCGCCGCCATCCGCTGTTGCTGGGCCGAGCTGCCCGAGCTGGAGCCGCTGGCGGTGGATCCGGAGCTGGAGGCGATCAGCGGCAGCCTGGATGGGGAGGCGCTGTTCATCCGCAATGAGCTGCACCGCTGCCGCGGGCTGCGCAAGCTGCACCTGGAAACGGCGCGGCTGGGGCTGGGGCTGCAGATCCTGCACTGCGTGTGGTTTCCCGACCCACGCTTCGACCTGCCGGTGTTCGGCGCCGACATCGTCGCCAGCCCGGCGGGGGTGTCGGCCGCGATCATGGATCTCTCGCCGGTTCGCGGGGTTCTGCCGGAGGGCATTGCGGCGGCCCTGGCGGAGCGGTCCCCCCGCCACTACAGCCAGCCCCGGGAGCTGCCGCCCTGGGGCTCGATCTTTTCCCCCCACGTGCGCTTCGTGCGTCCGGCCGATGCGTCCGAGGAGGAGATGTTCGTGGAGGAGGTCACCGAAGCTCTGGCGATCCTGGCTCGGGCCTGCCACCACACCCCGGCTCAGGCCGCCACCGACCCGGCTACGGTTGAGCGGTGGGCGGGTCAGCTGAGCTATTGCAAGCAGCAGAAACAAAACGACAAGACCCGCCGCGTTCTGGAGAAGGCGTTCAACCCGGCCTGGGCGCAGGTCTACATCGAAGACTTGCTCTTCGACGACCCCCCCAGGCCCTGAGCCGCTGGCGCCGCCCCGCCCTGCTGCTGGCTTCGGCCCTGGCCGCCGCAGGTCTGCTCGCCTTCGGCGCCAGCCGCCTGCTGCAGCGTCAGGCTGAGCGCCGTGCCGCCGAGGCCTCAGCCCTCACCGCCGCCGATCAGCCCGCCAGGCCCGAAGCGGTGGCGGCCCTGGGTCGCCTCGATCCCAGCGGTGAGATCCACCAGCTGGCCGCGCCCATCAGTGGCATCGGCGGCAGCCCGCGCATCACCCGCCTGCTGGTGGCGGAGGGCTCGCGGGTGGAGGCCGGCCAGCTGCTGGCGGAGTTCGACACCGCCGCCGGCCTGCGCGCCCAGGCCGGGGTGATCGAGGCCCGGATCGCCAACCTGCGCTCGCGACTGGCGGTGCAGAGCCGCGACATCGAGCGCTACCGCGAACTGACCCGCCAGGGGGCCATCGCCAGCACCGACCTGGATGTCCGCGAAAACGAGCTGCTGGCCCTCAGCGGCCAGCTGCAGGAGGCGCTGGCCGACCGGGAGCGAATCGCCGCCGAGCTGGTGCTCACCGAACTGCGGGCACCGATTGCTGGCACGGTGCTCCGCCTCCATGCCCGGGTGGGTGAGCGACCCGGTGAGCGGGGCGTGCTGGAGCTTGGGGCAAGCGAGCGCATGGAAGCCCTGATCGAGGTGTACGAGAGCGACATCGACCGCGTGCGGCTCGATCAGCCCGTACGCCTCACCAGCGAGGCCGGGGGCTTCAGCGGCAGCCTGCGCGGGCGGGTGATCCGCATCAGTCCCCAGGTGCGGCAGCGCGACGTGCTCTCCAGCGATCCCAGCCAGGACGCCGACACCCGCGTGGTGGAGGTGCGCGTGGCCCTCGATCCGGAGGACTCCCAGCGGGTGCGGGATCTCACGGGGTTGCGGGTGATCGCCCAGCTGGAGGGCTGATGGCCTGGCGGATCTGGCAGGGCCGGCGCATCCCCCTGGCCTGGCTGATGCTCACCCGCCAGCCGGTGCGGCTGGCGGTGGCCCTGGCCGGCATCTCCTTCGCCGGCATCCTGATGTTCATGCAGCTCGGCTTCCGCGACGGGCTGTTCGACGCCAGCGTCACCGTCCATCGCCAGTTCGATGCCGATCTGGTGCTGATGAGCCCCCGCACCATGAGCTCCATCGGCATGGCCTCCTTCCCGCGCCGGCGCCTGGTGCAGGCGATGGCCGATCCGGCTGTGCGCGGCATCACCCCGGTGAACTGGGGCCTGCTGCTCTGGCGCAATCCGGACAGCCGCATCAACCGCTCGATCCTCACCATCGGCTTCGAACCGGGTGATCCCCTGTTTCTCGACCCGGCCCTGGCGGCCCAGGCCGAGGGCCTCACCATGAAGGGGCGGGTGCTGTTCGACGAGCGCTCCCGCCCTGAGTTCGGCCCGATCGCTGAGCGCTTCCGCGCCGGTGAGGTGGTGGAGACCGAGGTGGCCGGCTCGCGGGTGCGGGTGGCGGGCCTGCTCAACCTCGGCCCCTCCTTCGGCGCCGACGGCAACATGATCACCAGCCGGGACACCTTCCTGGAGCTGTCTCCCGGAACCCCCCCCGGCAGCATCGAACTGGGACTGATCCGTCTGCTGCCCGATGCCGACGCCGAAACCGTGGCCCAGCGCCTGCAACGCCAGCTGCCCCCCGATGTCACGGTGTTCACCAAGGCGGCCTTCGAGGACTTCGAGAAGACCTACTGGCGCACCAGCACGGCGATCGGCTTCATCTTCACCCTCGGTGCGGCGATGGGCTTCGTGGTGGGTTGCGTGATCGTCTATCAGATCCTCAGCTCCGATGTGTCCGATCACCTGCCCGAATACGCCACCTTGATGGCGATGGGTTACCCCCTGCCCTCCTTGCTGCGGGTGGTGGGCCGCGAGGGCCTGCTGCTGGCGGTTCTCGGCTACCTGCCGGCCTACGCCGCCGGCCTGGGTCTGTATGCCCTGGTGCGGAGAGGCACCAACCTGCCGGTGTTCATGAACCTGGACCGTGCCCTGGTGGTGCTGGTGATGATCCTGGTGATGTGCCTGGCCTCATCGGCCCTGGCCATGCGCCGCCTGGCGGATGCCGATCCGGCTGAGATCTTCTGATGGGGGTGGTGTGATGGGGATCGTGGTGAGCGGCCTCTGCCACAGCTATGGCAAGGGGGCGATGGCCCGTCAGGTGCTGCAGGATGTCGATCTGCGGATCGATCCCGGCGAGGTGGTGCTGCTCACCGGTCCGTCCGGCTGCGGCAAAACCACCCTGCTCACCCTGGTGGGGGCCCTGCGCCAGGTGCAGCAGGGCTCGGTGCGGGTGCTGGGGCAGGAACTGGCCGGCGCTGGACGCGCCAGCCGCCAGCGGCTGCGCCGTCGCATCGGCATGATCTTCCAGGGCCACAACCTGCTGCGCTGTCTCAGCGCCGAGCAGAACGTGCAGATGGGTGCGGATCTCCTCCCCGGGCTGGGCTACCGAGCGCGCCGGGATCTCGCCCGCGAGTGGCTGCGGGCGGTGGGGTTGGGGGATCACCTGGGCAAGCTGCCCCACGATCTCTCCGGCGGGCAGAAGCAGCGGGTGGCGATTGCCCGTGCGCTGGCCGCCGAACCCCAGTTGTTGCTGGCCGACGAGCCCACAGCCGCCCTTGATTCCCGCAGTGGCCGCGATGTGGTGGAGCTGCTGCGCAGCCTGGCCCGGGAGCAGGGCTGCGCGGTCCTGATGGTCACCCATGATCCCCGCATCCTGGATGTGGCCGACCGGCTGGTGCGCATGGAGGACGGGCGGTTGTCCGAGTCCGTGCCGGAGGCCGTTGGTTAGGGTGAGTTACCGCAACCCTGAGGACCGCCCCCTATGGCGAAACGCCGCAATCTGAAGAAGGAAAAGCAGGACCGCAACCGCGCCTACGCCCGCAAGTTCAAGAAGCGCAAGCTGCGCAACGATGGCCGTGGTGAAGGGGTCGGCAACGGTGTGACCGGCACGGCGAACAACGGCGGCGCCGCCGACTGAGCCATCTGGCCCGGTGCGCCGCACCGGGCCGCTCCCCCCGCACGACGCCCTGCTGGAGCTGCTCGCCCATGTTTCTGAGCGTCGTCATCCCCACCTACAACCGCCTGCCGATCCTGCGCCAGTGCCTGGCCGCCCTGGAGGCCCAGCAGCTGGCGGATCCGGTGAGCGGCTATGAGGTGGTGTTGGTGGATGACGGCTCCAGCGACGACACCGTGGCCTGGATCGAGGCCCACCGTGGCGACCTGCTCCACCTGCGCCTGATCCAGCAGCAGCACGCCGGTCCGGCGGAGGGGCGCAACCGCGGCGTGGACGCCGCCCGCGGCGAGGTGGTGGTGTTCATCGACAGCGACCTGGTGGTGCGGCCCGATTTCCTCGTGAGTCACGCCCGTGCCCTCAGCGCCGACTGGGAGCGCCATGGCGACCGCCTCAGCTTCACCTACGGGGCGGTGGTGAACACCGCCAACTTCGACAACCCCACCGGCGAACGCCACAAGCTGCGCGATCTCTCCTGGGCCTACTTCGCCACCGGCAATGTGGCCATCGAGCGCGACTTGCTGCAGCGCGCCGGGCTGTTCGACACCGCCTTCCGTCTCTACGGCTGGGAGGATCTGGAGCTGGGAGAGCGGCTGCGGCGGCTGGGGGTGCGCCTCGTGCGCTGTCCGCAGGCCGTGGGCTATCACTGGCATCCAGCCCTGGATCTGGGTCAGATCCCGCGGCTGATCGCGGTGGAGCGGGAGCGGGCCCGCATGGGCCTGGTGTTCTTCCGCAAGCACCCCACCCGCCGGGTGCGTCTGATGGTGCAGTACACCTGGCTGCATCGCCTGCTCTGGGAGCTGGCCACCGCCGGCGGGTTGCTCAATGAGCGCACAGTGAAACCCCTGTTGCGCTGGTTGATCCGCACGGGGCGGCCTGGCCTGGCCATGGAGCTGCTGCGCCTGCCGCTCAACCGCATCGGCGTGCGCGCCCTGTTTCAGGAAGCCCGCCGTCTGCCCCTCGGAGGCCCAGGGGCAGACCCGGCGCCGGCGCGGGCTGAGACAACGCTTTGATAGTGTTCACCTGTTCTTTCAAACCGCACACCTGCGCGTTTCGGGTGATCGGTGCGATGGCTTTCAGGACGAGCGGCGGGGCATGGTCCCGGCCGTTCAGCCCTGGAAGCGGCGCCCGCTCCCTGGCAGGTGGTGGCCAACCCGAAACTTTCACACCATGGCTGTTGTCACCCTCGCCGAGATGATGGAGGCGGGTGCCCACTTCGGGCACCAAACCCGCCGCTGGAACCCCAAGATGTCGCGCTACATCTACTGTGCGCGCAACGGTGTTCACATCATCGACCTCGTGCAGACGGCCGTCTGCATGAACAACGCCTACAAGTGGGTGCGCAGCGCAGCCCGCAGCGGCAAGCGCTTCCTGTTCGTGGGCACCAAGAAGCAGGCTTCCGAAGTGATCGCCCTGGAGGCCACCCGATGTGGTGCCGCCTATGTCAACCAGCGCTGGCTGGGCGGCATGCTCACCAACTGGACCACCATGCGCGCCCGCATCGAGCGCCTGAAGGACCTGGAGCGCATGGAGAGCTCCGGTGCCATCGCCATGCGCCCCAAGAAGGAAGCGGCCGTGCTGCGCCGCGAACTGGAGCGCCTGCAGAAGTACCTGGGCGGGCTCAAGAACATGCGCCGGCTGCCCGATGTGGTGGTGCTGGTGGATCAGCGCCGCGAATCCAACGCCGTGCTGGAGGCCCGCAAGCTGGACATTCCGCTGGTGTCGATGCTGGACACCAACTGTGATCCGGATCTGTGCGAAGTGCCGATTCCCTGCAACGACGACGCCGTGCGCTCGGTGCAGCTGGTGCTGGGCCGCCTGGCCGATGCCATCAATGAAGGCCGTCACGGCGCCTCCGAGGACCCTGAGCAGGGCTGAGCCCGGCTCCGCCCTTTGATCCCTACCCCATTTACAGATTTCCTCACCCCATGGCTGAGATTTCGGCAAAGCTCGTCAAGACCCTGCGCGACAAGACCGGCGCCGGGATGATGGACTGCAAGAAGGCCCTCTCCGAGACCAACGGAGACACCGAAAAGGCGGTGGAGTGGCTGCGCCAGAAGGGCATTGCCAGCGCCGAGAAGAAGGCTGGGCGCACCGCTGCAGAGGGGGCGATCGGCTCCTACATCCACACCGGTGCCCGCGTGGGTGTGCTGGTGGAGGTGAACTGTGAAACCGACTTCGTCGCCCGGGGCGAGATCTTCCAGGAGTTGATCCGCAACGTGGCCATGCAGATCGCCGCCTGCCCCTCGGTGGACTACGTGAGCGTGGAGAACATCCCCGCGGAGGTGGCTGAGCGCGAAAAACAGATCGAGATGGGCCGCGACGACCTCGCCGGCAAGAAGGAGGAGATGAAGGAGCGCATCGTCAGCGGCCGCATCGGCAAGCGTCTCAAGGAAATGGCGCTGATGGACCAGCCTTACATCAAGGACACCGCCATGACCGTCTCCGAGATGGTCAAGCAGGTGGCTGGCAAGGTGGGCGAGAACATCCAGGTGCGGCGGTTCGTGCGCTTCAACCTCGGTGAGGGCATCGAGGTGGAATCCGCCGACTTCGCGGCTGAAGTGGCGGCCATGGGCGGTGCCGTCTGAGCGCCAGACCCATCACTGCGGATCTCCCCCAGAGCGAGGGTCACCTCCCCCTCGACAGCCTCGCCGAGGTGCGTCGGCAGCTGGCTGAGGGCCGCGCCCAGCTGGCAGAGGCCAACCCAGGGCTCTACCGCGACCTGGCCCTCTACCTGCAGGTGCTGCGGGACCTGCTACCCACTGCAGTGGAGAGGGCCGTCTTCCACCTGGCCACCCGTTTTCACCCCCAGCGCTACTGCGATCTGCCGGGCGAGCACCGCAGCCGTCTGCACACCCGCAGCGCGGCCCTCGTGCGCCAGACCGCCAGCCTGCTCACCGTGGAACAGCTCAGCCGGCTGGCCGCTGAACTGAGCTCCGGGCGCCAGCTTGGCCAGCGTGGGTTGCAGGAGCAGCTGACCCGGGCGGCCGCCCATCGGCAGGCGATGGCGGCCGGCGAGCCCGAGGGATCGGTGAACCTGGATGTCGAGCCGCCTGTGGATCTCAGCTGGTTGCCGCTGGCCTCCAGCGGGGCGATGCCGCTGGCCGAGCACAACGAGCCGGCGGAGGTGGCCCTGGAGGCCAGTGGCGCCCCGGGTGAGCTGCTGGCCGAGGATCCCGACACCACCATCGCTGCTCTGGAGGTCCCGCCACCGTGGGACTCGCCCCGGTTGCCGGTGGATCCCCAGGCCCTGCTCGTGTGGCTGGAGGGCTTCGATCGGGCTCTGGTGCGGCGCTTGCGCAACCTCTCCCATGGCCTCAATGTGGAACTGCTGCGCTCGGGTCTGACCCGCAGCCTGTTGCCGCTCACCCTGCTGGAGGCTGCCCTGCGCGGCCAGGTGGACCCGCTGGCGGCTCCGGCCAACGTGCTGCGGGTGCAACTGCCCGTGAGCTACCCCAGCGGTGGCCAGCTTGAGAGCGTGGCCGTTCTGGTGCGGCCCGCCGACCTGGAGCTCGAACATCCCCGGCTGCGCAGTTGCCGTTCCCCCCTGCAGCGCCACCGACGCGAGAGTCGCAGAATGGCCGAGCAGCATCGCCGTCTGCTGCTGCGGCTCTCGGCGCTCGAGGCGGAACAGCTGTGGCACCAGGACAACCCCAGGTACCGGTAGCCCCGGATCCGGCGGCCACCGACGCCTGGTTCCGCGCCCTGCAACAGGCCCTGCAGCTGGAGGCGGAGCGGGGCTTCACCAACCTGATGGGGCGCCGGGAGCACTTCAGTGCCTTTCTCGCCCGCAGCCTCGGCCAGCCGCCGCCGGGCCTGAGGCCGGATGGTACTGAACAGGCGCTGGCACGCGACTTCGTCGGCTACCACCAGCTGAGCGCCAGCCAGCGGCAGGTGCTGGTGAGGCGTTGCCGGCAGCATCTGCACAGCTGGCGGCAACGGCTGCGCCCCTCCACTCCCCCGGCTCCACCCCGGTTGCGCCTGGGCAATGGGCCCTCCCGCGCAGGCGAGCGCGGCCCCGGTGAACCATTCAACCCCGATACCCCCCTGGCTGAGATCCGCGGCGTCGGTCCGCGCACCGCCACCCGTCTGGCCCAGCTCGGCCTGTTCGTGGTGCGCGACCTGGTGCACTATTACCCGCGTGACTACCTCGACTACGCCAACCTGGTGCGCATCCATGCGCTGGTGCCGGGAACCACGGCCACGATCGTGGCCACGGTGCGTCGCTGTCGCAGTTTCGTCAGTCCCCGCAATCCCCAGCTGGCGATCCTGGAGCTGCAGCTCGCCGATCCCACCGGCCGTCTGCGCGTCAGCCGCTTCTTCGCCGGCCGCCGCTTCACCAGTCCGGCCTGGCTGAAGCTGCAGGAGCGCCAGTTTCCCACGGGCGCCACCCTGGCGGTGAGCGGGCTGGTGAAGGAGAGCCCGTACGGCCCCCAGTTCCAGGATCCGCTGCTGGAGGTGCTGGCCAGCCCCCAGGCCCCCGTGCGCTCTCCCCAGATCGGCCGCCTGATCCCCGTCTATGGCCTCACCGAGGGCCTCGGCGCCGACCGTCTGCGCCAGGCGATCGGCGCCGTGCTGCCGGTGGTGCGGCGCTGGCCGGAACCCCTGCCCCAGCCCCTGCTGGCCCAGGAGCGGCTGATCGATCGCGCCCAGGCCCTCGAGCAGATCCACGACCCGCCCGACCGCGACCAGCTCCAGGCCAGCCGCCGCCGCCTGGTGTTCGATGAATTCCTGCTGCTGCAGCTGGGGCTGCTGCAGCGCCGCCGCCAGCTCACCAGCCGGCCGGCACCGCCCCTCACCCCGGCCTTGCCCGGCCTCGCCGACGCTGGCACGGGGTTGCTGCAGCGGTTCCTGGAGCTGCTGCCCTTCCCTCTCACCGCCGCCCAGGAGCGGGTGCTGGCGGAGATCCGCGCCGATCTGGCCCGCCCCCAGCCCATGGCCCGCCTGCTGCAGGGCGATGTGGGCAGTGGCAAGACCGTGGTGGCCATCGCCGCCCTGCTCACCGCCCTCGAGGCCGGCTGTCAGGGGGCGCTGATGGCCCCCACCGAGGTGCTGGCTGAGCAGCACCACGCCCGCCTCGACGACTGGCTGCCCCAGTTGCACGTGCGCTGTGCCCTGCTCACCGGTTCCACCCCGGCGCGGCGCCGGCGTGAGCTGCTCGAGGATCTGGTCAACGGCCAGCTGCAGCTGCTGGTGGGCACCCATGCCCTGCTGGAGGATCCGGTGCAGTTCGCTCGGCTGGGGCTGGTGGTGGTCGATGAGCAGCACCGCTTCGGGGTGCGCCAGCGCGACCGCCTGCTGCACAAGGGCCTGCAACCCCACCTGCTCACCATGACCGCCACGCCCATCCCGCGCACCCTCGCGCTGTCGTTGCACGGCGACCTGGAGGTGAGCCAGATCGATGAGTTGCCCCCTGGGCGCACGCCCATCCGCACCCGGTTGCTGGGGGCCTCCGAGCGGCAGCAGGCCTATGAACTGATCCGCGCTGAAGTGGCCCTGGGCCAGCGGGCCTATGTGGTGCTGCCCCTGGTGGAGGAGTCGGAGAAGAGCGATCTGCGCTCGGCCGTGGAGGTGCACCGCCAGCTGGCGGCGGAGGTGTTCCCGGAGCTGCAGGTGGGCCTGCTGCATGGCCGCCTGGCCAGTGCCGAGAAGCAGGCGGCCATCGCCGCCTTTGCCCGCGGCGACAGCCAGGTGCTGGTGAGCACCACGGTGGTGGAGGTGGGGGTGGACGTGCCTGAAGCCAGCGTGATGGTGGTGGAGCACGCCGAGCGCTTCGGTCTGGCCCAGCTGCACCAGCTGCGTGGGCGGGTGGGGCGTGGCGCGGCAGCCTCCCATTGCCTGCTCATCCATGACGGCCGCAACCCCGTGGCCCGCCAGCGGCTGGAGGTGCTTGTGCGCTCCAGCGATGGCTTCGAAATCGCCGAGATGGATCTGCGCCTGCGCGGTCCGGGCCAGGTGCTGGGCACTCGCCAGAGCGGCCTGCCCGATCTGGCCCTGGCCAGCCTGGCGGATGATGGCGAGGTGCTGGAGCGGGCGCGAGCCGTGGCCAGGTCGATTCTGGAGCGGGATCCTGAGCTGGCCTCCCTTCCCCACCTGGCCCGGCTGCTGGAGCGGCAGCGGCGCAGACTCAGCGAACCCGCCCCCCTGAACTGATTCCGGAGCCGTGAGCCTGCGCCCCTGGTCTGCCATTCCCATCCACGATGGCGGCGATCCTCTCCAGCCCCTGCCCGCCGAGCTGCTGCGGCTGGAACCCCACCCCTACGCGGTCCTGGGCGCTCCTTACGGCAACGCCGGGTCGCCGTTTCGGCTGCGGCCGCAGGTGATTCAGCGCCTGCTGCGGGCCCAGGAGCTGCTGCGTCAATCCCAGCCCCGGTGGGGCCTGGCGATCTTCGATGCCTGGCGGCCCCTGGCGGTGCAGGCCTTCATGGTGGAGTACAGCGTCACCAGCACCTGCCGTGAACGGGGCATCGATCCCCACCAGAGCAGCCGCGAGCGCCAGGCCGTGGTGGCCGAGGTGGGCCGCTTCTGGGCTCCGCCCAGCGCCGATCCCGCAGCCCCGCCACCCCACAGCACCGGCGCGGCGGTGGATCTCACCCTCGCCAGCGGCAGCGGCGAGCCCGTGGAGATGGGATCGGCCATCGACGCCATCGGGCCGGTGTCGGAACCCGACCATTTCCTGGTTGCCAGCCAGGAGTGCCGCGATCCCCGCCTGCAGGAGCGTTATCTGAGCTGGCACCGCCGGCGCAGCCTGCTGCGCTCGGTGATGGAGCAGGCGGGCTTCGCCCAGCACCCCAACGAGTGGTGGCACTTCAGCTGGGGCGATCAGCTCTGGGCCTGGAGCCGGGGGGAGCCGGCGGCACGCTTCGGACGGGTGGGCTGAGGCCGAATTCAGTTGGCGGCCACCGCCAGCAGCCGTTGCACCTCCTCGCGCCCGCTCTTCGCCACGAAGTCGCCGAAGCCCCGCCGCAGGCCGCCCTGGCGCCAGGCCAGCAGCAGCGGTTCGAGGGTGCCCTCGAGGGCGTGCAGGGGCATCTTCTCCAGGTAGGGCTCCGCCAGCCGGCTGAGCTGGGCACTGCCCCCAAGCCAGAGCTGGTACTGATCCACGCCGCTGCCCACCAGGCCCAGTTCGGCCATGTAGGGGCGGGCGCAACCGTTGGGGCAGCCGGTCATGCGCACCAGGATCGGCTTGTCGATCTGCAGCCTGTCGAGAAGGGATTCGAGCCGGTCGAGCACGTCCGGGAAGATGCGTTCCGACTCCGTCACCGCCAGCCCGCAGAGGGGGAGGGCAGGGCAGGCGATGCCGTGGCGGGAAAGCAGGGAGGTTTGCTCGGGTTTCTCCCAGCCCAGGCTCGCCAGCTCCACCTTGAGGCTGGAGCGCTGGGCGGTGCCGATGTTGCAGAGCAGGAGATCCTGATTGGGCGTGACGCGCACCTCGAGTTTGTAGGTGTCCACCAGGCGCCGCAGGCCGGCCTTGCGTTCTCCGCTGAGGCGGCCACAGAGGAGGGGGAGGCCCACGAACCAGAGTCCGGGGCTCTGGCGGTGCCAGCCCAGGTAGTCCTCCAGCCGCGCCCGGGGCTCATCGCGCAGGGCACGCAGCGGATGGTGGAAGTAGGTGGAGCAGAGCTGTTCGCGGAACCAGACGACGCCGTTGTCGTGGATCAGGTATTTCATGCGGGCGTGGCGCCGCTGCTCCCGATCGCCATGGTCGCGTTGCAGGGCCACGATCGCCTGCACCAGATCGAGCACATGCTCATGGGCCACATAGCCGAGGGGATCGGCCGTGCGAGCAAAGGTCTCCTCCTTGTTGTGGGTGCGGCCCATGCCGCCGCCCACGTACACATTGCAGCCCTGAGGCCTGCCATTGGGATCACAGAACAGCACCAGACCGATGTCCTGGGTGAGCAGATCCACCGAGTTGTCGCCCGGCACCGTCACCGCCACCTTGAACTTGCGCGGCATGTAGGTACTGCCGTAGAGCGGCTCTGTGGCATCGCCACTGAACACGCCACCATCGCTCTGGCGCTGCTTGACCCGACGAGCCCCGGCGCTGGGCTTGATCCGGTAGCTCAGATCGCCGTCCACCCACAGGTCGAGATAGGAGCCCTCTGCCGCCTGCGGCGCGAGCAGATCAGCGATGTCGTCGGCAAGGTCACGGGCCGCCGGATAGGCACCCTTGGCGTAGGGGGCCGCCGGGGCCATCACGTTGCGGTTGATGTCACCGCAGGCGGCCAGAGTGGAGCCCAGATGCCGCACGATCGTGCCGATCACCTCCTTGAGGTTCTCCTTGCGCACCCCGTGCATCTGAAAGGCCTGGCGGGTGGTGGCCCGCAGGGTGCCGTTTCCGAGCTGATCGGAGAGAGAATCGAGGGCCAGATAGAGAGGGGCAGGGATGCGGCCGCCGGGACTGCGCAGACGCAGCATCATCTGCCAATCCTTGTCCCGTCCCTTCTGGCGGTTGTCACGGTTGTCCTGCTGGTAGGAGCCGTGAAATTTGAGGATCTGTACTGCGGGATCCGTGAAATTCGGCTGGTCGTTGCCCAGCTCCGTGGCCAGCGGCTCGCGCAGATGGCCACTGTTGTGCTTGAGCTGCTCAAACTTGCTGGGCTGGCCGTTGCTGGGCGCGCTGGCGGGCGGCCGCGGGCTGGAGCCGGCGGGCAGCGTGGATCCGGAAGTCACTTTGGCGGACACGGCACGCGGGCGATCCTCAACTCGCCGACCGTAGCGAACGGCAGTCGGCGAAGGCCGGTGAACCGGCAACCGTTCCATCCATAGAGTTGGCAGCTGTTCTGTCCCGTTCCGTGTCGTCATTGCTGCTGGAGATCGGAACCGAGGAGCTCCCCGCCGATTTCGTCCGCCTGGCCCTCCCCCAGCTGCAGGAACGGGTGGGAGCGGATCTGGCCGCGCAGCGCCTCGATCCGCTGTCCCTGGAGGTCACCGGCACCCCACGACGGTTGGCGGTGATCGTGGAGGGCCTGCCGGCGGCTCAGCAGGACCGCCGCGAGGAGCGCAAGGGGCCGCCGGCGGCCCAGGCGTTCCGCGATGGTCAACCCACTGCGGCCGCCATCGGTTTCGCCCGCCGCTGCGGGGTGGAGCCCGAGGCCCTGCAGGTGCGCGACACCGCCAAGGGTCCGTTCGTCTTCGCCCACACCGTGGAGCGCGGGGAGCCCACCGCCACTGTGCTGGTGCGGCTCATCCCCGACTGGATCCAGGCCCTGCAGGGCCGCCGCTTC
>SLIG01000141.1 GCA_007135755.1 Cyanobium sp.
CCAGGCCAAGGCCCGCTTCGACGAGGACGAGGCCTTCCAGGCCACCTCCCGCGAGGAGGTGGTGAAACTGCAGGGCGGCGATCCGGTGTCGCTCAAGGCCTGGGGGCTGCTCTGCGACCAGAGCCGCCGCGAATTCCAGCAGATCTACGACCGGCTCGACATCGCTCTCAGCGAGCGCGGCGAATCCTTCTACAACCCCACCCTGCAGGCGGTGGTCGACGACCTCAGGGCCGCCGGGCTGCTGGTGGTCGACGACGGCGCCGGCTGCGTGTTCCTGGAGGGGGTGAGCGGCAAGGACGGCCAGCCCCTGCCCCTGATCGTGCAGAAGAGCGACGGTGGCTTCAACTACGCCACCACCGACCTGGCGGCGATCCGCTACCGCTTCGCCGCCGCCCCCGCGGGCGATGGCTCCGGCCGGGTGATCTACGTCACCGACGCCGGCCAGGCCAGCCACTTCGCCGGCGTGTTCCAGGTGGCCCGCCGCGCCGGCTGGATTCCGGAGGGCGCCAGCGTGGAGCACGTGCCCTTCGGGCTGGTGCAGGGCGAGGACGGCAAGAAGCTCAAGACCCGCGCCGGCGACACCGTGCGCCTGCGCGACCTGCTCGATGAGGCGGTGCAGCGGGCCGAGGCCGACCTGCGCCGCCGGCTGGCCGAGGAGGGCCGCAGCGAAGACGAGGCCTTCATCCAGCAGGTGGCCACCACCGTGGGTCTGGCGGCGGTGAAGTACGCCGACCTCTCCACCAACCGGATCACCAACTACCAGTTCAGCTTCGAGCGCATGCTGGCCCTCACCGGCAACACCGCTCCGTATCTGCTCTACGCCGTGGTGCGTATCGCCGGCATCGCCCGCAAGGGTGGTGATCTGGCGGGCACCGCAACCGGGACTCCGGGTACCGGGAGAGCCGTGGAGCTCAGCTTCAGCGAGCCCCAGGAGTGGGCCCTGATCCGCGAGCTGCTCAAGCTCGATGCGGTGATCACCGAGGTGGAGAGCGAACTGCTGCCCAACCGGCTGTGCAGCTACCTGTTCGAGCTCAGCCAGGTGTTCAACCGCTTCTACGACCAGGTGCCGGTGCTGAAGGCCGACGAACCGGCCCGCAGCTCCCGCCTGGCGCTCTGCCGCCTCACTGCCGATACCCTCAAGCTGGGCCTGGGTCTGCTGGGGATCCCCACCCTGGAGAGGATGTAGACCAGCCGCGAACACGGTCCGCGGCTGCTGATCCTGACTACGCCCGGAGGAGCACTGCCCATCTGGATGGTGCCCTGGATGGGAGCCGGATTGTCACGCGCTCCGCAGAATCCAGCTGCAGTCGGTCTGTCCGCTCGAAGCAAGACACCCGTGCATGTGTCAACTTCGTGTCGGCTTGATTTTGATGCCCGAGGTTTTGCTGATCCGTTTGCTGATCAGTCCGTTTGCTGATCAGGTTGATCAGTGCTTGCCGAGCTTGCCCAGTTCACTGTCCAGAAGGCTCACCATCTTATGGGCGGCGCCGGTGACGGCCTGGTCAATGGTGAAGGCCTGGTCGCTGACGGATGTTGGTTGCCGCCCCTCGAGCCGCGCCTCCAGCAAGCACCGCTTGTCAATCCCGCCTGACTTGGAGGCACTGTTTTCGTCGCTCAGGTGAACTTCCAGCCTGGTGATCTGATCAGAGAAGCGCGAGAGAATCTGACCAAGAGTGTTCTCGATGCTCTCAGCGCGTGTTTCGTCGCCAGAAATATTCTTGTCTGTGTTGACTTGAATCTGCATGTCGGTTTCCTACGGCGACGGTGTGAGGTGCAGTCTAGCTTGTGACTTGCTGCCTCGGTATTCAATGCTCAGCATGGCTTCACATCCTGCCTGGGGCGTCCATGGGCAGGATCGGATTGTGTGCTCCCTGTTTTGCTGAAGTGACCGTTTTGCGTCGTGTGTCTTCTTGTGGGTGGTCTGCGTGGCGCCATATCTGTTGCCTGCATCGCGATCAACCAATGACTCTCGATCAGCCAAGGTCTTCATGGGTCTCCGCAGATAGACCGTGCTCGCAGAATCCCTGTCCGTATCGATCGATGAACACGGTTCGCCGAAGCCCCTCCCTTCCGCAGCCTGAGCCACGGCGACAGCCCCGTCCGACGTCTCGCTGACCCTGCAGACGTCGGGCCCGGCTGGCGGGAGGATGGGGACACGAGCTGCGGCCAGCTGTTGTGACACCTCGATGACGTTCCCCGATGAAGTTCAAGGACTACTACGAGAGCCTCGGGATCGAGCGGGGCGCGAGCGAGGACGAGATCAAGAAGGCCTACCGGCGCCTGGCTCGCCAGTACCACCCCGACATCTCCAAGGAGGAGGGAGCCGAGGCGCGCTTCAAGGAGATCAGCGAGGCCTACCAGACCCTCTCCGATCCGGAGAAGCGCCAGGCCTATGACGACCTGGGTCGCCACCGTCCCGGCGAGGAATTCCGTCCACCCGCGGAGTGGGACACCCGGTTCTGGCAGGGCCAACCGCACCAGGAGGTGGACCTCTCCGATCTGTTCGAGCAGATGGGGTTCCGCTCCTCCCAGCGGCGGGGCCAGCCGGGTGGGGTGGACTTCCCCATCCGCGGCCACGACGTGGAGGCCGTCGCCCAGCTGAGTCTCGACGAGGTGTGCCACGGCACCCAGGTGACCCTGGAGCGGCCGGGCGGCAACGTGCGCATCCGCGTGCCCAAAGGGGTGGTCGACGGTGAGCGGCTGCGCATCCCCGGCCGCGGCGGCCCCGGCAGCGGCGGCGGTCCGGATGGGGATGTGTACCTCCACATCGAGCTGCTGCCCCACCCCCTGTTCAGGCCGGTCGGCCACGACCTCTATCTGGAGCTGCCGCTGACCCCCTGGGAGGCGGTTCTGGGGGGCCAGATCGAGATTCCAACCCTCGATGGCCGCGTTCAGGTCACGGTGAAACCGGGTTCACAGGCGGGCCAGAAACTGCGGCTGGCCGGCAAGGGCCTGCCACGGCGGGGTGAGGGCGCGGGGGATCTCTACGGCGTGTTGCAGATCGTGGTTCCCAAGGAGATCAGTGAGCGTGAACAGGAGCTCTATCGTGAGTTGGCGACGGCGTCCTCCTTCCAGCCCCGCTCGCAGTTCACCGGAGGGGCGAGCCATGGCTGACGATCTCCTCAACCCTCTGGACGATGAGACGCCGGTGGAGTCGGCGGAACTGCTGGCGGCCTCAGGACTGGCCCAGGAGGAGCTGGTGGAGCTGGTGGAGTTCGGCGTCTTTGAAACCAGCCAGGGAGAGGCGGGCTGGCGCTTCCACTCCCGCGCGGTGCACCAGGCACGTCGCGTGGTGAAGCTGCGGGACGCCTTCGGGCTCAATCCACCCGGGATGGCCCTGGCCCTCACCTACCTGGAGAAGATCGAGGCCCTGGAGCAGCGACTGCGGGAATTAGAGTGCCTCTTGCCCCGCTGAGGCCTGGACGGCCGCTGCCATGGAGGCTTCCGATCTCCCCCCGGTCTCACCACCTGATCACTGATCACCCGGCACCTGCGCGTGAGCACGGTGCGTGATCTTGCCCTCTACGAGCAGCATTCGGACGTCATCCAGCGGCTCTGCGCCGCGTTGGGATTCAAGGAACCGGCCACGGCGATGGCCTGGGTCTTCGATCAACTGGAGCAGTCGCAGGATCTGCAGAAGGCCATCTTTGATCTCCTCAACGACTGAGCCTCCGTCGTTCTCTGCCGCTGTCGGCCCGGGCGCGTCGCACCGGCGGGTCCCTCATCACGAATCGTCAGAGGATGGAGCATCCGTGTTCCTGTGACCAGATCCTGAGATAGGTGCTGAACCGGCGAGCCAGGTGCTTCGGTTTCTCCGCAAACAACCGTTGGCCCAGCGGTCTGCTGGCCTGCTTGATCTGCGCGTTGCGCCGATCGATGAGCGCAGCGATGTGCTGCTGACCCTCCTGCGTTGCCGAGCAGGTCGGATCATTGAGGATCAGGGCCGCAGCACACAGCAGTCATGGTGATCGCCAAGCAAATGGCCCAGCTGGTGTGTCTCATCCTCACGGGCTTCGATCACACCCGGCCAGGCCTCCTGCAAGAGACGCAGGTGATACCGGTGGTACTTCACCCGCTTCTGTCATTCGTGGAATGTCTTGGGCCCGGGCTGGTCGTCGGCCGCATCCATGGCGGCCCATGCCCGCCCATAGGTCTTGCGCATGCCCGCAAGGGCGGCCTCGTGGCCATCGCCTCTGATCGTCAGCGATGCCACCCGGCTCCGACCGGCCTCCATTGCTGAGCGGAAATCCTCCAGCAACCCTGTGACCCGCGCCCGGTCGGTTCAGTACCTGTAGATCGCCGCTAGTCCGGTCTTTGTTGGCATCCTTTCGGCGGGTACGACCACGACCTCTCCGCCCATCTTCAGGACAAGTGAGCCCATCTCATCGAGCATGTCATTGACCCCCGGGTCTGATAGCTGGTCAGCTTCAATGTCACCAGTCTCGGCATTGATCCGTCCGGGAACTTCGCGCTGGGCTTCGATGAGCAGCGTCGCCACCCGTCCGTTGACCACGGCCTTGCCGACCTGGGCCGGATCATCGTCCGCGAGCCCCTTGGATCTGGCATTGCCGAACGCCTCCACCAGATCGGCCAGGCGCGCCAGATAGCGAGGCTCCATCAGCTGCCAGGCGCGCTGGCGAAGGTCGTCGATCGACGGGAGGGAATCGGGGTGGGTGGCGATGCTCTCCGGCATCAGCAATGGATTCCTGCTGATCTCGTGGAAACGATGATGGTGTTCGGGGAGTGCCGCCAGGATCAGCGGCAGCCCTGATGGCTGGGAGTGGTGCTTGAGAACCTCACGGTCAACGATGCGGAAGAAGCGTTCCGTGTCGATGTCAACCTCGGCTTTTCTGCCTCCGTGGCCGTGGTGCATGGGTGCCTGGGAGCCCCCCACCCCTCCGTAGGAGGCCACGGTGAGGTGTGGATCGGTCAACTCCTGACCCAGTGCATCGGTCAGTGTGGCGGGCACAGCCGGGTGCAGGCTGATCGCATCCAGGCCGTCACGATTGCCTTCGTAGAGCTTGACCTCATGGCGACTCAGGCCGAGAACCTGATAGCGGTCGGCCGACTGAAGCGTGCGGATCAGGGGTTTGACGTGGAAGCTGTCCGCCACGACAGCCAGTGCGGCCACGGGTCGCTGCAGCTTGTAGATGCGAAACGTGTCCTTGCCGCCCAGGATGGCCAGTCCATCGAGGGTGTGATCCCAGAAGTCGCGGTTGTCAGCCAAGTCGAGGAACGGCTTCAGTAACGGTTGGATCTCCTCTGTGGGCAACCGTTGTTCGAGTGAGTCCTGCAATGCCTTCACGAGGTTGCCGAACAGGATGGGGTCCTGCTGGTTCTCGGGATGATGGCGATGCGTTGGCTGGTAGAGCGAAAGGCAAGGGGGGGCGCAGGTGCCGGGGATCTCCACTGCATGGCTTGTGTCAGGGGCATTCATTTCGATTCCTCTCTGTTGTTGACAACCTGTTTCCGTTGCGGGATTGCGTTGTTCAGTTGCATGTCCGCGTGCCATTCCGCCCTGCAGCTTGTTGCCATGTCGGTGTTCAGGCATCACCTCCCTGGCTCTCCCTGTCTCTTCCATAGCCGCGCCCCGGGACAGGTGCCAGCTGTTTCATGGCTTGTTACAGGCTTTCTGCTCGCAGCGATCTCCGGGTTCGCATCCCGCGCCTGGGTCCGGAGCGGGCAGGGGCGACTCCTACGCTGCGGATGGAGCGATCTGGCCCTGTGACCAACCCCTTCCCCCCGGCGCGCCAGGAGGTGGAGAGCCTGCAGGCCTACAGCGCGCCGCTGGAGGGCCGGCGGGGTCTGCTGCGCCTCGACTTCAACGAGAACACCATCGGCCCCAGCCCGAAGGTGGTGGAGGCGTTGCGGGCGATCCCGGCCGATCACCTCGCCATCTATCCGGAATACGACGGCCTGCGCGAGGCGGTGGTGGCCAACCTGAGCGCGTCTCGGGCCGATGACAGCGCGGCGCTGGCCCATCCCCTGAGCCCCAGCCAGATCGGCCTGTTCAACGGCGTCGATGCCGCCATCCATGCCATCTTCCACGCCTACGGCGAGCCGGGTGACACCCTGCTCACCACCAGCCCCACCTTCGGCTACTACTCCCCCTGCGCCCGCATGCAGGGCATGGCGATCGAGGCCATCCCCTACGAGGGGCCTGGGTTCGCCTTCCCGCTAGCGGCCGTGCGCCGGGTGCTGCTCGATGAGCCCTGTCCGCGGCTGCTGCTGATCTGCAACCCCAATAATCCCACCGGCACCCGCCTGGCGCCGCAGCCGATCCTGGAGCTGGCGGCCGCCGTGCCGCGCACCCTGGTGGTGGTGGATGAGCTCTACGAGGCCTTCACCGGCGACAGCGTGCTGCCGCTGGCCGACTTCGCCACCACGCCCAACCTGGTGGTGCTGCGCTCCCTGGCCAAGACGGCCGGGCTGGCGGGCCTGCGCATCGGCTTCGCCATCGGCTCCGCCCCGGTGATCGACCGCATCGGCCGGGTCACCGGGCCTTACGACATCAACAGCCTGGCGGTGACGGCCGCCCACGCCGCCCTGGCCGACCAGCCCTACACCGACGCCTACGTGGCCGAGGTGCTGCGTGCCCGGGCCTGGCTGCTGGCCCAGCTCCAGGCCGCCGGTTTGCGCCACCATGCCGCCGGTGGCAACTACCTGCTGATCTGGCCCCAGGCCCCGGCTGCCGCGGTGGAGGAGCGTCTGCGCCAGGCCGGCATCCTGGTGCGTTCAATGGCCGGCAAGCCCTTGATCGAGGGCTCCCTGCGCGTGAGCCTGGGCACCACGGAGCAGATGCAGCGGTTCTGGAGCGCCTACGAGGCAGCTGAGGTCAGTGCAGCCGACGTCAGCGCAGCATCGTGATCAGGGCAGCACTGAATCAGCGCAGTACTGATCAGCGCAGCACCTTGATCGTGGGCCCCTCGCCCAGGCCGGTGGAGAGGTTGACGGTGCGGCCGGGCCGTTGCACCGGCGTGCCGGCCATGGCCTGCAGGAACGGCTCCACGCTGCCCTGATCGCAGTTGGCGGGCACCGCGCCGCTCACGTACTGCACCGGAATCACCACCCGCGGGCGCAGCTCCCGCACCACCTCGGCCGCCTCCCCGCCATCGAACACCTTGGCGCCGCCGCCCACCCCCAGGATCAGCACGTCCGGGCGGCTGAGCATCACCTTGTCGGCGGGGCTCAGGGGGCCGGCGGTGCCGCCCATGTGCACGAAGCTCAGGCCTCCCTGCTGCCAGCGCCAGAGGGTGGCCCGTCCGAAGCGCCGTCCGCCGACGCGATCCCGGGGGGCGCTGATGCCCTCGATGCGCAGGCCGCCCACCTGGAAGCTGCCGGGATCGGCCAGGAACCGTCCCGTGGCCACCGGAGCCCCCTCATCCAGCAGGCGGCTGCTGGCCAGGATCACCGTGGCGCTCACCCGCGGCTCGCTCAGGCCGGCGGCGCAGCCCACCGCCCGGAAGGGATTGAGCAGCACCCGGCTGCCGCCCCCCTGAATCAGCAGGGCGCTGTGGCCATAGCTGGTGATCGACACGCTGGCGGCTGCCGCCGCCGGCAGCAGGGCGGCCTGCAGGGTGACGGCCGGCAGCGCCAGGGCCGTGGCGGCAAGGGTGGGCAGCAGTCGCATCGGCGCAGCCCATCAGGGCAGCCAGCAGGGCCGCGACGCTACTGCAGCTGTCGGGGCCAACCCCCGCCTGGGGGGACGCTCGTGCGGCTGCCTGCGGCTCAGGGGGCCGGCTGCCCCTCCGCCTGCCGCAGGAAGTTGGCCAGGAGTTCGTGGCCGGCCTCAGTGAGCACGCTCTCGGGGTGGAACTGCACCCCCTCGATGTGGGGGTACTGACGGTGGCGCAGGCCCATGATCGTGCCGTCCTCCAGCCAGGCGGTGATCTCCAGGCACGCGGGCAGGGTGTCGCGCTCGGCGATCAGACTGTGGTAGCGGGTGGCGGTGAGCGGGCAGGGCAGCCCCGCGAACACGCCCTGGCCGCCGTGCAGCACCGGTGAGGTCTTGCCGTGCATCAGCTCAGGGGCCGGCACCACCCGGCCCCCATACACCTGGGCGATCGCCTGGTGGCCCAGGCACACCCCCAGGGTGGGCACGCTGGGGCTGAGCTCCCGCAGCACCTCCAGGCACACCCCCGACTGGTTGGGATCGCCGGGGCCCGGGGAGATCAGGATCGCGGCCGGATTCAGGGTCCGGATCTGCTCCAGGGAGAGGGCGTCGTTGCGCTCCACCCGCAGCTCGGCCGCCAGGGGGTGCTCGGCGGCCAGTTCGCCCAGGTACTGAACCAGGTTGAAGGTGAAGCTGTCGTAGTTGTCCAGCACCAGCAGCATCGGTCTCCTGTCCCAACGCCGGACCGGCGCCGCACGCGTGCCCCCATTCAAAGGCCGCGGCGGTCAGAGGCTGCGGCGGTCAGAGGCCGAGCCGGAGCAGCAGCGGCGGGGCCAGCAGCAGCACGGCGATCAGCAGGGAGGCCAGGGCGCCCACCAGCACGGCGGCGGCGGCGCAGTCCTTGGCGATGCGGG
Organism: Cyanobium sp.; assembly: GCA_007135755.1. GTDB lineage: Bacteria > Cyanobacteriota > Cyanobacteriia > PCC-6307 > Cyanobiaceae > NIES-981. Next base: position 8,527 of record SLIG01000141.1, read on the forward strand.
CCAGGGGATGGAACTGGCGGCCGATGGCCAGATCCACCACCGCCTCGGTGGCGGTGTTGATCAGTTCCAGCACCAGCACCGCCGCCACTGTGAGCACCAGCACGGCCAGCTGCGGTGCCGGCAGCTGCAGCCACAGGCCGAGGCCGAACACCACCGCCCCGGTGACCACGTGGATGCGGAAGTTGCGCTGGCTGCGGAAGCCATACACCAGCCCCTGGGCCGCATAGCGGAAGCTGGCGGGCAGGTCGCTGGCCACCGTCCAGGCCCCCAGCCGCGCCGTGCGCCCGCGCCGCCTCAGCATCGGCGCCACGGCCACGGGGCCGGCCGGCCGCTCCTCGGGGCCCTGGGCGTCGGCAGCGGGGAGGGGCAGGGGCAGAACGGGCTGGGCGGGAGTCGACCGAACCCTACCGGCGGTGTCCAGAGCGAACCCCTCACGTCAGCAAACGCTCCTGTCGCGCCAGCATCGCCGCCAGGCTGGCGGCGTCGGGGTGGTCCCAGCCCAGCAGGTGCAGCAGACCGTGGCTGGCCAGGAACTGCAGTTCCCGCACCAGATGGTGGCCGTGATCGTCGGCCTGGCGGGCGGCCGTCTCCAGGGAGATCACGATGTCGCCCAGCTCCAGGGGGTCGGGGTCGCCCTCGATCCCGGGGGGCATGGGCGGCGGCGGTCCCGCCTCCAGGCCGTCCTCGCGGGCGGCGAAGGCCAGCACGTCGGTGGGCCCCGCCAGCCCGCGCCAGTGGGCGTTGAGCTCGGCGATCTGTCCATCCCCCACCAGGTTCAGCCCCAGGCTGTAGGCGGGCGACCGCAGCTCGGTCGGCAGCTCGGCGGCCAGCTGCCCCAGCCAGCCGCGCAGCAGCTCCTGCCAGGACGCGGCGCCGGCCTCGGGGTCGGCCCATGGGCCGGCAGCGGCGATCAGAGGCTGCGGCAGGACTCCGTCGGCGGAGAAGGCCAGGTCAAGGTCCAGGTCATCCGGGTCCAGCGCCATTGCCGGTGAGGCCCCCTCAGCCACCGGGCAGCTGGGGCCGGCCCAGCCAGGCGATCAGGGTGATGAAGGCCAGGAAGCCCGCGGCGGTGAGGCCGAAGTGCAGCAGGCTCTGGCGGCCCTTGCGCACCATGTTGCGCATCGCCAGCTTCACGAAGCTGGGCTTTTCTGTGGGCTGCGCCGGGGAGCTGGGGGTGGGTTCAGTCATCGCCGCTGCCTCCCGCCACCTCCACGCCGGCATGCAGCAGGCTCTGGATGAAGGGGTCCAGGTCGCCGTTCATCACCCCCTGCACATCGGTGGTTTCGTGCTGGGTGCGCAGGTCTTTGACCATCTGATAGGGGTGAAACACATAGTTGCGGATCTGGTTGCCCCAGGCCGCCTCCACGATGTCGCCGCGGATGTCGGCGATCTCGGCGGCCCGCTGTTCCTGGGCGATCACCAGCAACTTGGCCATCAGCAGGGCCATGGCCTTTTCCTTGTTCTGCAGCTGGGAGCGCTCCTGGGTGCAGCGCACGGCCAGGCCGGTGGGGATGTGCAGGATGCGAACCGCCGTTTCCACCTTGTTCACGTTCTGGCCGCCGGCGCCGCCCGAGCGCGAGGTGGTGATCTCCAGATCCTTTTCGGGGATGTCGAGCTTCACTTCCTCCTCGATCTTGGGCATCACCTCCACGCCGGCAAAGCTGGTCTGGCGTTTGTCGTTGGCGTTGAACGGCGAGATGCGCACCAGCCGGTGGGTGCCCTTCTCGTTGCGCAGGTAGCCGTAGGCGTAGCGGCCCTCGATCTCGATGGTGGCGCTCTTGATGCCCGCTTCCTCGCCCTCGCTGAGCTCGTCCACGGTCACCCGCATGCCGTGGTCCTCGGCCCAGCGGGTGTACATGCGCAACAGCATCTGGGCCCAGTCCTGGGCATCGGTGCCGCCGGCTCCGGCGTTGATGCTGATCACGGCGCCCTCCTTGTCGTAGGGGCCGGAGAGCAGGCGCTCCAGTTCCCAGCGATCGAGTTCGGCGCGCAGACCCAGCAGGCCCTGGTTGGCCTCGGCCAGCAGGTCGGCGTCGGGCTCCAGCTCGTAGAGCTCCAGGGTGGCCTCGGCGTCAGCGACGAGCCCGCGCCAGCGGTGGAGCTGCTCGAGCTGGGCCTTGACCTCATCGAGCTGGCGCATCTTGGCCTGGGCCTGTTTCTGGTCGTCCCAGAAATCGGGCTGGGAGGCCAGCTGCTCCAGATCCTGCTGGCGGGCTTTCAGGGCAGCTTCGTCAAAGACAGTCCTGGGCCTGGCCCAGGCGGTCGGTGAGCTCGGAGAGGTCGCGTTTGAAGTCGGTGAGGTCGAGCAGCACGGGCGCGCTGCCGGCGGCGGTGGTAGCGGTCACGGCGGAGTGCGTTGGGCTTGTCTCGACCGTACTCAATGGCGCCGACATGGCGCCGACATGGCAGCGGCAGGCCACTTCTAGGATCCGCCCACCTGTGAAACGGCCCCGATGGCGGCGAAGGTCGAGATCTACACCTGGCGGTTCTGCCCCTTCTGCATCCGCGCCAAGGCGCTGCTGGATCGCAAGGGAGTGGCCTACAGCGAATACGCCATCGACGGCGACCAGGCCGCCCGCTCCGCCATGAGCGAGCGGGCCGACGGCCGCAGCAGTCTGCCCCAGATCTTCATCGACGACGCCGGCATCGGCGGCTGCGACGAGCTCCATGCCCTGGAGCGCAGCGGCCGGCTCGACGCTCTGCTGGCGGCCTGAGGCATGGCCAGCGCCCCAGCCGACAGCCCCGCAGGCAGCGGTGCCCAGCTGTTCGTGGTCGATCCGGTTGAGCGCCTCAATCCCGCCAAGGATTCCAGCGTTGCCCTGATGCAGGCGGCCGGGCGCGCCGGCCTGCCGGTGTGGGTGTGCACCACCGCCGACCTGATGGCCCGCCAGCACGCTGGCTCATCGGCCGCTGCCGACGCGGGTGCCAGAGCCGATGGGGCCGCTGGCGGTCACAGCGCCTGGGCCCGAGCCCGGCCGCTGCGGGCCCAGCCCTGGCATGAGCTCGGGGAGGCCCAGCTGCTGCCCCTGGCGGCCTTTGCCCACGTGTGGATGCGCAAGGATCCACCGGTGGACGAGGCCTACCTCTACGCCACCCACCTGCTGGACCTGGCCGAGCGCCGGGGCGTGCGGGTGATCAACCGCCCCGCCGCCCTGCGGGCCTGGAACGAGAAGCTCAGCTCCCTGCGCTGGAGTCATCTGATGGCCCCCACCCTGGTGGCCAGCCGGGTGGATCTGCTGGCCGCCTTCACCGCCGAGCACCGGGAGGTGGTGCTCAAGCCCCTGGGCGGACGCGCCGGCCAGGGAGTCGTGTTCGCCGCCGCCGGCACGCCCGGTCTGGGGGCGCTGCTGGAGCTGGTCACCGCCCAGCAGAGCCTGCCGGTGATGGTGCAGGCGTTCCTGCCCGGGGTGAGCGCCGGCGACAAGCGCATCCTGCTGGTGGACGGTGAACCGCTGGGTGCGGTGAACCGGGTGCCCAGTGGCGGTGAATTCCGGAGCAACCTGGCGGTGGGCGGCCAGCCCCAGGCCACCGACCTCAGCGAGGCGGAGCGGCGGATCTGCGCCGAGCTGGCGCCGGCCCTGCGGGCCGAGGGCCTGTTCTTCGTGGGCATCGACGTGATCGATGGCCGGCTCAGCGAGATCAACGTCACCAGCCCCACCGGCATCCGCGAGGTGGAACGCCTGGGCGGCATTCCCCTGGCGGATCACACCATCTCCCGGCTGCCCGGGGCCTGATTCCCCAGCTCCGCGCCGCAGCGGTGACAGAAGCGGGCGCCGGCCAGATGCTGAGGCTCGCCGCAGGCCTGGCAGGGCCGGGGGGCCAGGGCGATGGCGGCGCCCTGGGGCTCGCCGCCGCTGCGGCCCAGTTCAGCGGTGACGATGCCGGTGGGCACGGCAATGATGCTGTAGCCCAGCAGCATCACCGCCGAGGCCGTGATCCGGCCCAGGGGAGTGACCGGGGCCACGTCGCCATAGCCCACGGTGGTGATCGTCACGATCGCCCAGTAGATGCCTGTGGGAATGCTGGTGAAGCCACCGGCCTCGCCCTCGATCACGTACATCAGGGCGCCGATGAGCACCACCAGATTCACCATCATCAGCAGAAAGATGAAAATCTTCCTGCGGCTGGCCAGCAGGGCCTCCTTGAGCCTGTCGGCCTCGCGGATGTAGAGCCCCAGTTTGAGAATCCGGAACACCCGCATCAGCCTCAGAATGCGGATCACCGTGAAATATTTGCTGCCCACGGCTCCCAGGCCCAGCAGCGGCGGGATGCTGGCCAGGAAATCCACGATGCCAAAGAAGCTGCGGGCATAGACGAGCGGGCGCTCAGTGCAGAGCAGCCGCAGCAGGTATTCGAGGCTGAACAGGCTCGAGAAGCCCACCTCCAGCCGCACGAACAGGCCCTGGAAGCGGCTCTGCAGGGTGGGGTCGCTCTCCAGGCCCACCGCCACCACACTGAGCACGATCAGCCCCAGCAGGGCCAGGTCGAACCGCCTGCCCGCCGGGGTGTCGGACTCGAAGATGATCCGCTCCAGCCGCCGCCGGCCCACGGCCTGGCGCAGCAGCAGGGCCGCGGCCAGCAGCGCCAGCAGCAGGGGGATCGGCAGCGTCAGCAGGGTCACGGGCAGAAGGCTCGCCTGATGGGCCAGGTTCGCCGCTGCGTCAACGGCGTTGCGTCAACGGCCGTGCACCGGCAGGTTGAGTTGCTGCTGCAGCACGCCCAGTTTGAGAGCCACCTCCTGCAGTTCCCGGGCCACCGCCGAGCCGGGCACCAGTCCGGCGCCGGCGGTGAGCTCCAGCTCGCGGCCGCGCAGGGTGCCGCTGCGGATCGCCACCCGCAGATCGGCATCGCCGTCGCTGTCGATCCAGCCGATCGGGGCGGCGTAGTGGCCGCGCTCGAAGGGCTCCAGGCTGCGCAGCCAGCCCATCGCCTCCCGCCGCGGCAGGCCGGCCACCGCCGGTGTGGGGTGGAGGGCAGCGGCGATCGCCAGCGGATGCTGGCCGGCCAGGGCGGCACTGATCGGGGTGTGCAGATGCACCAGCTGGCCGTGGCGGGCGAGCCGGGGGTGGCGCGGCCGCTGCGGCCGCAGGCCCGCCCGGCCGAGCACGGCCATGATCGTGTCCACCACCAGCTCGTGCTCCAGCCGGTCCTTGGCCGAGGTCAGCAGCGCCTCGCCCTGGTCGGCGGGGGCGGTGCCGGCCAGCGCGTCGCTGCGCAACTGACCCTGGCGCACGGTGAGCAGCCGTTCCGGCGAGGCCCCCAGTAGGGCTGAGTTGTGGTCGCGCTGCCAGAGAAAGCGGCAGCTGCCGCTCTGGTGGCGGCGCAGGGGGGCCAGCAGGGCCAGGGGGTCGGGAGCCCGGTCGAGCCGCAGCTGCTGGCGTACCGCCAGCACCAGCTTCTGCAGCCGGCCCTCATCCACCAGCGCCAGCGCCTGGCTGGCAGCCAGGCGGTAGCGCTCCTGCCAGGCCGAACGCCCCACCACGGCGGTCCGGCTGGCCTGCTCGGGGAAGACGGCGATCCGCTCCAGCCTCCGGGCCGCATCCCAGAGTTCCTCCGCCAGGCTGCGGGCCGTGGTGCCTCCCCCCAGGGGGCGCTGCAGCCGCAGCCAGCACTGGCGGCCATGGCGGCTCAGCTGCCAGCGCGGCAGCACCGCCTGCACCCCCGGGGCGGCGCCGGCCTCGGCCTCCAGGGGTGCATCGAAGAAGCTGAAGGCCAGCAGCAACCGGGGGCGGGCGTGGCGGGGGCCGCACTCCAGGCCCCGGCTGTCATCCCCCGCCAGGCGGCTGAGGGCTGCGCCGGCGAAGCGCCGGGCCAGCTCGAAGCGCCGCGGTCCGCTCAACTCCAGGCTGTGGGTGCGTCCGCTGGCGGCGATGCACAGCCCCGGGGCGCCGTCCCAGAGAAAGCGGAAGCCGCCCTCGCCGGAACCGCCCTCGGCGCCACCCTCGAGGTGGGGCAGCAGGGTGAAGGGGTCACCGCCGGCCAGGGGGATCGCCAGGCTGAGCACGCCCTCCTCGTCGAGGCGGCTGGCCCGGCGCCGGGCCAGCTCCAGCAGCGCCGAGAAGCCGCCGCCCGCCTGCACCTGCTCGAGGCCGGTGGTTGCCAAGCCCTGCCGCTCCATTGGACTGCTCAAATGTATGGGTCCCGCTTGCGCCGCCGCCGCCGGCCCCCATGCCAGAGCCCGAGGTCGTCGCAAGCCGTTACGCCCGGCGGCAGCTGTGGACGGCGGCGATCAAGTGGCCGATGTACGCCGTGGCGGTGATGCCGGTGCTGCTGGCGGCAGGCTGGCGCTTCGGGCGCTTCGAGCCGGTGCGCCTCGATCAGCTGCTGCTGTTCCTGCTGGCGGCCGTGCTGCTGCTGGCCTGGGAGAACCTGGCCAACGACGTGTTCGATGCCGACACCGGCGTGGACACCCACGGCAAGCCCCACTCGCTCGTGAACCTCACCGGCCGCCGCGACCGGGTGGCGGCCCTGGCCAACGGCTGCCTGCTGCTGGGCCTGGCGCTGATGGCCCTGGTGGCCTGGCGCAGCAGTGCGGCGGTGCTGCTGCTGGTGCTGGCCTGCTGCGCTCTGGGCTACCTCTACCAGGGGCCGCCGTTCCGGCTGGGCTACCGGGGCCTGGGGGAACCGCTGTGCTGGCTGGCCTTCGGGCCCCTGGCCACCGCCGCCGGCCTGCTGGCCCTGGCGCCCGCGGCCACCCCCGCCGCCGGCCCGGCGGTGCCCTGGGCCGAGGCCCTGGAGCTGGGCAG
>SLIG01000104.1 GCA_007135755.1 Cyanobium sp.
CCGGCTCCGGGGCCGGGGCGGCAGGGGCGCTGGCGGCGACAGGGGCGGGATTGGCAGCGGCAGGGGCGGCCCCAACCGCCACCGGCTGGCGCTCCGCCTGGGGCCTGGGAGCGCGGTTCTGGCGGTCAACGGAGCGGCTGGGCCGGCCACCGTCGCGGCCGCCATCCCGGCCGCCGCGGCCCCGGGGTGCCGGGCGGGAATCAGGTTCGGCATCGGCGCGGCCCTTGTACACCGGCGTGCCTGCGGGCGCGGGCTGCACCAGACAGAGGATCAGGGGCTCCACCTGCAGCTCCCGGCGCAGGCGGCGCTGCAGACCGAGTTCCACCTCGCGCTGCACGCCCACCCAGTCCACATCGGGGGCTTCGCCGCCGCTGACACGGCAGAGCTGCTTCCAGCGGTTCTCGAGCACCCAGGTGATCTCGCGCTCGGCCCAGAGGCTGAGCTTGCGGGCATCGGCGGTGGTCACCACCCCCCGCAGGGTCACCCGCGGCGGGGCCGCCATGGCGCCGTCGGTGCTGATCGCCGCCAGCAGGGTGATCACGCCGTCCTCGGCCAGCTGCTGGCGCTCCTTGAGCACCCGGGCATCGACGATGCCGTTGCGGGAGGCGTCGAGCAGCTCGATCCCGGCCTTCACCGGTTCACCGCGACGGATCGAATCGGGGGTGAGCTCCACCACATCGCCGTTGTCGATGATCAGCATGTTGTCGGCAGGCACGCCCATCGCCTGGGCCGTGCGGCTGTGGCACACGAGCATGCGGTGCTCGCCGTGCACCGGCACGAAGAACTTCGGCTTGACCAGCGCCAGCATCAGTTTCTGGTCTTCCTGGAAGCCGTGGCCGGACACGTGGATGCCCTCACCCTTGCCATACACCACCTTGGCGCCCAGCATCATCAGCCGGTCGATGGTGTTGACCACCGAAATCGTGTTCCCGGGGATCGGATTGGCGGAGAAGATGATCGTGTCGCTGCTCTTCACCTGCACCTGGGGATGCTCGCCGCGGGAAATGCGGCTGAGGGCCGCCAGCGGCTCGCCCTGGCTGCCGGTCATCAGCAGCAGGGTTTCACGGTCGGGCAGATCACGGATCTGCTTGATCGGCACAAACAGGTCGTCGGGGGCGCGCATGTAGCCGAGCTCACGCGCCTTGGCGATCACGTTGAGCATGGAGCGGCCCAGCAGACCCACCTTGCGGCCGTTCTTGAGAGCCAGCTCCAGGATCATGGACACCCGGTGAATGGAGCTGGCGAAGGTGGTGATGATCACCCGGCCCTGGGCCTGGGCGATCTGGCGGTCGAGGTTGGGGAACACCGAGCGCTCGGAGGGACAGAAGCCCGACACCTCGGCATTGGTGGAGTCACTGAACAGGCACAGCACCCCCTGCTCGCCGTAGTGGGCCAGGCGGGCCATGTCGAAGTGCTCGCCATCCACCGGGGTGTGGTCGAACTTGAAGTCACCGGTGAAGATCACCGTGCCCACCGGCGTGGTGATGGCCAGCGAGAAGCTGTCGGCCATCGAGTGGGTGTTGCGGATGAATTCCACCGAGAAGTGCTGCCCCACCTTCACCACATCGCGGGGCGCCACGGTCTTGAGGATGGTGCGGTCCATCACTCCGGCCTCCTCCATCTTGCCGGTGAGCAGGGCCAGGGCCAGGCGCGGCCCATGGATCACCGGGATGTTGAAGTTCTTGAGGTGGTGGGCGATGCCACCGATGTGATCCTCGTGACCGTGGGTCACGATCATGCCGCGGATGCGCTTCTGGTTCTCCTTGAGATAGCTGGTGTCGGGCATCACCACGTTGACCCCGTGCATGCCGTCACTGGGGAAGGAGAGGCCGGCATCCACCAGCATGATGTCGTCGCCGTACTCGAACACGCAGGTGTTCTTGCCGATCTCGTGCAGGCCGCCGAGGGGGATCACCCGCAGGGCGGGTTGGGCGGAGGGGTTGCGGCCGTTGGAACTGGTGGTGCCGTTGGAACTGGACATGAAGATCTCGGAAATGGGGTCAGGGATGGGTGGATGAGGGCTCGTTGGCGGGGCCACAGCGGCGGCGCCTGAGCGGAATCAGCCTTGGCGTCAGGTGGGACGCAGGGCGGCGAGGGTTTCGGAAAGGCGTTGTCTCACGCTGTCGTCTGCGGGAAGGAGGGGAAGTCTTGGGGCGCCCACCGGCCAGCCGCTCAGCTCCAGGGCGGCCTTGACCGGGATCGGGTTGGTGGTGCAGAACAGCGCCTTGCACAGAGGCAGCAGCTGCTCGTGCAGGTGCAGGGCCGTGGCCAGGTCGCCGTCGAAGAAGGCCCGCACCATGGCGCTGATGCGCTCGCCGGCCACGTGGCTGGCCACGCTCACCACGCCCACGGCGCCCACCGCCAGCATCGGCAGGGTGAGGGCGTCGTCGCCGGAGTAGATGGCCAGGCGGTCGCCGCACGCGGCCCGCAGGGCGCTCACCTCATCGGTGCTGCCGCTGGCGGCCTTGAAGCTCACCACGTTGGGCAGGTCGAGCAGCCTGGCCACGGTGGCTGGAGCGAGGCTGGTGCCGGTGCGGCCGGGGATGTTGTAGAGCATCAGCGGCAGCTCGGGCGCCGCCTGGGCCACAGCCCGGAAATGGGCCTCCAGTCCGTCCTGGGGCGGCTTGTTGTAGTACGGCACCACCACCAGGGCACCATCGGCCCCCAGGGCCGCCGCCTGGCGGGTGGCCTCCACCGCCTCGGCGGTGCAGTTGCTGCCGCTGCCGGCCAGCAGGGGCGCCCGGCCGCCGAGGGCATCGCGCACGGCGGCGAACAGCTGGTGCTCCTCCGCCCAGCTGAGGGTGGGCGACTCACCGGTGGTGCCGCAGAGCACCAGGCCATCGGAGCCGTGACTCACCAGGTGCTCGGCCAGGCGCGCCGCCAACTCCAGGTCCACCGCCCCGTCGGCGCGGAACGGGGTGACCATGGCGGTGAGCACCCGGCCGAAGGGAGCGCGGCTCAAACGGCACCTCCGGCGCTGTCGGGCGGACTCTGCAACAACTCGGCGATCTGCACGGCATTGAGAGCTGCGCCCTTGCGGATCTGGTCGCCGCAGAGCCACAGCTCCAGGGCGTTGGGATCGCTGAGGTCCTGCCGGATGCGGCCCACCGCCACCGGATCCCGGCCGGTGACATCGGTGGGCATGGGGAAGCGGTTGGCCGCGAAGTCTTCCAGCAGTTCCACGCCGGGGGCCTGGCGCAGCAGCGCGCGGGCCTCATCCACCGGGAAGGGCTCGTGAAACTCGATGTTCACTGCCTCGGAATGGGCCCGCAGCACCGGCACGCGCACGCAGGTGGCGGTGAGGCGCAGATCGGGAATGCCCATGATCTTGCGGGTCTCGTTCACCATTTTCAGCTCCTCCTCGCAGTAGCCGTTGGGCTGCAGGGGGGAGTTGTGCAGGAAGAGGTTGAAGGCCAGCGAATGGGGCAGCACCTCGCTGCGGGCCTCGCCGCCGTCGAGCACGGTGCGGCTGAGCTGGCGCAGTTCTTCCATGGCCCGGGCGCCGGCGCCGCTGGCGCTCTGGTAGGTGCTCACCACCACCCGCCGGATCGGCCGCCGCCCATGCAGGGGAGCGAGGGCCAGGGTGAGCAGGATTGTGGTGCAGTTGGGGTTGGCGATGATGCCGCGGTGGGCGAAGGCCGCCTGCGGGTTCACTTCCGGCACCACCAGCGGCACCTCGGGGTCCATGCGGAAGGCGCTGGAGTTGTCGATCACCACCGCACCGGCCGCCGCCGCCACCGGAGCCCACTGGCGCGAGGCGCCGCCGCCGGCGGAGGCCAGCACCAGATCCACCCCCTCGAAGGCCTCGGCGCTGACTGCAGCGATCGGCAGGTCCTGCTGCTGCCAGCGCAGGGTGCGGCCGGCGGAGCGGGGAGAGGCCAGGGGCCGCAGTTCGGCCACCGGGAAGCGGCGCTCATCGAGCAGCTGCAGCAGCTCCTGACCCACGGCGCCGGTGGCGCCGAGGATCGCCACCCGCAGCGGGCGGCGGGGCAGGGCGATGGGTGCGGATGCGGGTGCGGTGGAGGCGCTGATCAACGGAGCTGAATCGGGGCTGGGGAGACGGGGAGAGCCAGGGCTGATGGCAGAGAGCCGGGACTGGGGGCAGGGGCCCGGGTGGCCGGGAACGGGGGGGGGGGGCTGGCTGAGGTGGTGGCGGGAGCTGGGTGGAAGCGAAAGCTGGAGGTCGA
>SLIG01000069.1 GCA_007135755.1 Cyanobium sp.
ACCACCGTGAGGCCGATCACGATCTGGGGGATCCCCAGCATCAGCGAGAGGGCCACCGAACCGGCCACAAACAGCTCACCCCCACCGAAAAGCAGGGCGATGCCCAGCAGGATCTGCAGGCCGCTGACCAGGAACCCGGGCATTCCGGAATAGAAAAGAGTCGCAGGATTATGGAGCCAGGGCCAGGCGCGCGCGATGATGGGTGGCCGTCACCAAACCGAACAGAGGCCGTTGATTCGCCTGCTCCGCCCCCTGACGCTTGTGGCCGTGTTGAGCGGTGCTGTTCAGGCTTCCCCGTTCAGCTTCGATCCGGTGTCGTTCGCCGGTTTCGCCAATGAGACCTTCAAACAGCAGGGCAAGGGGGTGTTCGTCAAGAACCTGGGCACCTGCCGCCGGGAGGGGAAAGACCGCGCCGGCTACCGCTGTCTCAGCGGCGAGCTGCTGCAGGACGTGCCGGCCAGGAAAGGGCGGGAGTTCTGCAGGCTGGACGCCATCTGGTACGTCCCCTTCAGCAAAACGGTGCAGTTCCGCACAGCGAGTTGTCAGTTCAAGAGCGATCAGCAGCGGATGATCGAAGGCGGCCAGCGTCTGCTGCGTCAGGGACTCGACCAGCTGGAGAATTACGGCAAGTGAACCGCTGCCGATCCCAGACCCTTCCGGCCCCGATAGAGGGTGCGTGACTCCACCACCTTCAGGCGCAGCGTGCGGCCGAACAGAATCCCACGGGCGCGTTGTTCCAGCGTCTCCAGATCGGGGAGATCGCCCTCGCCCAGCAGCACCAAATTCACCGATCAATCCGCCGTTTCGGCATCAACCGACAGCAACCGGTAGGCGGAACCCTCAAGCCACTCCTCAGCGAGAGCATCGGTGCGAACGGCGATCTTGTTGGTGATGATCAGACGAGTGGAGGCGAGAGAGAGGGGGACGGCGATGATCAGCAGAGCCACCAGGGCAATTCCCACAGCCCGGCGCCGCGCCCGGGGATCGAACGGCGACAGGGCAGCCTTCCGGAACCCCATCAGCGCGAACACCAGGGCGCCGGTGAGCAGGATGGCCACGTAGTTGGTGCCGAAGAGCAGCAGACTTCCAGAGGCCAGCCTGGGTTCGGCGAGGGCGAACAGGATCCCGGCATTGGCCAGGGGCGGCACCAGCGACACGGCGATCGCCACCCCAGGCAGCGTGTCGGACACATCCTTGCGGGCCAGCGCGAAGGCTCCGGCCAGGCCTGTCATCAACGCCGCCATCAGGTCGAGCAGATGGGGCGAGGTGCGGATCATCACCTGCTGGATCGCCTCCGGCTTGGTGACCTGAGCCATCGGCAGGGTCAGCAGGAATCCCACCGCCACGGCCGTGACGATGCCCACGAGACTCACGATCAACGTGCTGCGGATAGCCCTGCGGTCACCCACGCTGACGCTGAACGCCAGCCCCATGATCGGCAGCATCAGCGGCGCCACGATCATCGCCCCGATCACCACGGCCACCGAATCCCCCAGCAGCCCATAGGTGGCGATGCAGGACGACAGCACCAACAACACAATGAACCTGAAGACCTTCGGCCATAACCCGGGCTCCTCGAAAACCAACGTGTCCCGCACCCGTTCCACCTCATCCATGAGTACGGGCCCACCGTGCAGCAGGTCCGCCAAAGACCTGGCACCGAAGGCTCTGGTCGTCATGGATCTGGCCATCGCTGGGGAGCACCGCCGACCGGCGGATCATGGAAGAAAAGCCTAGGACTCCAGGCCCCTGGAAATGCAACAATAGTTCGCATTATCCAATGCCAGAAAAGATCTGGCCTCCAGCACATTTCGCCAAGCCGAGTAGAGTTTTGAATAGCAAGAAAATCCCTAAACCTTCCATGCAATCCCTCACGGCCCTGGTCGCCGTTGCTGGCCTCGGGCTCACGGCAGGCGCCGGCGCGGTGCAGGCCAGCTGCACGTTCCTGATGCCCATCGGCGGTGGCAGCGAGCCCGTGGTGGAGAAACGCATCAGCCCCCCCGGTGGCGTGTTCACCCGCAGCAACTGGAACACCGACTTCGCGGTGAACCGGTCCTTCGCCAGCTACCGCATCCATCTCCAGTCGGCCTCCAGCGACCAGGGCCTGTTTCCCGTGGCGGCGTTCCTGCGCTTCTCCGACAACACCGAGTTCCGGCTGTTCACCGAAAACGTCACCCTCGAGCCGGAGCAGCGCCGCACGTTCGGTCCGTTCCCGGCCGTTCCCGGCCGACGCACCAACCTGGTGAACGTGCGCGTGGGGGCCCCCACCATGCCCGGCTCCATCGGCTTCAGCTACCGCGTGTCGGTGGAGGGCTGCGACTGAGCCAAACCCCTGATCTAGGTTCCAGCTCCCACCCGTCAGCCGAGACCATGAGCCGCCGTCCACAGCTCGTGCCCTGGCGGTCGGCCAGGGTTCCTGCCGCAGCGCAACGACCGTTGCGGGCCATTGCCCTCGCGCTGCCCTGCGCCCTGTCGCTGGCGAGCGCCAGCATCGCCCGGGCCGAGACCTGCTCCTTCCTGCGACCCATCGGCGGTGACAGTCAAAACCCCGTGGTGACCAAACGGGTGGAACGTCCCCGCGTCGCCCCCCTGGGAATCCTGCTGGGCCGGACCAACTGGAACACCGATTTCGCGGTGGAGCGCGACTTCGCCAGTTACCGCATCCATCTCCAGTCGGCCTCCAGCGAACAGGCCGTGTTTCCCGCGGCGGCGTTCCTGCGCTTCACCGACAACACCAACCTGCGGCTGTTTGACGACAACGTCACCCTCGAGCCCGAGGAGCGGCGCAGCTTCGGACCCTTTCCGGCCATTCCCGGCCGGCGCACCAACCAGGTGAACGTGCGCGTGGGCGCCCCCACCATGCCCGGCTCCATCGGCTTCAGCTACCGCGTGTCGGTGGAGGGTTGCGACTGAGCCAGGCGCCGGGCGCTGCGTGCAGCTCAGGGTGATTCCAGCAGGGGATTGATCAGCTCAAGGTGGCCTATCTTGCGGCCGTGGCTCAGGTCTTCGGAGAAGAGAACCTCGCAGCGGCTGCGGATCGCCGCTTCCACGATCAGGGCGTCAAACCAACTGATCGTTTCCTTGATAGCCAGTTGATGGGCATCGAGCACCAGGTTCGCGTCCGTGCCCACCACGTCGAATCCGGATAACGCCTCCAGCAAAGCCGTGATCTGCTGATGGCTCAGGGGCGGCTGCAGTTTGCGGCTGGCGACGGATCGCAGTTCGATCAATACCTGCGTGCTGATCACCACCTCATGGCTGCGGGTGATCTCTGCCAGCCAGGAGGCGATGCGTCTCGATTTTTCGGGCTCCCTGCCATCCAGCCTGTAGGCCCAGAGGTTGGTGTCGATGAAGGCGCGCATTAGTCGCGCTGGTGCAGTGCATCGCGGCTCCATGGCCCGTCGCTGCAGCTCTGCGAACTGGCAGCAACAGCCTCAAAGCGGGCGAGCGCCTCCAGTCGCCGGCTGCGGGCATCGACGTAGCGGGTCAGGAACTCCCGCACCACGGCATTCACCGAGGTGTTCTCGCGCAGGGCGACTTCGCGGGCCCGCTTGAGCAGGGCGTCGTCCACAGCAAGGGTGAGATTGGCCATCAGCCCAGCCTTACACAGGATCCGTGGAGCACAGGTCTGCCGTTACCGCTTGCCAGCGCCGGCCGGGCACCAACCAGATCCATGTGCGCGTGGGGGTCCCCACCATCCCGGGCTCCATCGGCTTCAGCTACCGCGGGTCCGTGGAGGGTTGCGACTGAGCCAGGCGCCGGGCGCTGCGGCGCAGGCCCTCGGCGCAGTCGCCCTCCATCAGCAGGCCGGCGCCACCCCACAGCAGCCGGGGCGCCAGATCCATCGCCCCACCGCCGAGCTCCCGCAGGGGGCTGAACCCCAGCTGGCGGAAGTAGCGCACCAGCCGGCGGTGCTGGGTCTCGTCGTCGCGGATCGCCAGCAGCCGGGCGCGGCGGCAGGGGGTGGCCTCCAGGGCCCAGGCGAAGCAGGCGGCCCAGATCAGTGCGCCCACCGCAGCGGTGCGCTCCCCCTGCACGCGCATGGTGTCGAGCCGCAGGCCGGCGGCGGTGGGCAGCGCCCAGCCCTTCAGCTCGCCCAGCAGCGCCAGCGGCTGGGGCCGGGCCACCCCGACCCGCAGGGTCCACAACCCCAGCGGGCGGCTCACCTGCAGCCGCAGCAGCAGACCCCGACGGCGGGCCTCCGCCTCCAGCGCGGCCAGGGTGGGCAGGGCTGACAGCAGCTCGGCACTCACGCCGGCCGCTCCTGGGCTCCGGCCGCTGCAGCGGGGTGACCGCAGCTGGGGCAGTAGGGGAAGCAGGCGTAGTGGTGGAAGCCGCACTGGCTGCAGTCGAGCTGCAGCTGCAGGCCGCAGTGCATGCAGTAGTCGGGCAGCACGCCGTCGCGGCGCGGCAGGTTGCGCTCGCAGCTCGGGCACTGGTTGCGGCCCAGGGCCTGCAGGGCCTTCTCGTAGCGGATGGTGCGCTGGCGCTCCTGCTGGGGCGCCACCTGCTCCTGCTGCTTGCGGGCCAGGTAGGCATTCAGCCAGCGGATCAGCGCCCGGCCCGCCAGGAAGGTGAGCAGGGCCCCCACCCCGTAGCGGATGTAGGCGCCGAAGCTGGGCAGGTAGGGCACCAGCTCCACGAAGAAGGCGAACAGCCCGAACAGCAGGAAGCCCCACACGAACGGCCACTGGTCACTGCCGCGGAAACGGCGGAACTGCCACAGGGCCAGGCCCAGCAGCGGGCCCACGAACAGCAGCCGGATGCCGAAGATGCGCATCTCGGCCCGTTGCAGCGCCCGCTGCCAGCGCGCCCTGGCCTCGGCCTGCAGCTGCTCGAGCTGCTGCTGGGGAGGAACCAGCGAAGCCCGCAGCGTGCGCTGCTGGGCCTCCAGCTGCTCCTGCTCGTTGCTGAGTTGCTGCTGCTGCTGCAACAGCCCATCGAGCTGACGTGCCCGGGCGATCACCTCCGGGTTCTGGTCGGATTGCTCGGTGCTGGAGCGGGTGGAGCGCCAGTTGTCGAAGCTGGCCTTCTCACGGGCATAGGCCTGGCTGGCCTGCTGCTGGCGCTCGCGCAGGCGATCGGCCTGCTCCTGCAGGGCCTGCTGCCGGCTCTGCAGCGGCTCCAGCTCGGCCTGCAGCGCGGCGATGCGGGGCTGATCCTCATACTGCTCCAGCCGCGGCTGGCTGGAGAGCAGGGGCAGATCGGCGATCAGGGCACCGCCCACCTGGATCAGGAAGTAGGCGAACAGCAGGGCGATCAGCCACTGGCCGGCCCGCACCAGCCGTTCCGGACCGCGGGAAGGATTCACCATCGTTGTGACATCGGACTCCCATGCTCGGTCCGCCAGGGCCAGGCCGCCACCACCGCAGCGGGCGGCAGGGCGCCGTGCAGATGGGGAAACAGCTCGCCGCTGCCGGGCGCCGGCTCCAGCCGCACCTCCAGGCCGGCCGCCGCCAGCCGCTGGGGATCGATCGCCAGCACCACCACGGCCCCGGGAGCGAGGTCGGCGTAGAACCGCCCATGGGTGGCCGCCAGCTGGTGGGCCTGGCTGAGGTGGATGAAGCCCACCTCCTCCAGCGACCGCCCCCGCGTGGAGCGGCGGTAGGCGCCCTCGGCCCGGGCCGTCTGCCACTCGCTGCGCAGGGCCAGGTGATAGAGCCAGCGGGGCGAGGGCCAGGGACTGCGGAACGCCCAGGGCGGATCGAGCACCACGGCCAGCTCCGGTCCCGCCAGGAAGCGCCCCAGCCAGAACCGCAGGGGCTCCAGGTCCGATGCGGCATCGAAGGCCTGGGAGTCGGCCAGCCGGAACTGGCGCACGAACGGCAGCAGGGCCCAGTCAGCCAGCGAGGGCCGCGTGCCCAGCAACCAGCCGCCCCGCTCCAGGCGCCCACTCCAGCGGCGCAGGATCGCCAGAGCCGCCTGTCTGTGGTGCCCCCGCCTCGCGTCAGCCGTCTCCCCCGTCTCAGGACCGCTCGCGCCGTCTCTGGCGAAGCGGTCGGGGTACTTGAAGCGGTCGAGATGGTGCTTGAAGGGTCCGTCGTTCTCGGCGATCAGGGCCTCCATGGCGGCGACCTCGGCCCTGCTCCAGCCGCTCAACCAGCCCTGGTGATCGCACTGCTCCAGGGCCCAGCGCATCACCGCCAGGCTCTCGTCGATCACTGCCGCGCCATCCACCAGCACCGGCACCGTGGCCTTGGCCGAGGCCTCCAGCAGCTCCGGGGGCTTGGCCTGCAGGCTCACCTCGCGCAGCTCCAGATCGCGGCCGGGCCGCAGCCCCGCCGCCGCCAGCGCCAGACGGGCGCGGATGGCGTAGGGGCAGCGGCGGAAGCTGTAGAGAACCGGCGCCACCGGCCGCTCAACCGCCACGGGGCCGCTCAGGCATCACCGGGCAGCGTGGGCATGGCTGCGCCCACGTGCTGCTGGCCGCGCTCACGGGCCCGCTCGATCTGGCGCTGGCGCTCGGCGAAGCGCTGGCGGTCGGCGTCACTGAAGCGATCGCGGCAATGGCGGCAACTCACGCCCTCCACATAGCTCGGCAGCGCACGATCGGCGGGGGAGAGCGGCAGGCCGCAGGCATGGCAGAGGCTGTGCTGCCCAGGCTCCAGCCGGTGGTTCACCGCCACCCGCTGATCGAACACGTAGCACTCGCCCCGCCAGTGGCTGCGCTCCTCGGGAATCGCCTCCAGGTAGCGCAGGATGCCCCCCTTCAGGTGGTGCACCCCCTCGAACCCCTGCTGCAGCAGGTAAGCCGTGGCCTTCTCGCAGCGGATGCCGCCGGTGCAGAACAGGGCGATCGCCCTGGGCTGGCTCTGGTCCACCAGCGGCTTGAGCTCCCGCTCCACCCACTGGGGGAACTCCCGGAAACGCTCCGTGGCGGGATCGATCGCCCCCGCGAAGCTGCCGATCGCCACCTCGTAGGCGTTGCGCGTGTCGATCACCAGGGTGTCGGGGTCGGCGATCAGGTCGTCCCAGCACTCGGGCGGCACAGGAGTGCCCACCGTTGATGCCAGATAGGGCGCCACCTCCGGCTGGCCGAGGGTGACGATCTCGCGCTTGAGCCGCACCTTGAGCCGGTGAAAGGCCTGCAGTTCAGACCGGCTGATCTTGGCCTCCAGCCGCTCCAGCCCGGCCACCTTCCGCAGCCTCTCCAGCACCGCCTCCACCCCCGCCTCGGGGCCGGCAATGGTGCCGTTTACTCCCTCGCACGCCAGCAGGATCGTGCCCCGCACCCCCCGGTCCGCGGCCAGCGCCAGCAGCTCGACCCGCAGCTCCGGCAGGTGATCGAGGGCAGCGAAGCGGTAGAAGGCCGCCACCACCACGGCCGACGGGGACTGCGCACCACCCTGCATCGGGCTCACGGCCAGGCCTGCACGCCCGCCGCCGCCAGCAGCTCCCGGTCGGCCTCCACCGCGGGGTTGCCGGTGGTGAGCAGGGTGTCGCCGTAGAAGATCGAATCGGCCCCGGCCAGCAGGCAGAGGATCTGGGCCTCGCGGCTGAGCTGCTCGCGGCCGGCGCTGAGCCGCACCCGGGCCTGGGGCATGAGGATGCGGGCGGTGGCCACCATCCGCACCAGCTCGAGCGGATCCACCGCCGGCTGGTCCTCCAGCGGCGTACCCTCCACCGCCACCAGGGCGTTGATCGGCACGCTCTCGGGATGGGGGTCGAGGCTGGACAGCACCTGCAGCAGGCCGGCCCGGTCGCCAGTGCCCTCGCCCATGCCGATGATGCCGCCGCAGCAGAGGGTCACCCCGGCCCGCCGCACCCGCTGCAGGGTTTCCAGCCGCTCCTGGTAGGTGCGGGTGGTGATGATCCGGTCGTAGTGCTCGGGGCTGGTGTCGAGGTTGTGGTTGTAGGCGGTGAGGCCCGCCTCGGCCAACCGCGCCGCCTGGCTGTCGCTGAGCATGCCGGCGGTCACGCAGGCCTCCAGCCCCAGCGCCCGCACACCCCGCACCATCGCCAGCATCGCCTCAAACGGCGCGCCATCGCGGATCTCCCGCCAGGCCCAGCCCATGCAGAAGCGGTGGGCACCGGCGTCCCGGGCCGCCCGCGCCCGTGCCAGCACCGGCTCCACCGCCAGTTCCGGCCGGCCACTCACATCACTGCTGTGGTGCATCGACTGAGGGCAGTAGGCGCAGTCCTCCTCGCAGCCGCCGGTCTTGACGCTCAGCAGCGAGGCCAGCTGCACCCGGTAGCCAGGGTTGGCCTGGCGGTGCACGGCCTGGGCCCGCCAGAGCAGCTCCATCAGCGGCAACTCCAGCAACGACTGGATCTCGCCACGGCTCCAGTCGTGGCGAAGGGGCACGGCGGAGGCGGCGGGCGAGGCAGGGGGAGAGGAAGCAGAGGCTTTGGCGGTGGCAGTGGCAGTGGCGGTCACAGGCTCGGTCAGGGGGCGAACTCAGGAGGCGGGGTCGACACCGCCGAAGCGGCGCTGGCGGTTCTGGTAGTCGAGCAGGGCGGCCAGCAGGGCCGCCTGATCAAAATCAGGCCAGAGCACATCGGTGATGTGCAGCTCGGCATAGGCCAGCTGCCAGAGCAGAAAGTTGCTGATCCGCTGCTCGCCGCTGGTGCGGATCAGCAGATCGGGATCGCGCTGGCCGGCGGTGTGCAGTTCGGCGGCGAAGGCGGCCTCATCGATGGCGGCCGGATCCAGCTCGCCCCGGGCGGCCCGCTCGGCCAGCCGCCGGGCCGCCCCCACCAGCTCGGCGCGGCCGCCGTAGTTGGTGCACACGTTGAAGTGGATGCCGTCGTTGCCGGCGGTGCGCCCGGTGGCCTCGGCGATCAACTGCTGCAGTCCCACCGGCAGGGGGCTGAGGTCGCCGAGGAAACGGATCCTCACCCGCTCCCGCTCCAGCGCCTCCAGCTCCCGCTGCAGCACCCGCTCGAACAGGGCCATCAGGAAGCTCACCTCCTCCCCTGGCCGGTTCCAGTTCTCCGTGGAGAAGGCGTAGGCGGTAAGGGCGCCGATGCCCCAGTCGCTGCAGAGGCGCAGGGTGCGCTTGAGCGCCTCCACTCCGGCCCGGTGCCCCATCACCCGGGGGAGGCCGCGGCGGCGGGCCCAGCGGCCGTTGCCGTCCATGATCACGGCCACATGGGCCGGCAGGCGGGCAGGGTCGAGCGCCGCAGGTGCCCCCGGTCCCGCCGCCTGGAGGAGGCTGTGGCGGTCGGCGCTATGGCTGTCGGTCGCCAGGGCGCGACTCATCCGCGGGATTCCGGCGTGTCCTTGGCCACGCTACGTCCACCCGGCCTGGTCAAAGCCTCGCTGAGCAGGTCGTGCAGCCGGCTGCTGGTGATCGGCCGCTCCAGCCGCCCTTGGCAGGCCAGCGAGAGGGTGCCCGTTTCCTCCGACACCACGATCGCCAGGCAGCGGTTGAAGCGCTCGGTGAGGCCAAGGGCCGCCAGGTGGCGGGTGCCGAAGCGGGTGATCCCCTGACGGGACAGCGGCAGGATCACCCCGGCCGCCAGGATGCGGCTGCCCTTCACCAGCACCGCGCCGTCATGCAGCGGGGTGTCGGCGGCGAACAGGTTGAGCAGCAGATCAACAGACAGCTGGGCATCGAGGGCGATGCCGGGGTTGAGGAAGTCCTCGGGGCGCAGGTCACTGCCGTGGTCCACCACGATCAGGGCCCCGCGCCGTGCCTGGGAGAGCCTTCCGGCGGCCTCACTGAGCACAGCCACCGACCCGGAGCGCAGGGAATCGCCGTTGCCATTGCCGAACATCATGCCCAGCCGCCCGGTGCCGAGCAGCTCCATGAACCGCCGCAGTTCCCCCTGCCACAGGATCGCCAGGGCCAGGCTGCAGGCCAGCACCAGAGCGTCCAGCAACCTGGCGGTGAGCGGCAGGTTGGCGAAGCGCTGCACCGCCCAGGCCAGGCCCACCAGCAGCAGGTAACCCCGCAGCAGCCAGAGGGTGCGGGCATCGCGCACCCGGCCGAGCACCACCACCCCGAGCCCGAAGGCCAGGACCAGATCGAGGAACAGGCGTGGATCGAGAACCCGGAGCCAACCGCCGAGCCAGGGCCCGCTCACACCATCACCGAAACCTGTTTGTCAGGATACCGGCGTGAGGCGGGCGGGCAAAACGTCGTAGCGCAGTAGGTCTTCCGGCTGCTCCCGGCGCTGCACCAGTTCGGCCACGCCGTCGGCCACCAGCACCGCCGCCGGCCGGGGGATGCGGTTGTAGTTCGAGGCCATCGAGGCGTTGTAGGCCCCGGTGGCGAACACGGCGATCACATCGCCGCTGGTGGCAGGCGGAAGGGCCACGTCCTTGAGCACCACATCGCCCGACTCACAGTGCTTGCCGGCCACCGTCACGCTCTCGCTGGCCTCGGCGCCCGGCCGGTCGGCCAGCACGGCGGTGTAGAGCGACTGGTAGGTGATCGGGCGCGGGTTGTCGCTCATGCCGCCATCCACCGAGAGGTAGGTGCGCAGGCCGGGAATCTCCTTCCTGCTGCCCACCTCATAGAGGGTGAGGCCGGCGCTGGCCACCAGGGAGCGGCCGGGCTCGCACATCAGGCGGGGCAGGTCGAGCTGGCGCTGGCGGCAGGCCTGCACCAGGGCGGAGGCCACGGCGCCCACCCAGTCGTCGATGGTTGGTGGATCGTCGCTGGCCAC
Organism: Cyanobium sp.; assembly: GCA_007135755.1. Taxonomy (GTDB): domain Bacteria; phylum Cyanobacteriota; class Cyanobacteriia; order PCC-6307; family Cyanobiaceae; genus NIES-981. Next base: position 10,615 of record SLIG01000069.1, read on the forward strand.
GTAGCGGATCCCCAGGCCGCCGCCCACATTGAGGTCGTCCACCGGATGGCCCAGGGAGCGGGCCAGCGCCAGGGCATCGGCCATCACCCCAGCCAGGTCCTGGTGGGGCTGGAGCTCGAAGATCTGCGAGCCGATGTGGGCATGCAGGCCCGTGAGCCGGCCCCAGGGGCAGGCGGCCAGATGCTGGAGCACAGCCTCCAGCTGGTCGGGATCGAAACCGAACTTGCTGTCCAGATGGCCGGTGCGGATGTACTCGTGGGTGTGGCACTCGATGCCCGGTGTGAAGCGCAGCATCAGCCGCACCGGCTCGGCCAGGGCCGGCGCCAGCTCGGTGAGCAGCTCGATGTCGCGCCAGTTGTCCACCACCACCGTCACGCCACTGCGGGCGGCCAGCAGCAGCTCATCGCGGCTCTTGTTGTTGCCGTGCAGCACGATCCGCTCCGGCGGCATGCCACCGCCCAGGGCGGTGAGCAGCTCGCCGGCCGACACCGCATCGAGCCCCAGTCCCTCGGAGGCCACCAGGGCCGTGAGCGCCAGCGAGCTGTTCGCCTTGGAGGCGTACACAGCCAGCGAGGGGCCCGGGTAGTGGGCCTCCAGGGCCTGGCGGTAGGCGCGGCAGCTGGCGCGCAGGGTGGCCTCATCGAGCACATAGAGCGGTGTGCCGTAGGTGCGGGCCAGCTCACTGAGGATGCAGCCGCCCACCAGCAGCCGGCCCTCGGCATCGACACTGGCGGTGATCGGTGCCAGGTTGCGGTTGGGACTGGACCGCTCGCAGTCGGCTTCGAAGGGCCGGCTGCCGAGCCCTGGGCCGGAATCGGAACCTTGATCACCCGCACGGTCCACCCCGGCAAGTTGGTCCACACCGGCGGGTTGGTCCACACCGGCGGCTTGACTGGAGATCACCATGGCCACACCGGGCAGGTTGGGGAGGTCGAATGTACGGAATGCCTGGCGGGGCCTGCCGTGCCTGATGAACCGAGCAGCCCGGAGCGGCGCGTCCCGGGCCAGGCGGCCAGGCTCGAGCCTGCCGATCTGGAGGCCTGCCTCACCCTCGATGGCCGCAGCCTCGGCGGGCTCTGGACCCCGGGGCAGTGGAGCACCGAGCTGGCCGATCCGCAGCGGCCGGGGCTGGGCCTGTGGGCCGATGGCGGCCTGCAGGCCATGGCCTGCGGCTGGCGGATCCTGGAGGAACTGCACATCACCCTGGTGGCGGTGGACCCGGACCTGCGCCGCCGGGGCCTGGGCCTGCTGGTGCTGAAGGCCCTGCTGGCGGAGGCCGGCGCCGGCGGCGCCGAGCGGGCGACCCTGGAGGTGGCCGCGGGCAACAGGGCGGCACGGGCCCTCTACGAGCGCCTGGGCTTCCGCCAGGCCGGCCGGCGCCCCGGCTACTACCGCAACGGGGAGGACGCCCTGATCCTGTGGCTGCCCCTGGAGAACGGCTAGGAATTCTTGCTCAACAAGGGTACGGTTAACCGCCTTTTGTTATGTGGAGAAGGCGCTAGTCGAACCCTTTCATTTGTAGTTGGACGCCATCCGGCCACTGGTGCCACAGGGGATCTCACCCCCCGCTCCCGGCAACCACACAGGCCCTGTCAACCCTGATAGGTTGGGGGAACGTGCAACAGGCCCGCCCCATGTTCGAGCGGTTTACTGAGAAGGCCATCAAGGTGATCATGCTGGCCCAGGAGGAGGCCCGCCGCCTGGGTCACAACTTCGTGGGCACCGAGCAGATCCTGCTGGGCCTGATCGGCGAAGGCACCGGCGTAGCCGCCAAGGTGCTCAAGTCGATGGGGGTCAACCTCAAGGACGCCCGCGTTGAGGTGGAGAAGATCATCGGCCGCGGCTCGGGCTTCGTGGCCGTGGAGATCCCCTTCACCCCCCGCGCCAAGCGGGTGCTGGAGCTGTCCCTGGAGGAAGCCCGCCAGCTGGGCCACAACTACATCGGCACCGAGCACCTGCTGCTTGGCCTGATCCGCGAGGGCGAGGGCGTCGCCGCCCGGGTGCTCGAAAACCTCGGGGTTGACCTGGCCAAGGTGCGCACCCAGGTGATCAGGATGCTCGGCGAAACCGCCGAGGTGGCCGCAGGCAGCGGTGGCGGCAAGGGCTCCACCAAAACCCCCACCCTCGACGAGTTCGGCAGCAACCTCACCCAGCAGGCCTCCGACGGCAAGCTCGACCCGGTGGTGGGCCGCCAGAACGAGATCGAACGCGTCATCCAGATTCTCGGGCGCCGCACCAAGAACAACCCGGTGCTGATCGGCGAGCCCGGCGTCGGCAAGACGGCCATCGCCGAGGGCCTCGCCCAGCGCATCCAATCGGGCGACATCCCCGACATTCTCGAGGACAAGCGTGTGCTCACCCTCGACATCGGCCTGCTGGTGGCCGGCACCAAATACCGGGGCGAGTTCGAGGAGCGCCTCAAGAAGATCATGGAGGAGATCCGTGGCGCCGGCAACGTGATCCTCGTGATCGATGAGGTGCACACCTTGATCGGCGCCGGCGCCGCCGAGGGTGCCATCGATGCCGCCAACATCCTCAAGCCGGCCCTCGCCCGCGGCGAACTGCAGTGCATCGGGGCCACCACCCTCGACGAATACCGCAAGCACATCGAGCGCGATGCAGCCCTGGAACGCCGCTTCCAGCCTGTGATGGTGGGCGAGCCCTCGGTGGTCGACACCATCGAGATTCTGCGCGGCCTCAAGGACCGCTACGAGGAGCACCACCGCCTCACCATCGAAGACGATGCCCTGATCGCAGCCGCAACCCTGGGCGATCGCTACATCTCCGACCGCTTCCTCCCCGACAAGGCCATCGACCTGGTCGATGAGGCCGGCAGCCGGGTGCGGCTGATGAACTCCAAGCTGCCGCCGGCGGCCAAGGAGATCGACAAGCAGCTGCGCGCCGTGCAGAAGGAGAAGGAAGACGCCGTGCGCGAGCAGGACTTCACCAAGGCCGGTGAACTGCGCGACAAGGAGGTGGAACTGCGGGATCAGATCCGCACCATCCTCCAGGCCCGCAAGAGCGAAGCCGCCCCCGCCGAAGATGGCGAGACGACCGTGGCCATCAGCGAGGCCCATGCCCTCGAAGACCTCGACCGCGGGCCCACCGTGACCGAGGAGGACATCGCCCACATCGTGGCCTCCTGGACCGGGGTGCCGGTGCAGAAGCTCACCGAGAGCGAGTCGGCCAAGCTGCTGAACATGGAGGAGACCCTCCACCAGCGGCTGATCGGCCAGGACGAAGCGGTCAAGGCCGTGTCCCGCGCCATCCGCCGGGCCCGCGTGGGCCTCAAGAACCCCAACCGGCCCATCGCCAGCTTCATCTTCTCCGGTCCCACCGGTGTAGGCAAAACCGAGCTCACCAAGGCCCTGGCCACCTATTTCTTTGGCAGCGAGGAGGCAATGATCCGCCTCGACATGTCCGAGTTCATGGAGCGCCACACGGTCAGCAAGCTGATCGGCTCGCCGCCGGGCTACGTGGGCTTCAACGAGGGCGGTCAGCTCACTGAAGCGGTGCGCCGCCGGCCCTACACCGTGGTGCTGTTCGATGAGATCGAGAAGGCCCACCCCGATGTCTTCAACCTGCTGCTGCAGCTGCTGGAGGACGGTCGCCTCACCGACTCCAAGGGCCGCACGGTGGACTTCAAGAACACCTTGATCATCATGACCTCGAACATCGGTTCGAAGGTGATCGAGAAGGGCGGCGGCGGCCTCGGTTTCGAGTTCTCCGGCGAAGCAGCCGAAGACACCCAGTACAACCGCATCCGCTCGCTGGTGAATGAAGAACTCAAGCAGTACTTCCGGCCTGAGTTCCTCAACCGTCTCGATGAGATCATCGTCTTCCGTCAGCTCACCCGCGACGAAGTGAAGGTGATCGCGGAGATCATGCTCAAGGAGGTGTTCGCCCGCATGGAGGAGAAGGGCATCCATCTGGCCGTCACCGACGCCTTCAAGGAGCGGCTGGTTGAAGAGGGGTACAACCCCTCCTATGGCGCCCGGCCCCTGCGCCGTGCCGTGATGCGCCTGCTGGAGGATTCCCTCGCCGAGGAATTCCTGAGCTCCCGCATCCGCGAGGGCGACCACGCCCTGGTGGATGTGAACGACGCCAAGCAGGTGGTGATCCGCAAGCAGGACACCGCCGAACCGGCGGTGCCGGAACTGGCCGGGGCCGGCGCCTGAGCCCGGCTTCCCTCCCCACCAGAGCAGCGCCCTGAGGCGCTGCTCAGCGATCCGCGATGAGCTCCACAGCGTCCCCCCCTCCCAGCGCTCCCGCCAGCGCCACCAGCAGTCACTCCATCGCCCCCGCCCAGGTCCTGCGCGGGTCCGGCGCCTGGTCTGAGGCGGTTCCGCTGATCGCCGGCCTCGGCACCAGGGTGCTGCTGCTGGGGCGCAGCGCTGCCACCACCGTGCTGCGCCAGGCACTGGGCGAAGACCTGCAGGCCAGGGGCGTGGCCGTGCGGCAGCTC
>SLIG01000007.1 GCA_007135755.1 Cyanobium sp.
CCCGACGGCGCCGGCCTGCACCTGATCCAGAATGGCGACGGCAGCCCGATCGGTGACTCCCGGTTCACCCAGCTGGCGGCGCAGGCGGCGGTAGCCGTCCAGCATGGCCAGCCGCTCCGGGCTGTCGCGGCGCAGCAGCGGCAGGGCCTGCTCCACGATGGCGGCCGGACGCAGCGCCTCCTGCAGCAGCTCCGGCACCAGCCGCTCCCCCAGCACGAGATTGACCGGAGAGATGTGGGGCACGCTGAAGCGCAGCAGATGGCGGGCCACGAAGGCCGTCAGCCAGCTGACGCGGTAGACCACCACCTGGGGAACACCCCGCAGGGCCAGTTCCAGATTCACGGTGCCCGACTTGGCCAGGGCGAGGTCGGCGGCGGCACAGAGCACGGGTTTGAGCTGGTCGGCGTCAGCCGCCGGAATCACCGTGGCCGTCAGCCCGCAGCGCTGCAGCTGCTGGCTGAGACGGGCCTCGAAGCCCGCCAGTCCCGCCGGCACCACCACCTGCAGGCCAGGCTGCCGGCGCTGCAGCTCAACAGCGGCGACGACGATGTGGGGCAGGAGGTAATGCAGTTCCTGGCGGCGGGATGCGGGCATCAGCAGCAGCACCGGGGCCTGCGGATCCAGGCCCAGCTGCCGGCAGGCCTCCTGCCGGGAGGGGAAGGGGCCGAGGGTGTCCAGCAGGGGATGGCCCACATAGGTGACCTGGGCACCGCGGCAGCGGTAGTAGCGGGCCTCCTCCTGAAAGATCGCCAGGATCTGGTTGGTGAAGCGGATCAGGTTGGTGCGTCCCTTGGAACCGAAGGTGAAGGCCCATTCCTGGGGGGCGATGTAATAGGTGATCGGCACGTTGGGAAAACGGCGCTTGGTGCGCAGGCCCAGGCTCACGTTGGCGCCCATGTAGTCGATCAGCACCACACCGTCGGGGGGCTGGCGGCGAAACCAGCGCCGGAGCTGACGCTGCACCCGCAGGGTGGGCAACACGAAGGGAATGGCCTCGAGCAGCCCGATGGCCCCCATGCGGGTGGTGTCGGCGAGCAGTTCGGCGCCGGCGCGCCGCATGCGCTCGCCGCCCAGGGCGAGCACCTGCAGATGAATGCCGCGCCGGCGGGCCTCCCGGTGCAGGGCCTCCACCAGCAGCGCGCCCTGCAGATCACCCGACACTTCGCCGGTGCTCACCAGCAGGCGGAGCATCAGCGGCTCCCCGGAATCGGTCCGCGCCGCTCTGGAGCCAGGGAGGCCTCCAGAAAAACAACCAGATCGGCGGCCGCCCCGCTGAGGGAGTCGCTGCGCAGCCGGGCCAGGGCTTCGGCCAGCGGCAGGCCGCTTCGGTAGATGAGGGTCCAGGCACGTTTGAGAGCCTCGAGCTCGCGCCCCCCCTCGCGATCCGCCAGGCCGCTGCGCTGCAGGCCGATGCGGTTGAGCGCCCGCACCCGCGCCGGATGGCCCTCCACCGTGGTGAAGGGCGGCACATCGCGTTCGATGCGGCTCATGCCTCCCACCATCGCCAGGGTGCCGATGTGCACGAACTGATGAATGCCGAGCATGCCGCCGATCACCGCACGATCAGCGATCTGGACATGACCCGCGACGGCGACCCCATTGGCGATCACGATCCGGTCACCCAGGAGACAGTTGTGGCCCAGGTGGCTGTAGGCCATCAACAGGTTGCCGCTGCCCACCCGTGTGAGCTGCTCGTCCCTGGTGGCCCGGTTGATCGTGACGCACTCGCGCAAGGTGTTGTCGTCTCCGAGCTCCACCCCGGTGGGATCACCGGTGTATTTGAGGTCCTGGGGTTCGAGGCCGATGCAGGCCCCTGGGAAGATGCGGTTGCCGCGGCCCATCCGCACCCGGCCATCCAGCACCACATGGGCGCCGATCCAGCACTCCGGGCCGATGCGCACCTCCGGACCGATCACCGCATAGGGGCCCACCTCCACGCCATCCGCCAGCTCGGCCCGTGGATCGACGACAGCGGTGGGATGGATGCGCGTGGACATCGCAATCAGTCCACCAGCGAGAACATCAGCTCGCCGGAGCAGGCCAGTTCACCATCCACCGTGGCCTCGGCCTGCACCTTGCCGAAGCGCTTGCGCCTCAGGCTTAGCAGCTCACAGGTGATGCGCAGCTGATCGCCGGGCACCACGGGCCGTCGGAAGCGCACCCCATCGATGCCGGCGAACACGAACAGCCCCCGGGGCAGATCCGGCATCTGGGTGACGATCAGGCCGCCCACCTGGGCCATGGCCTCCACGATCAGCACCCCGGGCATCAGCGGACGCCCCGGGAAATGGCCCTGGAACTGCGGCTCATTGATGGTGATGTTCTTGATGGCCACGGCCCGTTTGCCCGGCTCGTGTTCGATCACCCGGTCCACCAGGGCGAAGGGGTAGCGGTGGGGCAGCAGACCCTGGATCTGCTCGACGGCGAGCAGCGGGGAACCGGATGGCACAGAGCGGTCGGCAGATGGGGTTGGCTCAGGCAAGGTGTTCAGGCAGGGAGGGGGGCGTGCTCGGCCGCCAGGGCCGCAGCCAGGGCGGTGTGCAGGCGATGGGAGCCGCGGAAGGCGAACACCTGGGCGCGGGGCAATCCAACCAGGGCAAGGTCGCCCAGCAAATCGAGGATTTTATGGCGCACCGGTTCATCGCCATAGCGCAGGGGTGGATTCAGCCACTGGGCGCCATCACACACCAGGGCATTGTCGAGGGCTCCACCCTGAATCAGACCAGCAGCGCGCAACTGCACCACCTGGGAACGCAGCCCGAACGTGCGGGCCGGGGCGATCTCGGCCACAAAGCTGGCCGGCGTGAGGGCGAGGGAAAACACCTGGCGGCCGATGGCGGGCTCCGCAAACTCGATCGCGGCGCCCAGCTGCAGATCCGCCGCCGGCAGCGCCGTGACGAAGCCGGCGCCGTCGTGAACCGTGACGGGCTGGCGCAGCTCGGGCCGGGTTGCCTGGGAGGGCAGGGCCTGCAGACCCACGCTGGCGATCGCCTCCACCCAGGGCAGGGCCGAGCCATCCAGCAGGGGCACCTCGGGCCCCTCGACACGGATCTCCACCCGGGTCACCCCCGTGCCGGCCAGGGCCGCCAGCAGGTGCTCCACAGTGGCCAGCCGCCGGTCTCCAAGCTGGAGGGACGTGCAGAGGGTGGTGTCGCACACCTGGGCCGGCGAGAGGGGCTGGGCCTGGGCGGCGGGCTGATCGAGCCAGCCGAGCCGGTAGCCGGGCCGGGTGCTGGGCAGCAGCCGCAGCCGGCAGGGGGCACCGCTGTGCAGACCGACCCCATGCAGCTCCACCTCCGCGGCGATCGTGTGGTCGCCGGCGTAGTCGACGGGCCAGGCGGTCACTAGAATTTCCAGCCCACACCGAGGTTGAAGCGCCACTCATCGGTGAAGTCCTCACTGGCCACCTCAAGGCGCAGGGGGCCCACCGGGGTGGTGACGATCAGGCCGATACCGGGGGAGAAGCCCTCGCCCTTCTTGCCCAGGAGGCCACCGGGATTGCCAGGGATGTCGGACTGGGTACCGAAGGTGGTGCCGGCATCGAAGAACACCGAACCACTGACGATGCTGAACAGGGGGAAGCGGTATTCAACGGTGAACTCGGCGAAGCTCTTGCCGACGCCGAGATCGCAGTCGAAATAGCCGCGCACGGAGTTGCCGCCACCGAGGCAGAACGCCTCATAGGGAGGAATCTCGTCGCCGATCAAGGTGCCGCCCGAGAGCTGGAACCCCAGAGCCTGTGCGCAGTCCTCGGGTTCATCCGGTCCGGGCCGGCAGCCTTTGTAGATCTTCAGCCAGTTCACCGGGATGAAATGACTGATGCTGCCGCGAATGCGGTTGAACGTGGGTGAATCGCTGCCCACTGAGAGAAATTGCTCGGTGCTCAGGCTGAGGAAGTTGCCGCTGGTGGGGTTGCGAGGATTATCCAGGCTGTTGTAGGTGGTGCCGATCCGGAAACTCAGCAGCTGGTTTTCCGAGGCGCAGTTGTAGGCGATGCAGATCACCTGGTTGCGGGAGACCACATCGGGTGACTTGGTGGCCCCCACCACAGCCTGGGAGTATTTGTTGCCAGCGAAGTTCATCGGCGTCACTTCCTGACCACCGAAGGCCAGGATCAACCGCCAGGGGGAATCGGCGAAGGGATCACCGCCATTGAAGGGCCGCACGAACTGCACACTGGCGCCGACGCGCTGGATGGCGACGTTGTCAAAATTGGTGCGCACCAGCTGATCGCCACCGCCGATGTCGCGGGGATCGTTGGTGACCACCTCGAAGTCGGCACCTTTGATCCTCTGGTCGCCATTCTTGAAGGTGCTGTTGCGGCTCTGGAAGATCTGGGGGATCTCGCGGCTGAAGAACGCCCGCGCCCGGAACGAGGTGCGGTGTTTGTCACCCTTGATCCAGGGATCGAAGAAGGTGATGTCACCCAGACCGCCGAACTGGCCGTAGGAGAAGTTGGTGCCCAGGTCCCAGGCCCGGCCCAGGAGGTTGGTGTCCTGCAGCGAGATCTGGCCGAATACCCCCTGGCTCTGGCTGTAGCCCACACCGCCGGACAGGGAACCGGTGGACTGCTCGACGATGCCCAGCACCACCACCACGTTTCCGGGCTGGCCGGCCACGGGCCGCAGCGTGACCCGCACGTCGCTGAACAGGCCTGTGCCATAGAGCCGGCGGATGTCGTCCTCCAGCTGCCGTCGATTGAACACCGAGCCAGGCTCGAGCGAGACCTCGCGGGTGACCACCCAGGGCTGGGTCTTGCCGCGGATCGGCTGACCCTGCTCATCGGTGGGCTCCCCCTCGCTGGTGATGAACTGCACCTCCACCCCATCCACGGTGCCCTCGCGCACCAGCAGTTCCACCTCGCCGGCTGGACTGACCCGCGATGGCCCCGTGACCCTGGCCAGGGAAAAGCCCTGGTCGGTGTACCAGGTCTGCAGGGCCTGCATGCGGGTCTGCAGGGTGTTGAGGTTGAGCGTCCTGCCGAAATCGGAGGCGAAGGTGTCGGCGATCACCTCCTCGGGGAGCTTGATCTCGCCAGCCGGCTGAACGCCGACGCGACGCAGCACGGGGTTGGGCACCACCGTGACCACCAGACTCACCCCCAGCGGGCCATCGAGGGGCTGGATGCGCACGTCGGCAAACCAGCCGGTGGCAAAAATCGCCGCCAGATCGGCCTCCAGCTCGGGGCGGGAGACGCGACTGCCGGGGATCGTGCGCATCGCCTCGTAGGCGGCGATCTCCAGCCGCTCGGCCTCGGGATGGCCCTCGAGTCCCTCCACCACCACCTCCGCGATCAGCACCCGGGTCTCGGGGGCGGGGTCGGCGGCGGGTTGGCCGGCGGGATCAAAGAAAGGGGTGTCAACCTGCTCGGAGACAGGAGGAGTCCCGGCCGGCGGGGCGGATCCGGGATCCTGCTGGGCCAGGGCAGGGTGGCCGGCGAGGCAACCAAGGCCCAGGAGGGTCAGGGCTGCCTTGGAAGCCAATGTGCCGGCCATGGATGCGGGGTGTCTGAGCGGCGAAGCCGCGATCGCCGGCACGTTACCGGTAGACCCTGGGTTCCGGACAGGCCTGCTGGAGCCGTTTGAGAACCTGCCCATAGGCTTCCACAACGCCGCCGAGGTCCTGGCGGAAACGGTCCTTGTCAAGGATGCGGTCCTGGCTGTCGGCCACGGCCTGATCCCACAGGCGGCAGGTATCCGGGCTGATCTCATCGGCCAGCAGCAACTCGCCGGAGCCGCTGAAGCCCAGCTCGATCTTGAAATCCACCAACAGCAGGCCCACGGCGTTGAACAGCTGCCGCAAGGCGTCATTCACCTGCCGGGCCAGGGCTTCGATCTGGCGTCGCTGCTCTGGAGTCACCAGGTTGAGCCGCTCAAGCCGCGCTTCGGTGAGCAACGGATCGCCGTAGGCGTCGTCTTTGTAATAGAGGTCGCAGAGCGGTGGATCGAGGGGCGTGCCGGGCGCCAGGGGCAGCTGGCGGCAGAGCGAACCGGCGGCCAGGTTGCGGATCACCACCTCCAGCGGGATCACCCGCACCGGCCGCACCAGCATCCAGTTGGGTCGCTCCCCCAGCCCCAGGTAGTGGGTGGGGATCCCCACCGCACCAAGATGCTCGAACAGCAGCGCCGAGATCTGGCAATTCAGGGTGCCCTTGCCGGGCAGGCTGGCCTTCTTGAGGGCATTGAAGGCGGTGGCGTCGTCCTTGTACTCGACGGCCACCAGGTCGCTGCGGTCGGTGGCATGGACCCGCTTGGCCTTGCCTTCGTGAAGCAGGCTGCCGAGCTCAAAGGCGGTCATGGCTGGGGGGATGGTGAGAGGGCTGGGGTCGGGTCGGGGCTGGGGTCTGCAGGGGCTGGGGGAGTGGACGGGAGGTGCCCCCCCGGCTGCCGTGGCGAGCGCAGCAACAGCTCCAGCTCCAGGGTGCGGCTGTCGTGTTCCGGCCCGCTCAACTGGCGGCGTTGCAGCCATTCTCCGTAGGCATCGTCGATCCGCTCCCCCAGCCTCAGGCGACGGTCGAGGGCCTGGCGGGAGGCCGGATCGCTCACACCGGCCGCCAGCTGCTGGTCCAGCAGGGCCGCCACCAGCCCCCAGGCCCCGGCGGCGGCGGCCTGTTCCAGGGCCAGTTCGAGGATCTCATCGCGCTGTCGCAGGGGCAGCCCGTCCGCCAGGGCCACCGCGCGGCCCCAGCGGGCTGCGGTGGCGGCCCCCGGGCCGCTGCTGGCCAGCAGCACCCTGGCGGCCTGCTCACGGCGCCCCAGGCTCTCAAGGTGATCGGCCAGCAGATCCAGGGCGGAGCGGGTGTCGCCGCGGCCAGCCGCCGGACTCAGGCCGAGCGGCAGAACCAGATTCTCCAGACGATGCGGTTCGCCACCGGCCAGCAGGGTGAGGGCCTGCGCCGCCAGCTCGTGGTGCAGACCGGCCTGGGCAGCCCACCACTGCATCACCAACCAGCGGCGGCGCCCCTCGCCGGCCGCAGGGCTGACGCGGGCCAGCACGTCAAGGGCCGCCTGGGGAGCGGCGCAGGCCAGCAGCCGATCAGCGCTCAGCAGCACGTCCTCAAGGGCAGGAGCAGGTGCCAGGGCGCCGAGCAACGCCTGCTGCTGCGCGCGCAGACCCGGGCCGTCGCCCTGGCGGCGCAGCAGTCGGCAGACCTGATGCGGATCGTCTTCGGCGATCGCCTCAGAGGGTTGGGCGGCGGCGGGAGCTGGGATGAGGCAGCCCATCTGGAGGCCAATCAGCAGACCCGCCAGCCGGGCAGGGGACACCTGCCTGCCTGCCATGCCCCAGCCGCGGGTTCGGGGAGAGAATGGAACCCGGCGACCCATCCAGCGGCAGTCATCTGCAGCCGCCAAGCTAGGGGACCCCTCCACACCAACCCGTGTTCACCGCGTCCCGCGCATGGCTTCAGAGGCATCGCCCCAACCAGCCCGGATCCTGGTGGTGGGGAGCGGCGGCAGGGAAAATGCCCTGGCCTGGGCCCTGATCCGCAGCCACGGCGTTGAGAGCGTGTGGGTGGCTCCCGGCAATGGCGGAACCGGGGACCTGGCCGGCTGTCAGCCGCTGGCCATCCCCGAAACAGACGCGGACGCCCTGGTGGAGGCCTGCCGGCGGCATGGCATCGACCTGGTGGTGGTGGGTCCGGAAGCCCCGCTGGCCGCCGGGCTCGCCGATCGGCTGCGGGCCGCAGGCCTGGCGGTGTTCGGCCCCGGCGCCGACGGCGCCCAGCTGGAGGCCAGCAAACACTGGGCCAAGGCGCTGATGCAGGAGGCGGGGGTGCCCACCGCGGGGTACTGGTGGGCCGGCAGCGAGGAGGAGGCGCTGGCGCTGCTGAACCGCGAGGGTCGCCCGCTGGTGGTGAAGGCCGATGGACTGGCAGCCGGCAAGGGGGTGACCGTGGCCGAAACCATGGACGAGGCCAGGGCCGCCATCGGCGAGATCTTCGCGGGCCGCTTCGGCGGCGACGCTTCTCTGGTGCTCGAGGAACGCACCGAGGGTCCGGAGGTGTCGGTGTTCGCCCTCAGCGACGGCCAGGACCTGGTGCTGCTGCCACCAGCCCAGGATCACAAGCGCATCGGCGAAGGCGACACCGGGCCGAACACCGGCGGCATGGGGGCCTACGCGCCAGCTCCCCTACTGGATGACGCGGGCATGGAGCAGGTGCGGCGCCGCGTGCTGGAGCCCACCCTGGCGGCCCTGCGCCGGCGGGGCATCGACTACCGCGGGGTGATCTATGCCGGCCTGATGCTCACCGCCGATGGGCCGAGCGTGATCGAGTTCAACTGCCGCTTCGGCGATCCGGAATGCGAGACCCTGATGCCCCTTCTGGGTCCCGAGCTGGCCACCGTGCTGCTGGCCTGCGCCCGTGGGCAGCTGGCCACGGCCCCAGCGCTGACCATCGCACCGCTCTGCAGTGCCTGCGTGATCGCCGCTGCCGAGGGCTACCCTGCGGCGGTGCGCCGGGGCGACGCGATCCGCAGCACCCTGCAGTCCGAGGGGCACCTGCAGCTGTTCCATGCCGGCAGCAGCCGCGACAGCCAGGGGGTGTGCCGCACCAGCGGCGGGCGGGTGCTGGCGATGGTGGCCCAGGCCGACGACTTCGACACGGCCTTCGAACGGGCCTACAGGGGGCTTGAACAGGTGCACTTCACCGGTATGACCTACCGGCGCGACATCGGCCACCAGGTGCGCAGTCGATGACCACGGCCGAACCCACGGCAGAGCGCACCTGGCGCCAACGCCTGGCCCGCTGGTGGGCGGAATTCAGCCTGCAGACCAAGCTTCTGGCGGTGGCCACCCTGGTGGTGAGCCTGCTGATGACGGGCATCACCTTCCTGGCCCTGAACGGCATCCAGCGCGATGCGCGGATGAGCGACACCCGCTATGCCCGTGATCTGGGCCTGCTGCTGTCGGCGAACGTCACGCCGCTGGTGGCGGAGGGGAACGACCGCGAACTGGCCTCGGTGGCCGATCGCTTCTGGCGCTCCAGCCGCAGCCTCCGTTACATCTTCTTCGCCGATCCTGAGGGGATCATTTATCTCGGGATTCCGATCGGCTCCAATAACGGCAGCAGCGAACTGCTGCTGAGCCGGCGCCTGGAGCTGCCGGCCGACATCGCCAAGCGCCCCGACAACCCCCTGGTGCGCCAGCACCTCAGCCCGGACGGACAGGTCACCGACGTGTTCGTGCCGATGGTGAGCAACAGCACCTACCTGGGGGTTGTTGCCCTGGGCATCAACCCCAACGAGACCCTGCTGGCCAGTGCCGCCCTCACCCGTGAGGTGACGGTGGCGGTGTTCATCTCGATCTGGGTGCTGGTGATCCTCGGCTCGGTGTTCAACGCCCTCACGATCACCCAGCCGGTGAAGGAGCTGCTGCGGGGGGTGCGCCAGGTCGCCGGTGGCAACTTCGAAACCCGCATCGCCCTGCCGGTGGGTGGGGAGCTGGGGGAATTACTGGAAGGCTTCAACACCATGGCCACCCAGCTGGAGGAGTACAAGGCCGCCAACATCGAGGAACTCCGGGCCGCCCAGGTGAAGCAGCAATCGCTGATTGCCACCATGGCCGACGGGGCCGTGCTGCTGGATGCCGAAGGCGCCATCGTGCTGGCCAACCCCACGGCCCGACGCCTGTTCCGCTGGGAGGGACGCAACCTCGAAGGCAATGCCCTGATCCAGGAACTGCCCGAGCGTCTGGCCATGGACCTGCAGGACGCCCTCGACATCGTCACGGGCGGCGGCCTGGACAGCACCGATCTGCGCTGCAGCCTGGGAGAACCGCCCCGCACTCTGCGCATCGTGCTGCAGTCGGTGCGCGACGCCAGCGGCGAAACCCTCAAGGGCATCGCCATGACGGTGCAGGACCTCACCCGGGAGGTTGAACTGAATGCCGCCCAGAGCCGATTCATCTCGAACGTGTCCCATGAGCTGCGCACCCCCCTGTTCAACATCAAGAGCTATGTGGAAACCCTCCACGATCTGGGAGATCAACTGAGCGAGGAGGAGAAGAAAGAGTTCCTCGGCATCGCCAATGCCGAAACCGATCGGCTGACACGACTGGTTAACGACGTCCTCGATCTGTCGCGGCTGGAGTCCGATCGCCAGTGGAATTTTGAACCTCTTGAGCTGGCGACCGCCATCGAGCAAACCCTGCGCACCTACCGGCTCAATGCGGACGAGAAAGGTGTGAGTCTGCACTTCGAGGCCGATCCACAGCTGCCTCGGGTGCTGGGCAACTGGGATCTGCTCCTGCAGGTGTTCGACAATCTGGTGGGCAATGCGCTGAAGTTCTCAGCCAAAGGGGGATCTTTAATGCTGCGCGCCTATCCCTGGCCCGATCTCTGTGCCCTGCCCAGCGAGACGCTTCCGGAGCACGCCGGGCCCAGCTGCGAGGTTCAGACTCCCCTACCGCGGCTGAGGGTGGAGATCGCCGACACCGGAAGCGGCATCGCGCCCCGGGACCAGGAGCGAATCTTCGAGCGGTTCTACCGGGTGGAGAACGCCGTGCACACAGAGGCGGGCACGGGCCTGGGCCTCTCGATCGTGCGTGGCATCCTCGACAAACATGGCACCCAGATCGCCATGGCCAGTGAGCTGGGGGTAGGCACCACTTTCTGGTTCGATCTCCCGCTGGAAGAAAGCGACAATGAGGAGTTGCAGCTCGCCGCCGAGCGCCAGCAACGCACATCTGAGTTGGTGGCAGCGAAGCGCTGAACCCTCAACCAAGGTCGCGCGCATCAGCCACACTCTCCACGATGCGAGCCAGTTCACTGCGTTCGTCGCCACTGACGCGGTGGGGAACACCGGAGATGATGCGCTCGAAATTGGAGAAGGAATCCTTGATATCGGGCCCTTGACCGGTGATCACAAACTCGCGGATACCCTTGTCGTGCCAGGATCCACGCATCTTGAACACATTCAGGGCCCTGGCCATCTCTCCTCGGATTTCAACGTATTGAAGCAGGATAATAGTGTCGGTGATCGTGGAGATATGGGCATCAGTAATGGAATGACTCCCCATGAACTCCTCAGAAGTATTCGTGAAGAATCCGGCGATTTCCTCCTGCTTGGCATAGCCCGTAACGCCGATCACAAACTGGCGAAAGGCATTTCGACCGACCCCCCTGGCCAGGGCACTAAGGGAATCAATGGCCATTCTGGAGGGCTTGAATTGAGCAATCTCTGTTTTGATGATCTGAAGATGGTCTTCAAGGCCAGTGGACTCCGGGTAAGCACAAATGATCTTCAGCAAACCATCGCGCTCCATCGCCTCAAAGTCAATGCCCCAGCTAGTGGCATTGCGAAGCAATTGAGCTCGAGATTCCTCATAGGCAAAAAGGATGGCTCGTTCATTGTTCAGACAAGCATCTTCCACAAATTTCGATACCAACAGCGTTTTGCCGGTACCCGTGGCGCCAGTGGCCAGGATGATGGAATCCTTGAAGAACCCACCACCGCACATGGCGTCGAGCTTCGGTACACCGGAACTCAGGCGCACGTTGGAACTGCGCTGGGTGAGCTGCATCGCCCCGAGAGGGAACACGCTCATGCCGTGGCTGCCAAGGGTGAAGGGGAATTCACCCTTCATGTGGGTGGTGCCACGCAACTTGAGGATTTCCACGGTGCGGCGACGACGTTCACCCTCCAACACATTGCGGAGAATCACAACGTTGTCGGACACAAATTCCTCGACTCCGTAGCGCGCAACCGGGCCGTACTCCAGTTCGCGCTCTGTGGTCATCACAGTGGTGACTCCGACCGACTTGAGCCTGGCAATCAAGCGGAAAATCTCCCGCCTCACCACGGAGACGGCGTCGTACTGCTGAAAGACGGCCGTCATTGAGTCGATCGCAACCCGACCTGCCTTGTATTTGCGAATCGCGTAATTAATACGCTCGATCAACCCAGACAGGTCGAAGCTTCCGGCCACGTCCTGACCGTCAGGATCCGGCGATGCATCCAGAATAAAGAGCTTGTTTTGATCCACCATCGCCTGGATATCCCAGCCAAAACTGGAAGCATTGCGAATGATGTCAGCAGGTGATTCCTCGAAGGTTACAAACACTCCCGGCTCGTTGTAATGCTTGATTCCATTGTATAAAAAGTGAAGCGATAGTATTGTCTTACCAGTTCCTGATGTTCCCGACACCAGCGTGGAGCGACCGATCGGCAAGCCGCCGTGGCAGACATCATCAAAGCCTTCAATCCCCGTTGGCAGCTTCTGCACATGGGACATGGGCGTGAAGGAAGCAGGCTGGTCAGACATCAACAGGTACTGATCAAAGAAATCGGACCGTGGCTCGGGCCGTTACTCGAACCTTGGCGAGAGGGAAGCAACAACACCGGGAGTGCGATGGCACGACGTCAGGCGTCAGTGCCAACCAGACCATCATCGCTGAGCTCGTCATAGAGGAGGTCGAGGCCGATCAGCACGCGCTCACGGTCACTGAGATCACCAATGATGCGACGCACCGGTGGTGGCAGGATCTTGGCCAGGGTCGGCGTGGCCAGGATCTTGTCCTCCTCCGCCAGCTGAGGATTCTTAAGCACATCAATCACCTTGAGTGCGTAAACGCCGCGAAATTCCACGTCCAGGATATCTCGCAACGTTTTCAGCGCACGCATTGAGTTCGGAGTGTTCCCGGCAACATAGAGCTTCAGAATGTAGGTCTTGCGTGTTGACATGAAGAAATTGCCGAGAAGGAATTGGATAGCTGAGTGCACCAAAGGCACGATCGCCAATCACAACCGTTCAACGACCGCATCGGCGGGGATGGAGCGCCGGTACATCTCGCAGAGGTGGGCGAGAACATCAAGCAGCGCCAGGCGGTAATCCTGCAGGTGATCACCTCTGTGGCCCTGAATCCTAAGTTGTTTGGCAAAGGCGTCGATCAGATTCATGTGGATCTCGATAGCCTTTGTAATCGGCAGGTCGCTGAAGAAGGCCGTGTTCACAAAGCTTTCCAGGGCCTGGTTGGCCGCGGGCGGATCCTGGAAGTAATGGAGCAGCAGGTCGCGGTAGGTGCGTTGCAGGGAGCCCAGCAGCTCGACGGCGTCCTGGGGGGGGAGGTGGCGCAGGAAACGGGAGGAATCACGCCGGTACACCACCCCGGCCAGGCCCAGCCGGCCCTGGAGTCGGTCGGCCAGGCGCCAGCGCTCGGAGAGGTCCAGATCACCAGGCGCCTCCTTGCCCAGCGGCAGCCCGTCGCCGCCGCGCGCCAGGAACCGGGAGACCGCAGCATCCACGCTGTAGCTGAGCTGCTCCAGCCGGTCGGACGGCAGGTGCACTTCGGCCTCGTGCAGCTCCTCTGCGGCGGAGCCAATGGATCCGATCACCACCACCGGCAGCAGCAGACCACGCTCCTTGAGCGCTCGCACCTGCTCCGAGCTGAGGAGTCCGCGCTCGAGCAGCAGGGCATCGGCGGCCTCGCGGTGTTCCTCCAGAGCCGCGACCGGATCACCTCCCGGATCGCACAGCAGAAGGCGGTAACGCTGCTGGCCCGCCAGCCAGCGGTCCACACCGGCCTGCACGGCCGGGTCGCGGAGAAGCGAAACAACAGTCAGAGGCACACGCGACATCCCAGGCCATCCACGGCGCCGGATCCGCCGCTGTGGTGCCCATCTTGACGAGAGGAGGTGCACGGGGCGAGAGTTGAGGATTGTGATCAACGCCGTGCGCCAGGCCGCAATGGCGAGGGCACAGAACCAGCGGGTCTGGCGACGCACTGCCGCACCCCAGGGTTCTGGGCTCCATCTCCAGCCTGGCCACGCCCCGCCGCCATGACCCAGTCACCGTCCCAGGCCAGCTCCAGCGCCCCCAGTGCGGGCACCCCCGCTGCCGGCCCCTACGCCATTGTCGAAGCCTCCGGCCAGCAGTTCTGGCTCCAGGCCAACCGCTACTACGACCTCGACCGGCTGCCGGCAGAGGTGGACAGCACCGTGACCCTGGACACTGTGCTGCTCGTGAACGACGGCACCAGTCCCACTCTGGGCCAGCCCTACGTGACCGGGGCCACTGTGGAACTCAAGGTGATGGCCCACCGCCGCGGGTCGAAGGTGATCGTCTACAAGATGCGGCCCAAGAAGAAAACCCGCCGCAAGGCGGGCCACCGCCAGGAACTCACCCGGGTCATGGTTGAGTCCATCTCCGTGAACGGCAAAGCCATCGCCTGATCAGCCGGCCAGCTCTCTGACCCACGGCCTCCGCACCACGGCCTGTCCACCACGGCGCGCCACAATCTCTTCACCCCTGTTTTCTTCCCATGGCCCACAAGAAAGGCACCGGCTCCACCCGCAACGGCCGCGACTCCAATGCCAAGCGCCTCGGCGTCAAGGCCTATGGCGGTGAAACCGTCACCGCCGGCTCGATCCTGATCCGCCAGCGCGGCACCGCGGTGCTGCCCGGCAGCAACGTGGGGCGTGGTTCTGACGACACCCTGTTCGCTCTCGTGGATGGCGTGGTGAGCTTCGATTCGATCAAGCGCAGCCTGCGCAACCGCAAGCGCATCAACGTGGCTGCGGGCTGAGTGGCTGCGGGCTGAACGGAAGCGGACCGGCAGCCCTCAGGCCAGCCGGTAGGTCCGGGTGGTGATCAGCAGCGGGTGAAACACCTCCAGAAAGCAGCTCTGGAGCGTGCGGAAGAAGCGTTCCACCACCACAGGATCATCGATGTGGAAGGGATACTCACCGTGGTGTCCCTTGAAGAAATACCAGTTGAACAGAGCCACCGCCTCGCTTTCCATGCGCGCGGCGAACTCCTCCAGCTGGGCGGCTGGATCGCTCAGATGTTCCAGCACATCCAGGCACACCACCGTGTCGAACCGGCCTGGCAGGGCCGGGTCGCTGAGGTCGCGGGCGCAGCGAAGCCTGCCCGCCAGCCCCAGGCGCTCGGCCCGTTCCTCGACAAAGCGGCGGTTGTGGGGATTGAGGTCCACGAACCACACCCGCTCCACCGACTCCAGGCCGGCAGCAGCCAGGGCGTGACTGCCGATGCCGCCGCCGAAGTCGAGCACCTGGCCACGGGCGAAGCGCTGCTGCAGGCGCAGGGTTTCGGCGATGTAGTCGGCACTGTCCAGGTGCCAGGCCGCCAGCTCCAGCAGGTGGCCAGTGCCCACGGTTTCCTCGTAGAAGCGGCCCGCCTGCTCCGGGTCGAAGCCGCCGGGGTGCAGAGCGGCCAGCTCGGCGGTGCTGTGGGGCAGGCGCCGCTCCAGTTCCTCGCGTGTGAGCTCCAGATGATCGGCCAGCTGCTGCCTGAGGGCAAAGCCATCGCGCAGAAACCGCTCCACACTCAGGTCATCAGCTGTCCGCGGATCACCGGGATGGGCTGCGGCCAGGGTCAGAGCAGGGCCGGCTGCGCTACTGGGGTCGGGCTGGGACTGGGGCAACACCGTCGATCTGCTGTGGACCGGGCCAAGTTAGGCATCGCCGAGTTCCGCCCCGGCTCCCGGCACCTCCAGCCAACGGCGCAGCCAGCCCACCAGCAGGATGAAGGGCAGCGTGTCGATCAGTGCGGCCAGGGCCTTGAACAGGTAGCCGCTGGCGATGTAGCTGGCCAGCTGGGGCAGCACCGGCGCCTCCGGCCGCAGCGGCAGCAGGTGGTTGGCGTAGTGGCTGATCAACACCACGGCGCTGGTGTCCACGAGCTGGCTCACCAGAGTGGAGCCGTTGTTGCGCAGCCACAGTGCCTTGCCATCACTCATGCGCTTCCAGAAGTGAAACAGGCGGACATCGGTGAACTGGGCGGCCATGTAGGCCGCCATCGAGGCCCCCACGGCGCCGAAGGCCAGCCGTCTCACCTCGAAAAATGTGGCCTCCGGTGCCCCGCCCAGACCCGGCAGAGCCCCCCCCAGCCAAAGGATCAGCACGATCCAGCCGTTGAGGATCAGCCCCACCCACACCAGCTGGCTGGCCCGTCGCTCCCCCCAGAGCTCGCTGATCAGGTCGGTGCACAGGAAGGTGACCGGATAAGGCAGGGCCCCCACCGCCACCACCACCGGCCAGGAGCCGATCGTGCCCAGCTGAAGAAAGCGGGTGAGGCCGAGGATGTTGAGCATCCCCATCGTGCCCAGAAACAGTCCCGCCAGCACCAGAAACACCAGCTCGCGGCGCTGCTGCACGGTCATGGCGATGGAGCATGGGGGCTTCAGGCTGACGCGCGCGGCGATGGCTGACCAGCCCTGGGGCTTCCTGGTGCTCGACAAACCGGCCGGGCTCACCTCCCACGCCTGCGTGAGCCGGGTGCGACGGGCCTACGGCCTGCGCCGGGTGGGCCACGGCGGCACCCTCGATCCGGCGGTCACCGGCGTGCTGCCGATCGCCGTGGGGTCCGCCACCCGGCTGCTGCCCTACCTCAGCGGCGACAAGACCTACCGCGGCACGGTGCAGCTGGGCCTCACCACCAGCAGCGACGACCTGCAGGGGGAGGTGCTGGAGCGGCGGTCGGTGCCGAAGCTGGATGCCGCCGCTCTGAACAGGGCGCTGGAAGGGTTCCGGGGGGCGATCGAGCAGGTGCCGCCGCAGGTGTCGGCCGTGCATGTGGATGGTGAGCGGGCCTACCGACGGGCGCGGCGGGGCGAGACCCTGGAACTGGCGGCGCGGCCGGTGCTGATCCAGCGTCTGGAGCTGCTGGGCTGGAACCCCGCGGACGGCCGGGTGGAGCTGGAGGTGGCCTGCTCGGCGGGCACCTACATCCGCGCCCTGGCCCGCGATCTGGGGGCAGCCCTGGGCTGCGGCGGCGTCCTGGCCAGCCTGCGGCGCACGGCCGCCCTGGGCTTCAGCCTGGAGCAGGCGGTGCCCCTGGAGGCCCTCGAGCAACGCCCCCCACCACCCCTGCTGGAGCCCCTGGCGGCCCTGGGGCCTCTGCCCCGGCAGCAGCTCAGCCCCGCCCAGCTGGACGGCTGGCGCTGCGGCCGCCGGCTGTCCGCTGCCACCCCGGCCGCGGCCGCAGCAGGGCAACTCAGCGAGGGCCAGGCCGTGGTTGTGGTGACGCCGGATGGCAATCTGGCGGGCATGGCCCGGGTCACCGCCGACGGCCAGCTGCAGCCAAAGCTGGTGCTCGAGGCGGCCGGGTGATGTCGATCGTCGCTCCCCCCCGCCCCATCCCCCATGGCCGGCCACAGCAAATGGGCCCAGATCAAGCGCACCAAGGCGGTGGTGGATGCCAAGCGGGGCGCGCTGTTCACCCGTCTGGGGCGGGAGATCACCGTGGCGGCCCGGGGGGGCGCCGATCCGGCGGGTAATTTCCAGCTGCGCACGGCGATCGAGAAGGCCAGGGCGGCGGGGGTGCCCAACGCCAACATCGAGCGGGCGATCGCCAAAGGCTCCGGCCAGCTCAGCGGCGGGGCCGAGTCGTTCGAGGCCGTGCGCTACGAGGGCTACGGCCCCGGCGGGGTGGCCGTGCTGGTGGAGGCCTTCACCGACAACCGCAACCGCACCGCCGCCGACCTGCGGCTGGCCTTCGGCAAGCACGGGGGGAATCTGGGCGAGACGGGCTGCGTGGGCTACCTGTTCGAGCAGCGCAGCGTGGCCTGGGTGCAGCTCCCCGGCCTTGATGAGGAGCGGCTTCTGGAGATCCTGCTGACCCTCGAGAGCGAGGCTGGGGTGAGCGTGCTCGGGTATGAGCTGGGGGCTGACGGAGCGGGACGCGGGGATGGGTCGGCCGACGTGGTGGCGCCCTTCGAGCAGCTGGAGGCCCTGCAGGACGGCCTGCGCCGCCAGGGGCTGACCGTGAACGGCTGGGAGCACCGCTGGATCCCCCAGCTCAGCTGCCCGCTCAGCGATCCCGAGCCGCTGCGGGCCTGCCTGCGCATGCTCGATGCCCTCGAGGAACTCGATGACGTGCGCGCCGTGACCACGAACCTGGAGGCCGACGCCGCGCTGCTGGAGGAACTGATGGTTTGAGCCGGCGGCCTGGCGAGCTCAGGCGACACCGGCCACGCGGCTGAGGGCGGCCCGGTCGGCGACCACCTCCACGGCCGGGTGCCCCTGTAGCCAGCTGGCCGGCAGTTCGGGGGATGGCCGACGGCGCAGCAGACGCCCCAGCACATCCGCCTTGGCCGCTCCTGTGACCACCAGCAGGATGCGCCGGGCCGCCAGGATCTCCGCCAGGCCCAGGGTGATGGCCCACTCGGGCACCGCGGCTGGATCCCCGGCGAAGGCAGCGGCATTGTGCCGGCGGGTGGCGGCGCAGAGCCGCACGGGCCGGCAGGTGCTGGTGGCGTCGCAGGGCGGCTCGTTGAAGCCCACATGGCCGTTCACCCCCAGGCCCAGCAGCTGCAGGCCGATGCCGCCCGCAGCGCGGATCTCGGCCGCATAGCGCTGAGCCTCGGCCATGGGATCGGACGCCAGGCCATCGGGCAGCCGCACAGCGGCTGGATCCAGCCCCAGCGGCTCGGTGAGACGGCCCTGCATGAAGGCGGCGAAGGAGCGGGGATGGCTGCAGCCCAGGCCCACGTACTCGTCGAGGTTGTAACTCAGCCAGTGGCGGCGCAGGTGCTGGCTCTGCCCGTCCGACAGCCGCCGCGCCGCCTCCACCAGGGCGGCGTACACGGGCAGCATGGTGGCGCCGGTGGCCAGTCCCAGGCAGCTCGGCTGCGGCGCCAACGCGTGGCTGAGCAGCTCCCGGGCCACGTGGCGGGCCACGGCCTTGCCGTCATCCAGGAGGGTGAGGGCCAGCCTTGGAGGACTGTCTGCACTCAAGCGGGCTCAGGGCTGGCCGAACGGTCGCAGCACCGTACCCCGGTAGTAATGGCTGAGGATGCGCTCGTGGCTCTCACCCCGGCGAGCCATGGCCAGGGCGCCCCACTGGCTCATGCCCACGCCGTGGCCGAAGCCGCGGCCCACGGCCAGCAGCGCCGGCTGGGGGGCGGGGCGAGCAGGCCCGTCCGCCAGGGAGTGAGCGGCGGGGCCAGCAGCGGCACCGGCAGACTTCACGACGGGGATCGGCAGCCGCGGTGTGGCACCTACTGACGGGACAATCGGTATCCCCATCGGCGCTGGCGGCAGCGGCGGGGACTGGGCCAGGGCAGGCTGGGGATCAAGCACCTCGAAGCGCACCTGGGTGCTGCGCAGCCCCAGGCGCGAGCGCAGCTGGGGCCCGGTGACCACCAGGGTGCCGCTGGGACCCACCACCCGGGCCTGGCGCACCCGTCCTGTGGCGGTGGTGGACAGCACATCGATGCGGTACACCCCACCCGTTTCCGTGAAGGCCTGCCGCAGCCGGTCGGCGGGCAGCAGTTCCTGCCACTGGTGCACGGGACTGTCGTGATCGAAATCGGGCACGCTCACCAGATAGGGCAGCTGCTGCTGCCAGATGTCACCGCTGTTTTCGGTGAGGCCACCGCTGCTGCTGTGAAACACGGTGTTGGCGAGGTTGGAGCCGAACATCAGCACCTGACCGCGGGTGCTGACCACGGCCTCACGGGTGGAGGCGGTCTCCGCCTCCAGGCCCTTGTAGACCTGGCTGCTGACCGTGGCCTTGAGGTCGTAGGCGGCAGCGGGTCTGAGCTGGCGCAGGGCGTAGGTGCGGGCGGCCACCGCCTGGGCACGCAGGGCCTGCTGGGGCCAGCTGGCGGGCATCTCGCTGCCCACCACGCTGGGCAGATAGATCTCCAGGGGCACGTGGTTGATGGCCTGCAGCTTGCCGCCGGAGGCCAGCAGGCGCAGCCGGCCCGGGTAGCGCCGTTGCTGCAGCTGGAAGACTCCGTCGGCCTGGGGAGCGGTGCCGGGAACGGGCTCCAGCCAGTAGGCCGACGATGGGGGCAGCTGAACGTTGGTGGGGGCCTGCCCGCCGCTGGCCCCCGGCAGCAGCAGACGCACGGTTCCGCCCTGGACGGACACGGTGGCGGTGGTGCGGGCGGGAAGCTGAACGCCGCCGGGCTGGATCCGCAGCGGCTGGCCCAGGGAGGCCAGCGACAGGGTCGGGCCTTCCGCCAGCAACACCCGCACGTCGGGCTCACCGGGGCGGGCCTGGAGGGGGGTATCGCCAGAGACGGCAGCTGGGACGGTGATGGCCACCAGAGCGAGCACCGGTGTCCACGGGCGCAGGGACAGCGACACGGTGAAGTTCACGGGGTCGCCCATTGTGGCTGGCGTGGCAACATGCGCCAGAGGTCCTCCCCCTGTGCAGGTCACGTTTCTCGGCACCAGTTCCGGGGTGCCAACCCGGGGCCGCAATGTGTCCGCCGTGGCCCTGCGCCTGCCTCAGCGCGCAGAGCTCTGGCTGTTCGACTGCGGCGAGGGAACCCAGCATCAGTTCCTGCGCAGCGACCTGCGGGTGAGTCAGCTGCGGCGGATCTTCGTGACGCACATGCACGGCGACCATGTGTTTGGTCTGCCGGGCCTGCTGGCCAGTCTCGGCCTGGCGGGCACCTGCCCGGGCATCGACCTCTACGGCCCCGACCGGCTGCGCGATTTCCTCGAGGGGGTGCTGCACACCAGCTCCACCCGTATCAGCTACCCCCTGCGCCACCACCGCGTGGGGCCGGCGGCGGCGGCCGGCACAGCGGTGCTGGAGCTGGAGGACATCAGCGTGCGCTGCACCCCCTTGACGCACCGGGTACCCGCCTTCGCCTACCGGGTGGATCAGAAGCCCCGCCCGGGGCGCTTCGATGTGGCCAGGGCCAGGCAACTGGGCATACCGCCGGGCCCGATCTACGCCCGGCTGAAGCAAGGGGCCAGCGTCACCCTGGAGGACGGGCGGATCATTAACGGCGCCAGCCTCTGCGGTCCGGAGAGGCCGGGCGCCAGCGTGGTGTACTGCACCGACACCGTGTTCTGTGAGGCGGCGGTGGAGCTGGCGGCAGGCGCCGATCTGCTCATCCATGAGAGCACCTTCGCCCACGCCGAGGCCGAGCTGGCCTTTGCCCGCCAGCACTCCACCACCACCATGGCGGCCCAGACGGCCCTGGCCGCGGGGGTGAAGCAGCTGGCCCTCACCCACTTCAGC
The DNA here is from genome assembly GCA_007135755.1 of Cyanobium sp. Taxonomy (GTDB): domain Bacteria; phylum Cyanobacteriota; class Cyanobacteriia; order PCC-6307; family Cyanobiaceae; genus NIES-981. Next base: position 20,941 of record SLIG01000007.1, read on the forward strand.
CCCCGCTACGGGCCCGGCAACGCCGTCACCCCCGACGATCTGCTGGCGGAGGCCCGGGCGATCTTTCCCAGCACCGTGCTCGCCCGTGATTTTCTCAGCATCGATGTGCTGGCAGAGGAGCCGGACGTGATGGCGGCGGATGGGCCAGGCGCCTGAGCCTGCAACAGTTCTCCCGAATCCGGAGCGGAGCCCCCGGCCCCCGTGATACAAGATCTGCGACGCGGTTGTCACCGCCAACCTTCCGGCTTCTCTCCATGGCCTCCACCCCTCCGGCCTTCGCCACCCTCTCCCTCCACCGGGCCCTGCGCGCGTGCCTGCGCGCCCTGGTGGCCCTGCCCCTGATGTTCTCGCTCTGCGTGGGCTTCAGCGGTCCGGCCCTTGCCGCGCAGTGGACCGCCGAGCAGCTCACCGTGCCCGCCGGCCCCGATGGCAGCACCGTGACCTTCACCGAGCAGGAGATCAAGGCCGGGCGCAGGCAGTTCAACCGGAGCTGCGGCGAATGCCACGCCGGCGGAATCACCAAGACCAACCAGAACGTGGGGCTGGATCCGGAGACCCTGGCCCTGGCCACCCCGTCACGGGACAACGTGGAGGCCCTGGTGGATTACATGAAGGATCCCACCAGCTACGACGGTGAGTACTCCATCGCCGATGTGCACCCCAGCATCCGCAGCAGCGACATCTTCGTGAAGATGCGCGATCTGGACGATGAGGATCTGCGCCTGATGGCCGGTTTCATCCTCACCGCACCCAAGGCGCAGGGCGTGCAGTGGGGCGGCGGCAAGATCTACTTCTGACCCCTTCGCCGCAAGCCGGCTTCTCCAACCCCGGGAGCCAACGCAGTGGACGCCTCACCGGTGCCTCAGGCACCGGTTTTTTCATGGGAATCAATCGGCTCCTGGCCCGCTGCTTCCGCCCCGCCGTGGGCTGAACCTGTGGGGGGTGAGACGTTGGCGGGATCCATGGAGCCAGGCTGCTTGCTGTACCACCACTCCTGCAGGGCAGGCCGCAGCCGCACGGGGAACAACGTCACCACCGTGCGGGTGGGCCTGGCACCGGGCAGCAGCAGGTCCACGGCGTAGGAGGGACAGCGGCGGGCGGCCAGGTCGGCCACGAAACGGCGGCCGACGCGGCGCCAGCTGGGCTCCTTGCTGCGCCAGGCCAGGCGGCAGCAGGGCCAGGGCAGCTCATCACGGTCAAACAGGCGGCAGCAGGGCCCCAGGATCCGGTAGCTGTACTGGCCGCCGGCGCTGGTGTGTTCAGAGCCGGGCGGCAGCAGCTGCTTAGCGGCGCGGGCGAACGGGAACAGGGCAGACATGAAAAAGCCACCCCGGAGGGTGGCGGAAGGATGGGCCGGATTCAACCCACTGGGCTCAATAGAGCTCTTCTTCGGCGTGGGTGGTGATGGTGCAGTCGCTGGTGGGGTAGGCGACGCAGGTGAGCACGAAGCCCGCCTCAATCTGATCGTCGTCGAGGAAGCTCTGGTCGGACTGGTCAACGGTTCCGGCGGTGAGCTTGCCGGCACAGGTGCTGCAGGCACCGGCGCGGCAGGAGTACGGAAGGTCGATGCCCTGCTCTTCAGCGGCGTCGAGGATGTACTGGTCGTCGGGAACCTCGATGGTCTTGTTGAGGCCCTCGCTCTCGTTGATGAGGGTGACCTTGTAGGAAGCCATGGAAGGGATAGGGGCTCGCAGGCACCCGGGCGACCGGGCCTGTGGGACCTGCCCTTCCTACATCGGGCGGCCACCGTTCCTGTCGGTTTCGGGGGCTGGGCGGCGGAAGCCCAATCAAAGCCAGATCACCTATCAGCGTGCCTTATGCAACACCCCGGCCAGCCGGGGCCGCCGCGCTTCAGGCCCTGCGAATCGTCAGCAAACCCCAGTCGCTCTGGCGGGCCGTGAGGGCAGCACTCCACCCCTGGGCCGCCAGCGCCTGGCGCAGCCGCGGCTCCTGGGACACCAGCAGGCCGCTCAGCAACCCCAGCCCAGCCGGGGCGAGCACGGCCTCGAAGGCGGGGCAGAGGGCCTCGATCACCGAGGCCAGGATGTTGCATAGCAGCAGGTCGGCCGGCCGCGACTCCAGCAGCTCCGCCAACGTTTCCACCGAGCCCTGCCGCACCCGCAGACGCTGCTGCAGGCCGCAGGCCCGGGCGTTGCCGGCCGTGGCCCGCACCGCCAGGGGATCGGTGTCCACCGCGGCCACGGACGGGGCGCCGAGCTGCAGGGCGGCAAGGCCGAGGATGCCGCTGCCACAACCCAGATCTGCCACCCGCAGGCCGCTCAGGTCCGGGGCCATCCCCTCCAGGGCCTCCAGGCAGAGCCGGGTGGTGGGATGGCTGCCTGTGCCGAAGACACTGCCGGGATCCATGCGGATCACCAACCTCTGGGCGCAATCGGCAGGCACCTCCAACCAGGAGGGGAGAATCAGCAGCCGCTCGCCCACCGGGTCGGGGCGCCAGTGCTGCTTCCAGCTCAGGCTCCAGTCCTCATCGTCCTGCTGCTCCCAGCTGATCGGCGGCAGGGGCAGGCCGAAGGGCTCCGCCAGGGGCGCCAGGGCCGCCTGCAGCCGCTGGCGCTCAGGCTCGGGCCAGTCGGCGGCCGGCAGCCAGGCCAGCAGCTGCCGCTGGTCGGGGTGTTCCGGGCGGTGACGCACGGCGAGGCGGGGAATGCCCAGGCTGTCGAGTTTCCAGAGCAGGGATTCCTCCAGCTCCGGGGGGCAGGGCATCTGCAGACGCCACCAGGACTGAGGCATGACGATGGCGCGTCGGGTCAGACCGCTCAGAGCAGGGTCACCGGGTGGGCCTCCTGAATGCCATCGATCCCGTGGATGCTCTCCAGCAGGCTGGCGGGAATCGGGTCGTCGAGGCTGAGCACCATCACGGCATCGCCGCGCACGATCCGGCGCCCCACCTGCATGGAGGCGATGTTGACATTGTGCTCACCCAGCACCGAGCCGATGCAGCCGATGATCCCGGGCATGTCGCGGTGGCGGGTGAACAGCATGTGGCGGCTGGGGCTCACCGACACGGGGAACTCGTCGATGGCGGTGACGCGCAGGTCGCCATCACCGAACACGGCCCCGCTGACGCTGTGGTTCCCCTTGCTGCTGCGGGAGCGGAGTTCCAGGGAGCCGCCGGCATAGTCACGGGCCGCCTCATCCTTCACCTCCAGCACGTGGATGCCGCGGTCCTTGGCTTCCAGGCTGGCGTTCACATAGTTGATGGCATCGCCCAGAGCGGTGGAGAGCACCCCCTTGAGCACCGCCACCACCAGGGGCTGGGCGGGATGGGCGGCAAACTCACCCTGCAGCCTCACCTCCAGCTCACTGATCTGGCCGCCGGCCAGCTGACTGAGCAGCTGGCCGAGGGTTTCCGCCAGCTGCAGATGGGGCCGGAGCTGCTCCATCACCTCGGCATTGAGGCCAGGGATGTTCACGGCGCTGCGGGCCGGCTGCCCGAGCAACACATCGCGGATCTGCTCGGCCACATCGATGGCCACGTTCTCCTGGGCCTCGGCGGTGCTGGCCCCCAGGTGGGGAGTGAGCACCAGCCGCTCCTTCACGGTGCGCAGCGCTGAATCGGCCGCCAGAGGTTCCTTGGCGAACACATCGAGGGCGGCGCCGGCGATCACGCCCGCCTCCACCGCCTCGGCCAGGGCCGCCTCATCCACGATCCCGCCCCGGGCGCAGTTCACCAGCCGGGCCGTGGGCTTCATGGTGCGCAGCAGCTCGGCATTCACCAGGTTCTCGGTGTCGGGGGTGCGCTGCAGGTGCAGGGTGACGTAATCGGCCTGGACGAACAGATCGGCCAGGGGCAGCAGCTTCACCTGCATGCTCTGGGCCCGTTCCTCGGAGACGAACGGGTCGTAGGCCAGCAGCTCCATACCCATCGCCTTGGCCACCCGGGCCACATGGGAGCCGATCTTGCCCAGGCCCACCACGCCGAGCTTCTTCTTGTAGAGCTCGTTCCCCACGTAGGTCTTGCGGTCCCAGCCGCCGGCCATGGTGCTGGCGTGGGCGTGGGGCACATGGCGCGAGAGGGAGAGCATCAGCGCCAGGGCATGCTCAGCGGCGGCGATCGTGTTGCCCTCGGGAGAGTTCACCACCAGCACGCCGCGCCGGGTGGCGGCGGGCACGTCCACGTTGTCGACGCCCACCCCGGCCCGGCCGATGATGCGCAGCTTTGTGGCGGCCTCGATGATCTCAGCGGTCACCGTGGTGCCCGAGCGGATCATCAGGCCCTCGTAGTCGCCGACGATCGCCTTGAGGTCCTCGGCCGACAGGCCGGTGCGCACATCGACAGTGGCCACCTGGGAGAGGATGTCGATCCCCGCCTGGTCAATGGGATCGGAAACGAGAACCTTGGTCATGCCCGGCGGGAGAAGGTCAGCCGGGGGTGCAGTGTAGTGACGGCCCCCTGCTGCAGCCCCTCGGGCGCAGCGGCCAGAATCAATCCGGCAACGCGCGAATGGGAGTCCGATCTTGACCAGTGTGGTGGTGGTGGTCGATGACCTGAAGCGTCTGCATCAGGTTCGTGATCGGCTTGCCGCCCTGCAGCCGCCGCCGGCCCAGCTGATCGCCGTGGGTGCCGGCGAGACGGCCATGGACGCGGTGGAGCGGCTCAACCCGGCTGCCGGTCGCCGGCGCCGGCAGCGCTCCCTGGCCCGCTGGTTGATTCCCTTCGGCTTCTTCGCCGGCCTCACGTTCACCTTCATCACCGACCTCGACACCTTCGCCTTCGCCGGCGACTGGGGCTCCCACCTGATCGGCGGTCTGCTGGGCCTGGGCTCGGGCTGGATGGGCAGCTTTGCCGCAGCCGCCAGCGTGCGCTCTGAGCAGGACGACCGCCTACGCAGCCTGCGCAACCGCGTGGAGGAAGGCAGCTGGCTGCTGCTGGTGGAAACCGCCGCCGGCGCCGAGATGCCCTGGAGCACTCTGCAGCAGGCCCGTCCCCAGGCGGTGGTGCGCCTGGGCGACAGCTGATGCTGCCGCGCGTTGCGCTGCTCGAGGGCAGCTGCGATCCGGCCGCCCTGGCCAGCGTGCTCGATGCCGCCGACACGGCACTGCGCACCTGGGAGCCCTGCTGGACGGGCTTTCTCGATCCCGCCGTGCGCGACGAGGTCCTGCAACGCCTTGAGCCCCTGGCGGAACTGGAGGTTCACAGCGACGGCGGCTTCGCCGGGGCAGAACGGCAGTGCCTGCTGCTGCAGCGCAGCCAGGATGAGCGTGCTCTGGACCGTCAGATCCCAGGGGCCGATCTGGCCGGGCTTGAGATCAGCGGCAACTTTCTCTTCGATCCGGCCGAACCCGCCGATCTGCGCCAGGCCCTGCTCGACCTGGGCACAGCCCCCGGGGCGATCGGCGATCTCTGGATGCGCGGTGACCGGGGCGGCCAGGGCGTGCTGAGCGGCGCCGCGGTCCGCAGCCTCGATGGGCTGGCGGGCCTGGTGCGCAGCGTGGAGGTGCGGCTGCAGGCCAGGCCCATCGACACGCTGCAGGTTCCCGTGCGCCGGCAGCCGCGGCGCTGGCACAGCGTGGAGGCCTCCTGCCGGCTGGATGCGGTCGCCTCCGCCGGCTTCGGGGTGTCGCGCACACGCATGGCCGAGCTGATCCGCAGCGGCCAGGTGCGCGTGAACTGGGGGGTGATCAACCGATCCAGCCGGGAACTGGCCGCAGGCGATCGGGTGCAGATCGCCGGCCGCGGTGAGCTGGCCGTGCTCAGCATTCAGCCCACGAAGCGCCAGCGCTGGCGGATCGAGCTGGAACGCCGCTGAGGGCTGCGCCTGCGAGGGCCGGATCCGGGCGCAACTGGGCTGCTAGCTTTCTGCAGCACGGGAAACCGACAAACCCACCATGGATTCACCACCCCAGAGTGGTGCCCCATGGAGTCGACGCCACCTCGGCTGAACCCACCACACTGAAAACCACCACTCACGGGTTTCAGTTCCTTGCGTCAAGACACCCTGCCCCAGGGCAGGTCCAATGTGTCAGATTCCGCACCATTGCGCAACGCGATGCGTGACGCGATCGGCTTGACAATCAAGGGCGATTAGCTCAGAGGTAGAGCACTACCTTGACACGGTAGGAGTCACTGGTTCGATTCCAGTATCGCCCACTTCTTTCAGCGGAAGTTTCTGTCCAGCCATGTCCGGCACCCGAGATACTTCCGCTGCCTTCACTGCTGCTCAGGAGGTCTCTGCCAGCGGATCGCCGGTCCCTCTGCCAGATCTAGCGGCCGTGATCGGCATGGGCCGCTCGGGTATCGGAGCCGCCCGTTTGCTGCAGGCCCTCGGCGAACGGGTGGTGCTGCTTGAAAGCCGCAGCACGGAGACGATGCAGAAGCAGGCCGCACAACTGCGCCGCCAGGGCATCAACGTGCAGCTCAACCAGGGGCTGGATCTCGATGCCATCCTGGCGCTTGGCGCTGACCTCAAGCGGGTGGTGGTGAGCCCGGGCATCCGCTGGGATCATCCGGTGCTGGAAGCCCTGCGCGCCCGGGGCATTGACGTGCAGGGTGAAGTGGAGCCGGCCTGGCACGCCAGCCGCCCGGTGCCCTGGATCGGCATCACCGGCACCAACGGCAAAACCACCGTCACCCATCTGGTGCACCACCTGCTGCGCAGCGCCGGCCGTGATGGGGAGATGGCCGGCAACGTGGGCCGCTCCGCGGCCGAAACCGTGCTGGAGCGGCGCCAGAGCACGCGAGGGCTTCCCGAGTGGCTGGTGGTGGAGCTGAGCAGCTACCAGATCGAGTCCTGCGACGCGGTGGCGCCGCAGGTGGGCATCTGGACCACCCTCACCCCCGACCATCTCGAGCGGCATGGCACGGTGGATCACTACCGCAGCATCAAACGCCGGTTGCTGGAGCGCAGTGCGGTGCGGGTGCTCAATGGCGATGATCCCGACCTGCGATCCAGGGCAGCGAGCTGGGATCAGGCGATCTGGGTGACGGCCGGGCCGCGGCAGCCCCTGGCCCCTGGGATCGAACCGGCCCTCTGGATCGAATCGGAGCGGGTGTTGCACATCCGGGGCGGGCAGCCCTGTGAGCTGATGGCCGCCGATGCCCTGGCCATGCCGGGATCCCACAACCGTCAGAACATGCTGCTGGCGGTGGCAGCCGGACTCGAGGCAGGCCTGGATGGCCCCACCATGGAGGCGGCCCTGCGCAGCTTCCCCGGAGTCCCCCACCGCCTGGAACTCATCCGCACCTGGCGGCAGGTGCGTTTCTTCAACGACAGCAAGGCCACCAACTACGACGCCGCCGAGGTGGCCCTCCAGGCCCTCGACGGGCCGCTGGTGGTTCTGGCCGGTGGCCAGGCGAAGATCGGTGAGGCCAGCGCCTGGGTGGCGGCCCTGAGGCAAAGCGCCAGGGCCGTGGTGCTCTTTGGAGAAGCGCAGGGGATGTTCGCGGGGCTGCTGCACGATCAGGGTTATGCCGGCCGCATCGACACCTGCCCCGGGCTGGAGCAGGCGGTGCCCCTGGCCGCGATGCTGGCCGAGCAACTGGGCTGCACGGCGGTGCTGCTCTCTCCGGCCTGTGCCAGCTTCGACCAGTACGCCGATTTCGAAGCCCGAGGGGAGCATTTCCGCGGCCTGGTGGCCCGGCTCTGATCCGGGGAGCCCCGGAGCAGACGGCCAGCGCGGTGATCCGTAGCATCCACGCAGATGAGCAAACGCCTGCGGTGGCCTACTGGCTGATGAAGAGCGAGCCGGATGTCTATGGCATCGAGCATCTCCAGCGGGAGCAGACCACCCTCTGGGACGGCATCCGCAACTACCAGGCGCGCAACTTCATGCGCAGCATGGCGGTGGGCGACCTGGCCTTTTTTTATCACTCCAATACGAAACCACCTGGCATCGTGGGGCTGATGGAGGTGCTGGAGACCGGCTTGGTGGACCCCACCCAGTTCGATCCCAACTCCAAGTATCACGACCCGGCCTCCAGCCAGGACAAACCCCGCTGGGACTGTGTGCGCCTGGGCTACGTGCGCCAGTTCCCCACCCTGCTGTCGCTGGAGACCCTGCGGCAGACCTTCACGCCGGAGCAATTGGGCGTGGTGCGCCGGGGTAACCGCCTCTCCATTGTGCCGGTGCCAGACAGCAGCGCCGAGCGGATCCTGAAGCTGCTGGAGAGCTGATGGGGGCCACCGCGCCCACAACCCCACCGATCGCCATCCGCCGCGCTCTGGAAGAGGGCTGGGATGGCTTCCGCCGCGGCAGCAGCACCCTGATCCCGTTCACCCTGCTGGTGGGCGGCCTGAATGTGCTCTGCCAACTGGCCATCCGCTTCAGCGGCGAGCGGATCGTGAATGTCTATGGCCAGACCGACGCGCTGGCGCGCGCAGGCTTCCTGCTGGCCTGGCTCGCCTACCTGCTCAGCAACCTCTGGCTGGTGGTGGGCCTGCTGCGAGGGGCGAACACGGCGCTGAAACGGCAGCGGCCGCGGCTGCGGGATCTGTTGCGGCTGGACTGGCGGGCCCTGGGGCGAGCCGGCGGCACGTCAGCCCTGGTGCTGCTGGTGCTGGCGGTGATCTTCCGTCTGGCCCAGGCCAGCGCCTGGCTGCTGGCCCTGCTGCAGCCCCTGCTGGTGCCGCTGCCACTGCTGGCGGGGGGGGCCGCGGTGATCTACGTGGTCACCGATCAGCTGCTCAGCCTGCCCCTGACCGTGCTGGGGGGGCATGGGCCCCTGGAGTCGTTCCGCCGCGGCCGGGCGGCCATCGACCCCCACTGGCTGCAGGCGCTGGGCCTGACGCTGCTGCTGGGTCTGGTGCTGCTGTCGGGGTTTCTGCTGCTGGTGGTGGGCCTGGCGGCCTCCCTTCCGGTGACGGCCTGCATCCTGGTGGCGGCCTACCGCCAGCTGTTCAACCGCCGTGGAAGGGTCCCCGAGAGGGGAACAGATGGGCCAGGTAGCAGCGGGTGACATCCCGGCTCTGCACCCCGTTCTGCACCAGGAAACCGGCCACGGCCGCCTGGAACAGGCGGTACTGATCCCAGTTGGGATGGGCATCGATGAACAGCCGCATCGACACCAGCAGGGCCTCGGGCACCTCCGCCCGCAGGCTCACCATCGGCTCGCCCTGGTCTTCCGGCTGACCCCCGGCAGCCGGGGGATGGCCGGGTTCGGCAGCGCGGGTGGAGCGGCTGATCGTGACCTTCGTGTCCATGGCTCTTCCCCCGAAGCGAGCCCAAGAATCCCGAACGCCCCCGGGGCCGTCAAATCCAGGCCAGTGCCCCATCTGCAGCCGCTCCCAGCCTGAGATCCCAGTGCAAACAAGGGTTCCCGGCGAGGAGCGCGACGCCCGCCCCGGACGCCGGGGGCACGGCCGCCGCTGTCAAGGGCAGGCTGGGCAAGCGGGCCGTATTCCACAGCACCAAGGGGGAGCGCGAGGGTCGCGGCCTTGCCCTGGGGAAAGCCTGGGGAAAAGCCAGGCCCCGCAGGGGGGATCCAGCCCCCAGCTGGAGTGATCAGCAGTGCTGATCAGCGGCCAGCAGCCTGGTCATTCTCAGGGCCACGGCTGCTTCATGCTGGTGCCCCGCATGCCTGGGCCATGGCTGGCATCACCACCGTTGCTCTGCTGGGAACCGGGCTGCTCGGGACCGCCATCGGCCAGCGGCTGCTGGAGCAGGACGTGGTGGTGCAGGCCTGGAATCGCAGCCACCAGCGGCTGCAGCCGTTGGTGGCGCTCGGTGCCAGGGGCTGCCGCGAACCGCAGGAGGCCCTGAAGGGCTGCGACTGGGTGATCACGGTGCTGAGCGATGGAGCCGCGACGCGCTCGGTGCTGCAGCGCTGCCCACTCCAGGACCAACGGGTGCTGCAGATGGGCACCATCGCCCCTGCCGAGAGCCGCGAACTCGGGGCGGCGATCGGCGCGGCGGGCGGCGCCTACCTGGAGGTGCCGGTGCTGGGCAGCCGCCCGGAGGCCCTGGCCGGCAGGTTGCAGGTGATGGCCGCAGGCCCTGGGGCCCTGTTCGAGACGGCGCTGCCCGTGCTCACGCGGCTGGGCCCGGAGCCACGGCTGCTGGGCCCACTGGGTGCTGCGCTGGAGACCAAGCTGGCTCTCAATCAGCTGATCGTCAGCCTCACCCACGCCTTCAGCCTGTCTCTGCATCTGGTGCAGTCCAGCGGCGTGGATGTGGAGCACTTCATGGACCTGCTGCGCGGCAGTGCTCTTTACGCCCCCACATTCGACAAGAAGCTGCCGCGCCTGCTGGCAGACGACTACGACCAGCCCAACTTCCCCACGGCTCACCTGCGCAAGGATCTGCTGCTGTTCCTGGCGGCGGCCCGGGAGCGGGGCCTCGACACCCGTGGCTTGCAGGGCCTGGTGGATCTCCTGGCCGAGGCCGAAGCAGGCCCGCTGGACGCCCTCGACTACAGCGCCCTGCACCGGCTCACCGCCAGGCCCGATCAGGACTGAACGCCAGGCCCTGGCGCAGGGCCGCCACCACGGACTGGGAGGCGACCTCACTCCAGCCGGCCTCGACCCCCCGGGCCGCAGCTCCGGGAGTGAGGACAAAGCGCAACCGCCAAGCCTGAGGACGCCCCTCCAGCTCCAACCAGAGCGGGCCCCGCTCAAACTCCAGGCTCACCTCCTCTTCGGGCATCAGGCGTTCGGACAGCTCGGCCAGCTCATCGGCCAGGCGGCAACACCCCTCTGCCAGAGACCTGGCCTCGTCGGCCTGCAGCTCCACCGCCCAGCCCTCGCCACCGAGCAACACCGGGAAGGAGCCGCGGCCGGGATCCAGGCACAACCTCCAGCCAGGACCCTCGTGAACCTCCAAGCTCAGCCGGGCAGCAGGGCAGGTTGATCCTGCTCGTCGCTGAGTTCGATGATGGCCCGCTGCACCGGCTTGATCATGGAGTCGTCCAGCAGTCCGTCGAAATCATCGAAGCGGCGCTGCTTGGCCCGAAAGGCGATGCGCACGGTGGTGAGGTAGCGGTTGCTGGAGTGGCGGATGAGGCTCTCGGCCCGCTGGGCCAGGTCCTTGGAATTCACCTCGAGTCCAGTTTGCATCCGACGGCAGCCACAGCCCCCAACCTAGTGGAAGGCCGCTAGAAGTCCCTGATTCAGGGCAGCGCGATGCAAGGCACCGTGGCCATCGACCTGGGCAGCACCACCACCGTGGTGGCCCATCAGGCCCCCGCTGGCACGCCCGAGCTGCTGGCCCTGCCCCCCTACAGCCTGGCCTCCCCTGTGGTGGTGCCCTCGCTGCTGTGGTTCCACCACGACACCCACTCCCGCCCCCTGATCGGCCGGCAGGTGCTGGAGGCGGGTCTGGCCCACCAGGACGATCCCCGCCTTCAGCGCGACTTCAAACGCCGCATCGCCTCCGGTCCGGCGTCCCGCGGAGCCGGTGGGGTCAGCCCTGAACAGGCCGGCAGCCTGCTGCTGCACCATCTCTGGCGGGCCCTACCGGCCGGGCTGGAGCCCCGGCGGCTGGTGCTCACCGCCCCGGTGGAGGCCTACCGCGGCTACCGCCAGTGGCTGCTGGAGGTGTGCAGCGACCTGGAGGTGCCCGAGCTGGCCCTGGTGGATGAACCCACCGCCGCGGCGATCGGAGCCGGCCTGCCCGCCGGCAGCACGGTGCTGGTGCTGGATCTGGGAGGGGGCACGATCGATCTCTCCCTGGTGCAGCTGGAGGGGGGGGAAGGCCGGGCGGCACCGATCGCCCAGCTGCTGCGCTTCGCCGGCCGCGACCTCCAGGACAGCCGCCAGCAGCTGCGCTGCGCCCGGGTGATCGGCAAGGCCGGGGTGTCGCTTGGCGGTCGCGACATCGACCGCTGGATCGCCGCGCTGCTCTGCCCCGACCAGGCGACCAGCGGGCCGTTGCTGGAGGCCTGCGAACGGCTGAAGTGCCAGCTCAGCGAGCAGAACGAGGCCCTGGTGGTGTGGAGTCCGCCCCAGGCTCCCCCGCGGGAGCTGCGGCTGAGCCGGGCTGCCCTGGACGACCTGTTGCACGGGTGCGGCCTGATCGAGCAGCTCGACGCCCTGCTCGCCGACGTGCTGGCGGCCGGCCGCAGCTCCGGCATCTCCCTGGAGCGGATCACGGCCGTGCTGCCGGTGGGCGGCACCAGCCAGCTGCCGACGATCCGCGACTGGATCCTCCAGCGCTGTGCCGACTTGCCGATCCGGGACCAGCGGCCCGTGGAGGCCGTGGCCCTCGGTGCCCTGGCGCTGACCCCTGGTGTGCAGGTGAAGGACGTGCTGGCACGGGGGGTGTCGCTGCGCTGCTGGGAACAACGCAGTGGACGCCACCACTGGCATCCGTTGTTCGTGGCCGGCCAGAGCTGGCCCACGGATCAGCCCCTGGAGCTGGTGCTGGCCTGCAGCTGTGACGGCCAGCAGGCACTGGAACTGGTGCTGGGGGACCCGCTGGACGAGCGGCGCCGCGAAGTGGTGTTTGAAGCGGGTCTGCCGGTGCTGCGCAGCCGGGACGCCGGCGCCGCCAGGGTGCAGCCCTGGGCCCAGCGCCCCGTGGCCCTGCCCATGAACCCGCCCGGCCAACAGGGGCAGGATCGCCTGCGGCTGCAGTTCCGCATCGACGCCGAAAGCCAGTTGCTGGTGGAGGCCACCGACCTGCTCAGCGGCGAACGGCGCGGACCCCTTCGCCTGGGAGCGGTGCGCTGAGGGTGGACGACGCCGGCGCCGCACCAGCAGACAGCCAGCCAGGCCCGCCCTCCCATCAAAATGGGAGATCGCGCTCGATCGCCTTGGCCCTGCGCCACCACAGGCTGCCTCGACTCTGGCTGGGCCTCACCCTGGGGGTGGTGGCCCTCGGCCTGGGTACGGTGTACTGGTGGGAGCGGGAGCTGCCCGAGCGGCTTGAACAGGCCGCCGAGCGGGGTGATCTCGATGCCTGTGTGCGCTACGGGGAGCAACTGCAGGCCCTGCGCTGGCTGGGGGACCGGACACCGGGCGCCCAGGGGGAGTGCCGCCGCCGCAAGGCCGCCCAGCTATGGGAGCAGCGGCGCTGGGCCGAGGCCCTGCAGCTGCAGCTGCAGCTGGTGAACTCCGAGACCGGCACTCCCGAGGACCGCAGCCTCCTCGACGCCTGGCAGCAGAGCCTCAAGCAGCAGGCCCTGGAGCTCTTCCAGACCGGAGATCTGGACGCCAGCCTCGCCCGGCTTGAGCCCATGGGCGAGCACACCCGGCCCGACCGCTCCGCCCTTGGCGATCAGTTACGCCAGATCTGGGAGCGCAACCGTCAGGGTCTGGAGCGATCACGGCGCCTGGTGGCGGAACAGCGCTGGTGGGAGGCCCTCGATGCCCTCAACCGCCTGGACCATCCCTGGTGGCAGCAGCAGGGGGAGGCGGTGCGTGCCCAGGTGAAGGCCAACCTCAACCGCCTGAGCGAGCAGGAGCGCCAGCGCGACAGCCACGGAGAGCTGCGCCACAGCGTGCCGGTCGAGCGCCTGGATGCGGAGGTGAGCCGGCTGATTGCCCAGGGGATGGATGACTGGGAGGCCTTCAACAAGGGCTGTGCAGCCCTGGGTGGACGGGTGGTGGAGCTTGGCCCGGAATCGGCCTGCCAGCGCTGACGGCCTGCGTGACAGGATTGGCAGCACATCCCGGGGAGGCCATGCAGCCAGGAGATCAGGTCAAGGTCTGCAGCAGCGTGGTGGTGTATCACCATCCCCAGCACCGTGGTCAGGCCTTCGATCTGCAGGGACAGCAGGGTGAAGTGCTGTCGGTTCTCAACGACTGGAAAGGCCGGGTGATCAGCCCCACCCTGCCTGTGGTGGTGGCCTTCGGCAAATTCCGCGCCCACTTCCGCGCCGACGAATTGGAGCAGACCTGAAGGCGGGGCTGGGCCCTCAAGGGCGCAGCAGGTAGACCCCCTCCTCCCCATCCACGCCCATGAGGCAGAGCTGGATGGTCTCCTGACGGCTGGTGGGCAGGACGCGTCCACAGAAATCCGGCTGGATGGGCAGTTCCCGGTGCCCCCGGTCCACCATCACCAGCAGGCTCACCCGCCGCGGCCGTCCCCAGGCCTGAAGCGCGTCGAGGGCGGCCCTGACGGTGCGGCCGGTGAAGATCACATCATCCACCAGCAACACGTGTCGCCCGTCGAGATCCACCGGCAGATCGGTGGCCTGCACCAGGCGGGTGCCGATGCGGTCGAGATCGTCGCGGTGAAAGGTGGGGTCGAGACTGCCCTGTTCCACCGCGTGGCCGCAGAGCTCGGCCAGGCGGTTGCCAAGCACCTCAGCCAGGGCCACCCCACGCGTGGGGATTCCGAGCAAGACCAGATGACGGCTGTCGACCACCGCTTCCAGCACCTGGGTTGCCAACCGGTCCAGGGTGCGGGACAGCTCAGCCCTGGAGAGGATTTCCAGGCGCTCCATCGGGCCGCCGCGGCTGGCTAAATCCTAGGGACCCGGGGATGTGACCAAAACCTGACGAGAGAGGGGAATCGAAAGAAAATGGCAACATTCGGGCTGTAGGTTGGGATTTCCTGGCGTGCGTCAGCATCCCCCACCGGCGACTACAGCCCTGCCACCGGATCCCCTCGCACCGCAACCCTGCCTTGCCGGTGCAACCCTGACTCCACACGGCGCCCCGCACCAGTGCACCCTGCACCACTGCACAGCGCCCCCGCACCACGCCTGAGTTCCACTGCGCACAACCATTTCCCAGTCCATTCCTTCAGAACGCCTGCATTCGGTCTCAGACATTCCGTCTCATCCCTTCCGTCTCAACACTGAGTGCACGCCGTCCGGTGAATTCAGGTTCGTCCCCGATGTCAGCTTTCCCCTCCCAGGATTCAGTCGCCTCGGCCAGCACGACATCCGCTCCCGGCACCGGCACCGCGATCGGCAGCAACGGCTCTGAATCCCGTGCGCCTGTCGCCCCGGTGGTGCTCACCATCCTCGATGGCTGGGGATACCGCCATGAGGATGAACACAACGCCATCCGCAGCGCCGACACCCCGGTGATGGACGCGCTCTGGCACGCCTATCCCCACACCCTCATCGAAGCCAGCGGGGCGGCCGTGGGTCTGCCCGATGACCAGATGGGCAACTCCGAGGTGGGCCACCTCACCATCGGCAGTGGTCGCATCATCCGCCAGGAGCTGGTGCGCATCAGCCAGGCCGTGCGCGATGGCTCCCTGGCGACCAATCCCGCCCTGGACGCCCTGGCAGAGCGTCTGCTGGGCAGCGGCGGCACGCTGCACCTGATCGGTCTCTGCTCCGACGGTGGTGTGCACAGCCACATCGACCACGTCGGGGGGTTGCTGCACTGGGCGGCCGGCCGGGGCCTCCGCGATGTGTGTGTCCATGTCATCACCGACGGCCGCGACACGGCCCCGAACAGCGCGCCGCGGTTCGTCGCCGAGTTGGAGCGGCAGATCGAGGCGGCCGGCGTGGGCCGCATCGCCACCCTCTGCGGCCGCTACTGGGCCATGGACCGCGACACCCGCTGGGACCGCACCGAGAAGGCCTACCGGCTGCTCACGGAAGCCGAGCCCCTCACAACGCTGAGCCCGGCAGAGGTGATTGAGGCCTCCTACCAGGCAGACGTGGGCGATGAATTTCTCGAGCCGGTGCGCGTGAGCAATGGACACATGAAGTCCGGCGACAGCCTGGTGTGTTTCAACTTCCGTCCCGACCGCGTGCGCCAGTTGATCCGGGCTCTGGTGCTGCCCGACTTCAGCGCCTTTCCCCGCACCCTGCTGAACGATCTGGACGTGGTCACCTTCACCCAGTACGAGAAGGGTCTGCCGGTGGCGGTGGCCTTTCCGCCCGAATCCCTCGACGGCCTGCTCGGGCAGGTGGTGTCAGAGGCTGGACTGCGGCAGTTCCGCACCGCCGAAACCGAGAAATACCCCCATGTCACCTACTTCATGAACGGGGGCATCGAGCAGGCGTTCCCCGGTGAGGATCGTCACCTGGTGCCCTCTCCGCGGGTGGCCACCTACGACCAGGCACCTGAGATGTCGGCTGAGCAGCTCACCGACAGCTGCATCGCCGCGATTGAAAAGGGGATGTATGCCCTGGTGGTGATCAACTACGCCAACCCCGACATGGTGGGCCACACCGGCAAGATGCAGGCCGCCACCACCGCCATCGGCACGGTTGACCGCTGTGTGGGCCGGCTGCTGGAGGCCACCGGCCGGATGGGCGGCACGATGCTGATCACGGCCGACCACGGCAACGCCGAAGTGATGCAGGGCAGCGACGGCCGGCCCTGGACGGCCCACACCACCAATCCGGTGCCGGTGATCCTGGTGGAGGGCGAGCGCCGCAAGCTGCCCGGCCACGGCAATGACATCCAGCTGCGCGAACACGGCGGGCTTGCCGACATCGCCCCCACGCTGCTGGAGATCCTCAACCTGCCCAAACCGGCGTCCATGAGTGGGGTGTCACTGGTGGTCCCCGCCGCGGTCAGTGCCGCCGCCAAGCGCATACCCCAGGCCCTGGGCGTCTGAGGATCAGGGGCCTGGGCTCAGAACCCTTAGGCTTCAGCCTGCCAACCGGGAATTTCCATGCTCACCAGCGTGCTCACCTGGGTCTGGGTGGGCTCAGCCGTGCTGCTGATCATCACCGTGCTGCTCCACAGTCCGAAGGGTGACGGCATGGGCGGACTGGCCGCGAGCGGCGGCTCGATGTTCACCAGCGCCCGCAGTGCGGAACAGACCCTCAACCGCATCACCTGGACGCTGCTGCTGGTGTTTCTGTCACTGGCGGTGGTGTTGAGCGCCGGCTGGCTGGGTTGAGGGCCTGATGCTCAAGCGCCGCAGCCTCATCGCCATTCTCGGACTGAGCTCGCTGGGGTCCGCCCTGGCGGCCCTGCTGGGCCGGGCCGCCACCGCCGATGCCGCCAGCCCGGCCGCAGATCCGGCCTGGCAGCTCAGTGACAGCCAATGGCAGGAGCGCCTGAGCCCGGAGAGCTATGCCGTTCTGCGGCGTGAGGCCACCGAACGGCCGTTCTCCAGCGCCCTCAACGCCGAGAAACGCCCGGGCACCTACCGCTGCGCCGGCTGCGAACTGCCCCTGTTCCGATCCGAGGCGAAATACGACAGTGGCACCGGCTGGCCCAGTTTCTTCGCCGCCCTGCCGGAGGCGATCGGCAGCAGAAGGGATTTCAAGCTGATCGTGCCCCGCACCGAGTATCACTGCAGCCGTTGCGGAGGCCATCAGGGCCACGTGTTCAACGACGGGCCGCGTCCCACCGGCAGGCGCTACTGCAACAACGGTGTGGCCCTCAGCTTCGAAGCTGACTGACACCCAACCCGGGCCCCGGCCAGACTTCAGCACGCCATGAAAAAAGGAGGGCCGAAGCCCTCCTGTGGATCTGGATCGTTTGGCCTGGATCAGTGTCCAGCCAGGTGAGCGATCAGTAGTCGAAGTCGCCACCCATGCCGCCGCCACCGGCGGGAGCGGCTTCCTTCTTCTCGGGCAGGTCGGCCACGATGCACTCGGTGGTGAGCACCATGCCGGCGATCGAGGCGGCATTCTGCAGCCCGGAGCGGGTCACCTTGGCGGGGTCGACGATGCCGGCAGCCAGCATGTCGACGTACTCGCCGGTGGCGGCGTTGTAGCCGTCGTTGAACGACTTGTTCTTGACGTGTTCGGCAACCACCGAACCGTTGACGCCGGCGTTCTCAGCAATGCGCTTGAGCGGAGCCGTCAGGGCGGAGGCCACGATGGTGGCGCCGATCAGCTCTTCGCCGGAGAGGTTGGCAGCCGCCCACTCTTCGAGGGCAGGAGCCAGGTGGGCCAGGGTGGTGCCGCCGCCGGGCACGATGCCCTCCTCAACAGCCGCCTTGGTGGCGTTGATGGCGTCCTCAAGGCGCAGCTTCTTGTCCTTCATCTCGGTCTCGGTGGCGGCGCCCACCTTGACCACAGCCACACCACCGCTCAGCTTGGCCAGACGCTCCTGAAGCTTCTCCTTGTCATAGGAGGAGTCGGTTTCGTCCATCTGCTTGCGGATCTGCTCACAACGGGCCTTCACCGCAGCCTCGTTGCCCTCGGCCACGATGGTGGTGGTGTCCTTGGTGATCGTGATGCGGCGGGCGGTGCCCAGCATCTCGATCTTGGCGTTCTCCAGCTTCAGGCCGGCATCTTCGGTGATCAGCTGACCGTTGGTGAGAACGGCGATGTCCTCGAGCATGGCCTTGCGGCGGTCACCGAAGCCGGGGGCCTTGACGGCCGCCACATTGAGCACACCACGGAGACGGTTCACCACCAGGGTGGCGAGCGCTTCCTTCTCGATGTCCTCGGCGATGATCAGCAGGGGCTTGCCGGTGCGGGCGATCTGCTCGAGCACGGGCACCAGATCCTGCACCAGGCCGATCTTCTTGTCGGTGAGCAGGATGTAGGGATCCTCCAGCACCGCCTCCATGCGCTCGGTATCGGTGGCGAAGTACGGCGAGATGTAGCCCTTGTCGAAACGCATGCCTTCGGTGACCTCCAGCTCGGTGGTCATCGACTTGCCTTCTTCAAGGGAGATCACACCCTCCTTGCCCACCTTGTCCATGGCATCGGCGATCATGCGACCCACCTCTTCGTCGTTGCCGGCGGAGATGGTGCCCACCTGGGCGATGGCATTGCTGTCACTGATCGGGGTGGCGTGCTCCTCGATCTTCTTCACCAGGAAGTCGGCAGCCTTGTCGATGCCCTTCTTGAGGGTGATGGCATTGGCACCGGCAGCCACGTTGCGCAGGCCAGCCTTGACCATGGCGTGGGCCAGCACGGTGGCGGTGGTGGTGCCGTCACCGGCAGCATCGTTGGTTTTGGAGGCGGCCTGACGGATCAGGGCCACACCGGTGTTCTCGATGTGGTCCTCCAGTTCGATCTCCTTGGCGATGGTGACGCCGTCGTTGATGATCTGGGGGGCGCCGAACTTCTTCTCCAGCACCACGTTGCGACCCTTGGGGCCGAGGGTGACGGCAACGGCCTCAGCCAGGATGTCGATGCCCTTTTCGAGAGCGCGACGGGCCTGTTCGTTATAAATAATGCGTTTGGCCATGGAAGGCGGGTAACAGAGGAACGAGTTTGAATGAATCTTTGACGCTCAGCACCAGACGTTGACGGCCGGCTCGGCTGAGCACGCGCTGGGATCAGCTGACGACGGCGAGGATGTCCTTTTCGGACAACAGCACGTACTCGTCGGCACCAAGCTTGACGTCGGTACCGGCGTACTTGCTGTAGAGGACCTTGTCACCCACTCCCACTTCAGGGGCCTGGCGGGTGCCGTCGTCATTGCGCTTGCCGGGGCCCACCTGCACCACTTCACCAACCTGGGGCTTTTCCTTGGCGGTGTCGGGCAGCAGGATGCCGCCGGCGGTTTTTTCTTCGGACTCGGAAACCTTGATGAACACGCGATCTCCAAGGGGTTTGACCGTGGAGACGCTGAGAGAAACAGCAGCCATGGATGAATGCGACAGCAACGACATGGCGTCACGGACGCCATTGCAGCGATGAGGGCCTGGCCTTGGGCAATGCCCGGAGCTGGCACTCAAGCGCTACGAGTGCCAACCTATGCGGGCCGTCATGCCACGCACCAGCGCCGCGCTGTGCGGGTGACCGAACCGCCGCCCGGCGGCAGGGCTCGGTGGTAAGGTTGCCCCGCTTATCAGCGGTGAGACTGCGCCTCGATGGCCTCTCCCCCTGAGGCCCCTCCCACCTCTCCTTGTTCTATGGCTGCGACTGCCACCGGCACCACCACGGGCACCAAAGGCATCATCCGTCAGGTGATCGGGCCGGTGATCGACGTTGAATTCCCCGCCGGCAAGCTGCCCAAGATCTATAACGCCCTGCGCGTGGTGGGCCAGAACCCCGCGGGACAGGAGGTGGCCCTGACGGCTGAGGTGCAGCAGCTGCTCGGCGACCATCGGGTCCGGGCGGTGGCCATGAGCAGCACCGACGGCCTGGTGCGGGGTATGGAAGCCCTCGACACCGGCTCACCGATCTCAGTGCCGGTGGGCGAAGCCACCCTTGGACGCATCTTCAACGTGCTTGGTGAGCCGGTGGATGAGCAGGGGCCGGTGAACACCACCCTCACGGCACCCATCCACCGCGACGCTCCCAAGCTCACCGAGCTGGAGACCAAGCCGAAGGTGTTCGAGACGGGCATCAAGGTGATCGACCTGCTCGCTCCCTACCGTCAGGGCGGCAAGGTGGGTCTGTTCGGCGGCGCCGGTGTGGGCAAAACCGTGCTCATCCAGGAACTGATCAACAACATCGCCAAGGAGCACGGCGGTGTGTCGGTGTTCGGCGGCGTGGGCGAGCGCACCCGTGAGGGCAACGACCTCTACGAGGAATTCAAGGATTCCGGCGTGATCAACGCCGACGACCTCTCCAAGTCGAAGGTGGCGCTCTGCTACGGCCAGATGAATGAGCCTCCCGGCGCCCGCATGCGGGTGGGCCTGTCGGCCCTCACCATGGCCGAGCATTTCCGTGATGTGAACAAGCAGGACGTGCTGCTGTTCATCGACAACATCTTCCGCTTCGTGCAGGCGGGCTCCGAAGTGAGCGCCCTGCTGGGGCGGATGCCTTCGGCCGTGGGCTACCAGCCCACCCTGGGCACCGATATGGGTGCCCTCCAGGAGCGCATCACCTCCACCCTCGAGGGCTCCATCACCTCGATCCAGGCGGTCTACGTGCCGGCGGACGACCTCACGGACCCGGCTCCGGCCACCACTTTCGCCCACCTGGACGCCACCACTGTGCTCAGCCGAGGCCTGGCCTCCAAGGGCATCTACCCGGCCGTGGATCCTCTCGATTCCACCAGCACCATGCTCCAGCCGGCGGTTGTGGGCGATGAGCACTACCGCACGGCCCGTGCCGTGCAGAGCACCCTGCAGCGCTACAAGGAGCTCCAGGACATCATCGCCATTCTGGGCCTCGATGAACTTTCAGAGGACGACCGCCGCACGGTGGACCGGGCCCGAAAGATCGAGAAGTTCCTCTCCCAGCCCTTCTTCGTGGCGGAGGTGTTCACCGGCATGTCTGGCAAGTATGTGAAGCTCGAGGAAACAATCCGGGGGTTCAACATGATCCTCTCCGGTGAACTTGACGAGCTCCCGGAGGCTGCCTTCTACCTGGTGGGCAGCATTGATGACGTCAAGGCCAAGGCTGAAAAGCTCCTTGCTGAATCCAAGGGCTGATCGCCCTCGCCGTTGTCCTGAGGAGCACAAGCCATGACCCTGACCCTGCGCGTTCTGGCCCCTGACCAGAGCGTTTTCGATGGCAGCGCCGATGAGGTGATCCTGCCCTGCACCACTGGCCAGATGGGCATCCTGCCTGGCCACATCACCCTGCTCACCGCCCTGGAAACGGGAGTCATGCGGCTGCGGGCCGGGGGTGAGTGGACGTCCATCGCCCTGCTGGGTGGATTTGCTGAAGTGGAGGCGGATGATGTGACCGTGCTGGTGAACGGAGCCGAACTGGGAAGCCGCATTGATGCCGCCGCGGCCCAGACCACCTTTGAAACAGCCCAACAGGCCGCCCAAGGCTACGAGGGCCAGCCCCCCAGCACGGAGAAAATCAAGGCCGCTCAGAATCTGTCCCGCGCCAGGGCCTGGCTCCAGGCCAGCCAGACCGCCTGAGCGATCCCCTCCGGAGCGATCCTTTCCAGCACCCCGATTCCGGCGCCCCCATTCCAGCGCCCTCGATTGCATCAGACCCATCCCGCAAGGGGTGGGTTTTTTGCTGGCCAGACCAGCTGCAGCCAAACCCGCAGAAACCATGAAAAAAGCGCCCCGGGTGTGGGGCGCGCTCGGCGGGTGGATCAGGCGGAGCGGATCAGGCGGTGCCGCAGAAGGTGACATCCGGGAAGCGGACCTTGGCTTCCTCAAGGCTCTTGCCCTTGCCCTCCTCCTGCCAGTAGTTGATCACCTCAGTGGCCTGGTTGAGAACCTCGACGCGCTCGTTGTCGGTGATCCAGCTCTTGGCCTCCAGTTCCGACTTGAGCGTCTCCCAGGCATCCTCACGGGGCCAGAAGAAGTACGCGGTGAGTGGACTGGGACCCCCACCCACGATCTGGTCAACGGCCAGAGCCACGTTGTCGGGCAGCCAGAGGATCTTCAGCAGAAAACGCCCCTCATCGGCCTTCGGGGTGTAGCCGGAGGGAACACCGTCGGCATCAATCGTGGCCGTGGCCAAGGCTGCGCTGCCGGAACGCAGCACAGGACGGCCCTCGGTGGTGCTCTCTGCTGGCAGAGCTTCTGTGGCGGAAGCCACCTCGGGCGCCTCGCTCACGGCAGCGCCGGCGGCGCTCTCGGTGGCTGTCATGGGGTCTGCGATCAAGACAGAGGTTCAAAGAACTAACCTACCAGCCGCGTTGCCCAGGCCCCTGCCGCCGCCCCAGCCAGTGCCCCAGCCCGCCCTCGCTCCCAGGGCCGTGTTGTTGTTTGACATCGATGGCGTGGTGCGCGACGTGGCGGCCAGCTACCGCCGTGCCCTGGCCGAAACGGTGCACCACTACAGCGGCTGGCGGCCGGATGCGGGCTGCATCGACGCCCTCAAGGGCGAGGGACGCTGGAACAACGACTGGGAAGCGAGCCTGGAGCTGCTGCGGCGCCGCGGCCTGGATCCCCTGCCGGCGTTCGGGGCCCTGGTGGACGTGTTCAGCGGCTTCTACTTCGGTGGCGACCCCGACGCCGATCCCCGGCAGTGGCAGGGGTTCATCGGCGACGAGGCCCTGCTGATGGACCGCTCCTGCTTCGAGCGCCTGGGCGCGGCGGGAATCGCCTGGGGATTCGTGAGCGGGGCGGAGCCAGCCTCGGCGCGTTACGTGCTCGAGCAGCGTCTGGGTCTGAGCAAGCCACCCCTGGTGGCCATGGGCGACGCCCCGGACAAGCCCGACCCCACCGGACTGCTGCAGCTGGCCCTGGTGCTCGGGGGCAAGCCCGGCCCGCAGGCCCCTCCGGTGGCCTACCTGGGGGACACGGTCGCCGATGTGCTCACGGTTCAGAACGCCCGGCGGGCCTGCCCAAACCGGCGCTTCCTCAGCCTGGCGGTTGCCCCTCCCCACCTGCACAGCCAACCCGAGGCCCGCCGCCACTACGAGCGCGGCCTGTGGGCCGCCGGCGCCGATGCCGTCATCGCCAGCAGTTCCAGCGCCCTCGAGGAGCTTGAGGCGTTGCTGGACGCTTGAGCCGTTGCTGACGCTGGCCGCCAGCGCTAGCCGCGCTGCATCGCTGCTGGTGCCTTGAGGGCGGCGGCGCTGAGCACCTCATGGCCGTGGTCGGTCACGGCCACATCGTCCTCGATGCGGATGCCGATGCCCTTCCAGCGCTCCTCGATGGCGGGCTGGTCCTCCGGCACCGGCAGGCGATCGCTCACGTACAGCCCCGGCTCCACGGTGAGCACCATCCCCGGCTCCAGCTGCTGGGGGTGCTCACCCAGCCGGTAGGCGCCCACATCGTGCACGTCGAGGCCGAGCCAGTGGCCTGTGCGGTGCATGTAGAGGTGGCGATAGGCGCCGCGTTCAATGATCCCGTCCACCTCGCCGCACAGCAGGCCCAGCTCCACCAGGCCCTCCACCAGCACGCGCACGGCGGTTCCGTGCACCCCCTCGGCGGTCTGCCCGGGAGCCACGGCGGCCACCGCGGCCTCCTGGGCAGCGAGCACCAGCTCGTAGAGCTGCCGCTGCTCCGGCGAGAAGCGACCATTCACCGGAAAGGTGCGGGTGATGTCGCCGTTGTAGTAGTCGGCCAGCGAGCAGCCGGCATCGATCAGCAGCAGATCCCCATCACGCAGTGGAGCGTTGTTGGCCGTGTAGTGCAGCACGCAGGCATTGTCGCCACCGGCGACGATCGAGCCGTAGGCCGGCCCGCGGGCTCCCTGCTCGAGGAAGTGCTGCTCGATCACCGCCTGCACCTGCCGTTCATTGAGGCCGGGTCGCACCACCTCCCGGGCCAGCTCATGGGCCTCGGCGGAGATCCGGCAGGCCTCCCGCATCCGCTCCAGTTCCTCGGCCTGCTTGCGCAGCCGCAGCTGGTGCAGCAGCGGGCAGGGGGCCACCAGGCCCAGGGCCGCCGCGCCGCTGCGTGGGGCCCGATCGAGCTGACGGGCCCAGGCGGAGAGCACCAGGGGCTCCACCGTCGGGTGCCTGCCGATGCGGAAGGCAATGCCCTCGGCCCCGTCCAGGTAGTCGCCCAGGCGAGCGGGCAGCTCACTGAGGGGATGGGCGAGGTCGGCGCCGAACCGCTCCACCGCCCCCTCCGTGCCCCAGCGGAACCCGGTCCACACCTCGGCGCTGGCTTCGCGGGGCTGCACGAACAGCACGAAGCGCTCGCCCGGGGGGCGGTGGGGGAGCAGCAGCGCCACGGCATCGGGCTCATCGAATCCGATGAGGTACCAGAAATCGCTGTCCTGACGGAACGGATACTCGCAGTCGGCGTGATGGGTGACCAGAGGCGCCGCCGGAATCACAGCCGCCGCCCCCCCCAGTCGCTCCAGAAAGCGCTGACGGCGCTGGGCGTGGATCGACGTCAAGGGCACCCCTCTCAAACCCAATCGAAGGGCCAGTCTGGAGCAATCCCCTCCGCGACCGATTAAATGGGGTGATGGCCCAGGGCCCCACCACTCCATGAACGACCTGCTGGTCCTGGCCCTCCTGGTGCTGGTGGTGCTGGCCGGCTCAGCGCTCTGCTCCGGGGTGGAGGCTGCGCTGCTCACGGTGAACCCGGTGCGCATCCACGAACTGGCGCAGCGGCCGCGGCCGGTGAGAGGTGCTCTTCGGCTGGAGCAGCTGCGGCAACGGCTTGGCCGCACCCTGGCCGTGCTGGTGATCGCCAACAACGGCTTCAACATCTTCGGCAGCCTGATGCTGGGCGCCGTCGCCGCCCAGGTGTTTCAGCGGCGGGGCATCGAAGGCCTCGCCCTGCCTCTGTTCTCGGTGGGACTCACGGTGCTGGTGATTCTGCTGGGGGAAATCCTGCCCAAGGCCGTGGGCAGCCGCCTGGCCCTGCCGGTGGCCCTGGCCAGCGCCCCGCCCCTGCACCTGCTCGGCATGCTGATGCGGCCTCTGGTGCTGCTGCTGGAGCAGCTGCTGCCGGCGATCACCACCGAGAACGAACTCAGCACCGACGAGAACGAGATCCGTCTGCTGGCCCGGCTGGGGTCCCAGAAGGGGCAGATCGAGGCCGACGAGGCGGCCATGATCGCCAAGGTGTTTCAGCTCAACGACCTCACGGCCAGGGATCTGATGATCCCGCGGGTGGCCGCACCGACCCTGGCGGCGGCTGAGCGGCTGGAACTGGCCGGGCCCCAGCTGCTGGCCAACCCCGCCCCATGGTGGGTGGTGCTCGGCGACGAAGTGGACGAGATCGTGGGGGTTGTGAGCCGCGAACGTCTGCTCACCGCCCTGCTCCAGGGCCAGGGGCAGCGCACGCCGGCCGACCTCAGCGAAGCGGTGGAATACGTGCCGGAGATGATCCGGGCCGACCGCCTGCTCACCGGCTTCCGGCGCAACAGCGGCGGGGTGCGCGTGGTGGTGGATGAGTTCGGCGGCTTCGTGGGGGTGATCGGCGCCGAGGCCGTGCTGGCCATGCTGGCCGGCTGGTGGCGCCCCCCGCAGCCCGCGGGGCAGGAGGCCGACTGATGACCAGCCGCACCAGCCCAGGCCAGGCCTCCGTTGCGGCCCTGCCGGAGCCCCCTCCCGCCAGAGAGCGCTGCCGGCTGCTGCTGCGGCAGTGGCGCCATGAGCTGCAGCTCAATGGCCGAGAACGCAGCCTGCTGGGCGGCGCTCTGGCGGTGCTCGACCGTCAGCTGGAGCGCCTCGAGCAGCGCCACCTGCGGGTGGCGGTGTTCGGCCGCGTGGGGGTGGGCAAGTCGAGCCTGCTCAATGCCCTGCTGGGGGGGCCGGTGTTCGCCACCGATGTGGCCCATGGCTGCACGCGCAGCCAGCAGGCGGCCCGATGGGATGTGGCGCTGCGCGCACTGGAGCGGGTGGATCTGGTGGACACCCCCGGCATCGACGAGATCGCCGCTGCAGGCCGGGGACGGCTGGCGGCGCGGGTGGCCCGCGGGGTGGACCTGGTGCTGATGGTGCTCGATGGGGACCTCACCGGCGTGGATCTGGAGGCGATCGCGGCCCTGCTCCAGAGCGGCAAACCGTTGCTGCTGGTGCTCAACCGCTGCGACTGCTGGCCCGGCGAGCAGTGCCGGGCGCTGGAGGCCAGCATTCAGAGGCGGCTGCGGACCGTGCTCCCGGTGGCGGCTGGCGCCTTGCCGCTGCTGGCGGTGGCAGCCGCGCCCCGCCGGGCGCGGCTGCGGGCCGATGGCCGGGTGCGCAGCGACCCGGAGCCCCCCCGGGTGGAGCCCCTGCGCCGCCAGCTGATTGAACTGCTGGAGGGGCAGGGCGAACTGCTCCTGGCCCTCAACAGCCTGGGCGCCGCCGAATCGCTCCAGCGCCAGCTGCATCAGGGCCGCCTGGGCCGCGGTCGCCAGGCGGCCCAGGGACTGATCGGCCGCTACGCCGCCCTCAAGGCCACGGGCCTGGCCGCCAATCCGCTGCTGCTGCTGGATCTGGCCGGCGGCCTGGCCTGCGACGCCGCGCTGGTGGCCCAGCTCTGCCAGCTCTACGGCCTGCCGATGAACGGTGCGGCGGCACGGGAACTGCTCAGCCAGCTCACCCGCCAGAACGCGCTCATCGGCGGCGCCCAGATCGGCATTCAGCTGGTGCTGGGAGTCCTGCGTCAGCTGCTGCTGCTGGCGTCTCCCTTCACCGGCGGCCTCAGCCTGGCCCCGGCAGCGCCGGTGGCCCTGGCCCAGGCCGCCCTGGCGGTGCACACCACGCGCCGTACAGGACGGCTGGCGGCACGGGAACTGCTGCGCCGGGGAGAGCTGGGTGGCCAGCCAGGGGCCCTGCGGCGCCGGCTGATGGCCAGCGACCCGCTGGTGCGGCAGTGGCTCGCTGGCCGGGCCACAGCCGACGGCGGCGCTCGCAGCCCGGCCTCTCTGCAGGCGCTGCTGCCGTGAGCGGTCCCGCCAGCGTCGCCCTGCTGGGCACCAGCGCCGATCCCCCCACCCGCGGGCATCAGGCGCTGCTGGAGGGGCTGCTCCGGCTCTATCCCCGCGTGGCCACCTGGGCCAGCGACAACCCGATGAAGGATCACGGCGCGCCCCTCGAGCAGCGCGCGGCGCTGCTGGCGGCGGTGGTGGCGGCGATCGGCGATCCGCGGCTGGAGCTGGTGCAGGAGCTCAGCAGTCCCTGGGCGATCACCACCCTGGAGCGGGCGGCCCAGCGCTGGCCGGCCACGCAACTGGTGTTCGTGGTGGGCAGCGACCTGGCCGGCCAGATCCCGCGCTGGAGACAGGCCGAGCAGGTGCTGCGACGCTGCCGCCTGGCCGTGGTGCCCCGCTCGGGCTGGCCCCTGGACGAACGCCAGCTCCAGGCACTGCGCCGCCTGGGGGGCGTGGTGGAGGAGCTGCCGCTGCGGATTCCGGCCACCACCAGCAGCCAGGCGCGGCGTCAGCCGTCACCGGATCAGGTGGCGGCCGCCGCCTGGCCGCTGCTGCGCCAGCACAATCTCTACGGCCTCAGCGTTCGCTCCTGACTGGCCGCTGCTCACCCCACGCTCTGCACCGATGCGCCTCGCCCTGGCCCAGCTCAACCCGGTGGTGGGAGACCTGGCCGGCAACACCGCGCGCATCCTCAACGCCTGCCGTCAGGCCCACGGCATGGAGGCGGGGCTGGTGCTCACCCCCGAGCTCTCCCTGTGGGGCTACCCCCCCCGGGACCTGCTGCTGCTGCCGGCCCGTCTGCAGGAGCAGCAGCAGGCCCTGGGCCGGCTGACCCGCCAACTGGCCCTGGAGTGCCCCGGACTGGGGGTGCTGGTGGGTCTGGCCGAGCCCAGCGGCGATGCCCAGCTGCCCAACCTGCACAACGCCATCGCCCTGGTGCAGGACGGCCAGTGGCGGGTGGTGGCGCGGAAACAGCTGCTGCCCAGCTACGACGTCTTCGACGAGCGCCGTTACTTCCGCCCCGCCACCGCCCCGGCGGTGCTGGAGCTGCCCTGGGAGGGACGCAGCCTGCGCCTGGGCCTCACCATCTGCGAGGACCTCTGGGTGGAGGAGGAGCTGCTCGGCCAGCGGCTGGCAGGCCCCGATCCGGTGGCGGCCCTGGCCAACCAGGGCATCGACCTGCTGGTGAACCTCTCGGCGTCGCCCTTCGGCCAGGGCAAGCTGGCCCTGCGCCAGCAGCTGGCCGCTCAGGCTGCCCAACGCCTCGACTGCCCGGTGGTGTACGTGAACCAGGTGGGGGGCAACGATGAGCTGGTGTTCGATGGCGCCAGTTTCGTGGTGGATGGCAGCGGCGCCGTGGTGGCCCGGATGCCCTGCTGCGCCGAAGCCCTGCAGCTGTGGCCGCTGGCCGCTGACGAGACAGCCCCTGCGGCCCGCTCCCTGCCGCCGCCCCAACCCCTGGAGCAGCTGCTGCTGGCCCTGGTGCTGGGGGTGCGCGACTACGTCAGCAAATGCGGCTTCCAGCGGGCCCTGCTGGGCCTCAGCGGCGGCATCGACTCGGCCCTGGTGGCCGTGATCGCCGCCGCGGCCCTGGGCGCCGATCAGCTGCTGGCCCTGCTGATGCCCTCCCCCTGGAGTTCGGAGGGCTCGATCCACGACGCCGAGGCCCTGGCCCAGCGCCTCGGCCTGGCCACCCATACCGTGCCGATCAGCGCCCTGATGGGCGGCTTCGACGCCGCCCTCAGCCCCGCCCTGGGCCAGCCGCCCGAGGGGCTCACGGCGGAGAACCTGCAGTCGCGCATCCGCGGCACCCTGTTGATGGCCATGGCCAACCAGCAGGGCCGGCTGCTGCTCTCCACCGGTAACAAGTCGGAGCTGGCGGTGGGGTACTGCACCCTCTACGGCGACATGAACGGCGGCCTGGCGGTGATCGGCGACCTCTACAAAACAACCGTGTTCCGGCTGTGTGCCTGGCTGGACAGCCCGGACTCCCGCTCCTGCCGGAACGCCCTGGGGCTGCCGGCCGAGGGGGAGCTGATCGGTGCCGCCATCCGGCTCAAACCCCCCAGCGCCGAACTGCAACCCAACCAGCGCGACAGCGACTCCCTGCCGGACTATGCCCTACTCGATCCGGTGCTGAAGGCCTTGGTGGAACGTCGCCACAGCCCTGAGCAACTGGCGGCTGAGGGCACCGACCCCCAGCTGGCCCAGCGGGTCATGGCCCTGCTGCAACGGGCCGAGTTCAAGCGCCGCCAGGCGGCGCCGGTGCTCAAGGTGAGCAGCCAGGCCTTCGGCAGCGGCTGGCGCATGCCGATCGCCGCCGTCTGAGCCAGGCTTGGGAGCACTTGTCCCGGCTTGATGGCAGCCTCGCCCACCCTCTCTGCCCCGATGGCCAGCATCGGCGTGCCCACGGAAATCAAGCGCGACGAGCGCCGCGTGGCCCTCACCCCCGATGGGGTGCGGGAGTTGGTGGGCCAGGGCATGGAGGTACGGGTGCAGGCCGGCGCCGGCCTGGGGGCCGGCATCGACGACCGGGACTTCGCCGAGGCCGGCGCCCGGCTGGTGAGCCGTGAAGAAGCCTGGGCCGCCCATCTGGTGGTGAAGGTGAAGGAACCTCAGCCCGAGGAGTTCACCTACCTGCGCTCCGATCTGGTGCTGTTCACCTACCTGCACCTGGCGGCCTATCCCGATGTGGGCCGGGCCCTGCTGGAGGCCGGCACCACCGCCATGGCCTACGAAACCGTGCAGCTGGAGGACGGCAGCCTGCCGCTGCTGGCGCCGATGAGCGAGATCGCCGGACGGCTGGCTGCCCAGGTGGGAGCCCATCTGCTCGAACGGCCCCATGGCGGGCGGGGCGTGCTGATCGGCGGCTGCACGGGCGTGCGTCCGGCGCGTGTGGTGGTGCTTGGTGCCGGCACCGTGGGCTGGAACGCCGCCCGGATCGCCGCCGCCATGGATGCGGAGGTGTTCCTGCTCGACCGCTCCCCCCAGCGCCTGCGCGAACGGGAGGCCGAGCGCCGCGGCCGGCTGGTGAGCCTGGTGAGCAGCCGCAGCCTGGTGGAGCGGCTGGTGCCGGCCGCCGACCTGGTGATCGGCGCCGTGCTCACCCCCGGCGGCCGCGCTCCCACCCTGGTGGACGAGGCCCTCGTGGAGCGCATGAAACCCGGTTCGGTGATCGTGGATGTGGCCATCGACCAGGGCGGCTGCATCGCCACCAGCCGCGAAACCACCCACACCGATCCAGTGCACACGCTCCATGGGGTGCTGCACTACGCGGTGGGCAACATGCCCGGCGCCGTGCCCTTCACCTCCACCGAAGCGCTGGTGAGCGTCACCCTCCCCTACATCCTGGTGATGGCCGGCCGCGGGCTGGCGGAGGCTGTCACCGACCGACCCGAATTGCTCTCCGGTCTGAACACCGCCGCCGGGGCGGTGTGCCATCCCGGCGTGGCCCGCGCCCTGGGGGTGGCCACCCGCCATCCGATGGCCTGCCTGCGCTGAGGGACCGGGCCGTGCTCAACCCCGCCCGCATCCGCATCCTGGCCGTGGGCAGGGTGCGCAAGAGCTGGATCCGCGAGGGTGTGGAGCTCTACTGCAAGCGGCTGCCGGGCCTGTCGGTGGTGGAGATCCGCGACTCCAGCCCGGCTCGCGAAGCCGCAGCCATCGCCGCCGAACTGCGCGCCGATGAGCGGCTGGTGGCGCTGGCCGAAGAGGGGAACGCGCTGGGTTCGCGGGCCTTCGCCGATCGTCTGGGCCAGGGCGGCTCGGCCCGGCTGGCCTTCGCCATCGGCGGAGCCGATGGCCTGGCAGCGGAACTGAAGGCCCGCGCCAGCTGGCGCCTCAGCCTCTCGCCGATGACCTTCCCCCACGAACTGGCGCGCCTGTTGCTGCTGGAGCAGCTGTTCCGCGCCCAGGCGATCCTGCAGGGCAGCCCCTACCACCGGGGCTGAGACAGCACCGGAGCTGGGCGATCACCGGAGCAGGTGCGGGCGGCTCAACCCTCCAGCGGCCTGATCGGCCTGGCCAGAGCAGCCGGGGCGATGCCCTCCCGCAGCGCCAGTACCAGCCCGGCGGCCTCGCCGTAGCTGGTCGCCGGCAGCACCGTGGCGCCGACCTCAGCCAGGGCCAGGGCCGCGGCGGTGACCTCCAGCACACAGGGATTGTCCACGGCGATCAGGGGCACCCCCCGCTCCACGCTGGCCAGCACCGCCTCGCCCCCGAGAGCGCCCGCCGGTGCCACCACCGCCCCGATCCGCTCAGCGCTGAGCAACGGCCCGTGAGCTGCGGCGACCTGGGCCGCTGGGGGCAGGGGCAGCAGATCCGGCGCTCGGCTCAGGCCCACCAGCACGCAGGGCAGAAAGGTGCTGCCCAGCTCCTCGCCGGCGGCCCGGGGATCGAGGCCGGGCTGCAGAGGCAACGGCCGCAGGGCCGGGGCGTGGGCGCAGGGCAGCAGCAGGTGACGGCTGAGCAGATGGCTGATCACCGCCTCGGCACCGGCCAGGACGTCCACACCCGCCCCGTTGCGGTAGGCCGCCAGCGCCTCGCTGGCGGGATCCTCGGGGAACCGGGCCACCACCGCGATCGCCGTGGCCCCGGCGTCGCGCAGCCGTTCACCGGCCCGCAGCAGGGCGTCGGGCCGAGCCAGGCCCCCCCAGCTGGCGCCGCTGGGGCCCACCTCCAGCCGCACGCCAAGGGGGGCATCGGTCGTCACCACCGGGCCGATGTCCAGACCCAGGCTGGCCCGGCAGCCATCGGCCGCCTGCAGGTGGCGCAGACGCAGATCGTCATCGATGCCTGCGTCGAGCAGAAGACCAACGCGCTGACACCGCACCGGACGGAGATCGAGCTCTCCGGCAGCGAAGCGATCGAGAGCCCAGCCCTCCACGTAGTGAATGCGGGGGTCGCTCCAGTACAGGGCCGCCCCGTTCAGCACATTGGGATGGGTGATCAGACAGCCGCTGGAGGCCGCGAGGAGCCGGGCGGCCGGCAGGGCGTCACCGGCGAAGCCCCCGGTGGCACAGCCCACCCCGGTGGGCACCACCATCAGCGTGGGCAGAGCCGTCATGGCGGCGGCGTGCACCCGATCGGCGGGGCGGAGCTCAGCACCACCGACTCCAGGCACAGCTCCTCGCCCTGCACGGTAGTGATCGCCCAGCGCAGGGGCTCACCGTGGGGCGCCAGAGCTGCCCTGATCTGGGGCAGCAGGGGGCCCGGCCGGCGGCGAACGCGCAACGTCAGGGAGCGCAGAGCCAGTCTGCTCAAGGCGATCCCGTCACTTCTGGAACTGCCCGAACTGGGCCTCATAGAGGGCGTCCTCCATGCCGGCCTGGAGTTTGAGATCACTGCGGGGATAGGCCACGCACAGCAGGGCATAGCCCTGCTGCTGAAGCTCCGCCTTCACCCCCATGGCATCGGGCTGGTGCACCGTGCCCTCGCTGAGCAGGGCCGCACAGGTGGTGCACACGCCGGAGCAGCAGGAACTGGGCAGGGGAACCCCGGCCTCTTCGGCCGCCGCCAGCACCGTCTGGTCGTCGCGACAGGAAAAGGTGTGGGTGGTGCCATCCAGGCTGGCCACGACGGTGAAGCTGGCACTCATGGTGGGATTACGGATCGAGCGGGGGCGCGGCGGCTGCTTCAGGCCGGCGGCTGTCCATCTTCGGTGATCGCCTGCCACTGGCTGGGGTGGGGGGCGAGGTATTCCGGTGGGGCCTGGCCCGCGGGCAGCGGCGCTGCCGTGAGCACCAGATCCATGCTCAACGAGCAGCGCAGCGACTCCGGATCCCCATTGGGCAGGACGGCGTGATCGATGCAGGCCGGAAACACCAGCAGCAGCCCGGCGCGGGGGGCCACGTCGAGCCAGGGCCGTGTCCAGGACGTGGGAGTCAGGGGCCCACCGTGGCCGACAGCAAACCCCGGCACCAATTCATTGGCCTGCCGAAGAGGCCACAGCCTCAGCGACCCACAACGGCCGCTGCCGTCACCGCTGAGGTAGTAGATCGCCGTGAGATGGGCATTGGGGTGGTGGTGCCGGCCCACCTCCTGTCCTGGCTCGCTGAGCACCGGCCAGCAGCGCTGCAGGTGCAGGCTGATCCGGCGGCGATCGAACCCAAGCTGGTCAAGGTAGGTGCGGATGTGACCGGTGAGCTCAGCGATCAGCGGCGCGAAGGTGGGGTGGCGGTGGAGCTGCCACACCCCGTTGAGGTCACCAGTCCAGGCGCAGCCAGGCTCAGGGTTGCCCTCCGCCTCCCCGCGCAGCTCGTGCAGCTGCTGCAGCTGAGCGGCCAGATCCAGAGGGTCGGGACGGCATTGGACCCGGCCCAGGGCCAGCGGGAAGAAGCCCTCGATCTCGAGAGCACCCGCTGCTCCGGGCGGTGGCGTTGCCATCCGGCAACCGTCAGGCCATGGCGGCGGAACCACCCACCACTTCCAGAATTTCCTGGGTGATGGCGGCCTGACGGGCCTTGTTGTAATCGAGCGTGAGGCTCTTGGCCAACGCCTTGGCGTTGTCGCTGGCGTTGTTCATGGCCGTCATCCGGCTGGCGAGCTCGGAAGCGGCGGCCTCCTGCAGGGAGCGCAGCAGTTGATTCTGCACATAGAGCGGCAGCAGCGCATCCAGCAGTTGGTCGGGATCCTGCTCGAAGACAATGTCGGCCGGCAGGTTGGGTTCGGGGTTGGGCTCGCTGCCGGTCTCCACCACCAAACGACCCTCGCGGGTGGTGAGGCGGAAGATTTCGTCCTCCGGAGTGGCAATGCCCTGGGGATCGAGAGGCAGGAGGGTCTGGATCACAGGCCGGGAGCTCACCAGATTGATGAACTTGGTGAAGATCATTTCCACCCGATCACAGGACCCCGACAGAAATTCCGCCAGCACCTCGTTGGCGATCGCGCCCGCCTCTTCGGCGTTGGGCACCTGCTCCAGGCCCATGAACTTGGCGCGGATGGTGTAGGTGTCGGAGCGGTTCTGGAAATAGGTGATGGCCTTGCGGCCGATCAACACCAGATCCACCTTGAACCCCTGGCCGCTGAGCTCGGCGTAACGCTGTTCGGTGCGCTTGATGATGTTGGCGTTGTAGCCGCCACAGAGGCCGCGATCACCAGTCACCGCCAGCAGGGTGATGCACTCCACGGGGTGGTCGCGGAAGAGGGGCACGTCCACATCGGCAAAACCGATGCGCGACTGCAGGGTTTCCAGTACCCGAGCCAGGCGGTCGGCAAACGGACGACTGCGCAGCACCTGCTCCTGGGCGCGGCGGACCTTGGCGGCCGCCACAAGGCGCATGGCCTCGGTGATCTTGCGGGTGTTCTTGACCGAACTGATGCGGTCGCGGATTTCCTTGAGATTAGCCATCGGCTGAACTCCCTCAGGCGGTGGCGAGCATGGTCGACTTCACCTCGGCGATGGCCTCTTTGAGGGTGGACTCAGTATCTTCACTGAGCACCTTCTCGGCCATCACCTTGGTGATGAAGTCAGCCTTGTTGGTCTTGAGGTAGTCGCGCAGTTCGCGGCAGAACTCCACCACAGAATCCACCGGCACCTCATCGATCAGGCCCTTCACACCGGCGTACACCACCGCCACCTGCTCGGCCAGATTCAGCGGGCTGAACTGGGGCTGCTTGAGGATCTCGCGCAGCCGCTTGCCGCGGGCCAGCTGGGCCTGGGTGGCGGCATCGAGGTCGGAGGCGAACTGGGAGAAGGCCGCCAGCTCGTCGAACTGGGCCAGCTCCAGCTTGAGGGTGCCGGCGATCTTCTTGATGGCCTTGGTCTGGGCAGCGCCACCCACCCGGCTCACGGAGATGCCCACGTTGATGGCGGGGCGCAGGCCGGAATTGAACAAGTCGGAGCTGAGGAACACCTGACCATCGGTGATCGAGATCACGTTGGTGGGGATGTAGGCCGACACGTCGCCGGCCTGGGTTTCGATGATCGGCAGCGCGGTCATCGAGCCCTTGCCCATGGCGTCGCTGAGCTTGGCGGCGCGCTCAAGCAGACGGCTGTGGCAGTAGAACACGTCGCCGGGATAGGCCTCACGACCGGGGGGACGGCGCAGGAGCAGCGACATCTGACGGTAGGCCTGGGCCTGCTTGGTGAGGTCGTCGTAAATCACCAGGGTGGCCTTGCCCTTGTACATGAACGACTCCGCCAGAGCCGCTCCGGTGTAGGGGGCCAGATACTGCAGAGCAGCCGGCTCGGAGGCACTGGCCGCCACCACGATCGTGTAGTCGAGAGCACCCTTCTCGCGCAGCACATCCACGACGTTGGCCACCGAGGCCGCCTTCTGGCCCACGGCAACGTAGACGCAAATCACGTCCTCGCCCTTCTGGTTGATGATCGTGTCGATGGCGATCGCGGTCTTGCCGGTCTGACGGTCGCCGATGATCAGTTCGCGCTGGCCGCGACCGATCGGGATCATGGCGTCGATGGCCGTGATGCCGGTCTGCATGGGTTCATGCACCGACTTGCGTTGGATGATGCCGGGGGCCATCGACTCGATCAGCCGGGTTTCGGTGGTGGCGATCTCACCCTTGCCGTCGATGGGCTGACCGAGGGAGTTCACCACCCGGCCGAGCATGGCGTCACCCACCGGCACAGCTGCAATCTTGCCGGTGGCCTTGACGGTGCTGCCTTCCTGAATGCCGAGGCCCTCGCCCATCAGCACCACGCCGACATTGTCATCCTCGAGATTGAGGGCGATGCCTTCAGTGCCGTCCTCGAACTCCACCAGTTCGCCGGCCATCACCTGCTGGAGGCCGTAGACACGGGCGATGCCGTCACCGATCTGCAGCACGGTGCCGACGTTGCTGACCGAGACCGACTTGTCGTAGTCCTCGATCTGCTGCTTGAGGATGGCGCTGATCTCGTCTGGACGGATGGAAACCATGGCGGGAAGAGGCGGCGGAGCGCGGCGGCGGAAGAACGGTGAAGCGGACGTGGACGGGGGAAAGGTGGGGCCGCCGGTGGCGGCAAACCTGAACTAGCTGACCTTGGCCAGGGCCAGACCCAGGCGCCTGACCTGACCGGACAGGCTGGCATCAATGACCTCTGAGCCCATGCTGACGATGAACCCACCAATCAGGGAAGGGTCGACAGCGAGATCGAACTCCACGGACTTGCTGCCCGCGATGGCACGCACCCGCTCGTTGAGGGCGCTCTGCTGGTCCTCGCTCAGGGGGGTAGCGGAGGTTACCCGGGCCAGGGTGATGTCACGCAACTGCCGGTAGAGCTCGAGGAAGCGCTGCAGTACAGACTCGATGACACCGGTGCGCTGGCGGTCGGCCAGCAGCTTGAGCAGATTCTGAAGCGAGGGGGTGAGCTGCTCGCCGAAGAGCGCCATCAGCGCTTGCTTTTTGGCCTCCGGCTCCAGCACCGGTGAGGCCATGGCCGCACGCAACGGGGGAGCGGACTCCCAGATGGCCAGAAGGTCCCTGGCCTGCTGAGCCACGGTATCGGTTTCCTGGCGCGCCTCGGTGACCTGCAGCAGGGCCTCGGCGTAGGGGGTGGCGATGGTGTTGAGCAGAGGCATCAGGAATTCCCCAGCGTCTGGATGGACTGATCGATCAGACGGGCCTGGGCCGCGTCATCCAGCTTCGTGGGCAGGGTGGTGAGGGCCTGCTCGATGGCCTGGCGTGCGGCTTCACGGCGGAGCAGGGCCGTGACTCTGGCGGCCTCCGCCTGCAGATCTGCGCTGGCGTCTTCCTTCATCCGGGCCATCTCCTCGATGGTGCGCTGTTCGCTCTCGGAGCGGACAGCCTGGGCACGAGCCTGTCCGTCGATACGGATCTGATCGGCCTTCTGCTGGGCCGCAGCCAGGTCGTGCTGGGCCTGCGCCAGGGCACTGGTGGCGGCCTGCAGACGTTGTTCGGCATCGCTGAGCTCGGCCAGGATGGCCTGGCGGCGTCGCTCGAGAATGCCGCCCAGGAAACCCCTGAGGAACCAGACCAGAACACCGATCACGATGACCAGGTTGATCAGATTGGTCTCGAACAGGTTGAGGTTGAGGCCAAAGCCACCGTGGTGGGCCAGCAGGGTGGGGGTGGGGATGGAGAGGCTCATCAGGCTGGAAGCAGGCGGTCGACAATCAGGCGGCCGAGGCCGTCGGCCTCTTTGCGGAGCGCACCGAGAGCCTGGTTCTTTTCCGCTTCAATCACACTGCGGGCCTTTTCCCGCACTGCGATCGCCTCGGCCTGGGCTGCGGCCAGGGCCTCGCGGTAGAGCTTGTCCGACTCCTGCTCAGCCTCGAGTATCAGAGACTGGGCCGCCTGACGGGCTTCGCGGAGTTGCTCGGAGAGATCAGCGGCCAGCCGCTCGGCCTGGGCCAGCTTCTGCTTGGCCTCCGCTTTGCTGGTGGCGATGTAGCCCTCACGATCCTCCACGGCTCGACCGACGGGGCGGAAGAACAGGGCATTGAGGATGAAGGTGAGGAGAACCACCTGCACCGCCATCAGCGGCAGGGTGGCGTCAAGGTCGAACAGACCTCCCTCCGGAGCGGCAGGCGCTGCGCCGGTGGCGGCAGCAGCTGTGGCGAGCAGAAGCCAGCTGGTCATGGGGACGGGAACGCCGGGATGAAGGGTGAGCAATCACGAGGGGGCGGACGCAGCCGCCCCCGACGTGCGCGATCAGCCGACGAACGGGTTGGCGAACAGCAGCACGAGGGCCACCACCAGGCCATAGATGGTGAGGGCTTCCATGAAGGCCAGGGAGAGCAGCAGGGTGCCGCGGATCTTGCCTTCAGCTTCGGGCTGGCGGGCGATGCCTTCCACAGCCTGACCGGCTGCGGTGCCCTGGCCGATGCCAGGACCGATGGCGGCGAGGCCCACGGCCAGGGCGGCGGCCAGAACGGAAGCGGCGGAGGTCAGATCACTCATTGGTGGAAAGGAGATAGGAGGGCGCAGGGGCGCGGGATGGGCTGGAGCGCGGCCGGGACACTCCCCTCAGGGAGCGGGCCCGGGGCAACCGGACCTGCGCGCGTTGAGTTTGCCAGATGGCCTGGCGGGGGCCGAAAGGGCGCAGCCAGGTGATGGCAGGCGTCGCTCAGTGCGATTCCTCGTGCACCGCCTCACCGATGTAGTTGGCGGCAAGCGTGGCGAAGATCAGGGCCTGGATGGCGCTGGTGAACAGACCGAGGAACATGGCCGGCAAGGGCACGATCACGGGCACCAGAAAAGCCAGCACCGCAACCACGAGTTCGTCAGCAAGGATGTTGCCGAACAGACGGAAGGAGAGGGACAGTGGCTTCGTGAAGTCTTCGATGATCTTGAACGGGAGCATGATCGGCGTGGGCTCCACGTAGTACTCGAAGTAGCGCAGGCCTTTGCGGCTCAAGCCGGCGTAGAAATAGGAAAGAGACACCAGCAGCGCCATGGCCACGGTGGTGTTGATGTCAGCCGTGGGTGCCCCGAGCTCTCCGTTGGGAAGTTCGACGATCTTCCACGGGATCAAGGCCCCGCCCCAGTTGCAGACAAAGATGAAGAGGAACAGAGTGCCGATGAAGGGAAGCCAGTCGCGATAAGCCTTTTCACCGATCTGTTCACGGGCCAGATCACGGATGTAGGTCCACAGATACTCCAGAAGGTTCTGCACACCGCGGGGATCCCGCTCCATCTTGCGGCTGCCCAGCACCACCAGCGCCAGCAGGGCACCAATCACAACCCAGGAGCTGAGGAACACCTGGCCGTGAACCCGGAGATTGCCGAGCTGCCAGTACAGCTGCTGACCCACCTCCAGTTCGGCGAACGGCAGCACAAGGGGCATGGGAACCATGGTGAAGGGATTGGTTCAGGGGGCGATGAAGGCCTGCAGCAGCAGGGCCGGTTTGTAGAGCACGAAGCCAGCCAGGGCCGGCAGGATCTCGATCGCGGGAATCCTGGCGGCAGCCACCACGAGCAGGGCGGGCACCAGGATCTGGAACCGGCCGAGAGAGCGGGACTGAGGGCCGATACGGCCCACACTCCTTGCCAGCAGACGCAGGTAGAGCAGACCGCAGGCTCCTCCCAGAGCCAGACTGCGGGCGGCTTGGGCGCCGAACACAAGCCAGCAGATCAGGGAGGCCACCGCCGTCACCAGCAGCGTCGCCACCAGCAACCGACGTTGAAGCCTGGCGTAGTCGTCCAGGGGAGCGGAAGCAGCCGGAACCTCAGCGGGGGGAACCGCGTCGGCGATTGAGCCAGCCGGGACTGTGTCAGCTGGGATGACGGTGGTGGCGGAGGTGGAGGCCTGCAAGCGCCAGGCGCAGAAGCCCGCGCAACTTATCACGCAGCGTTAAGCCACCAGCTGCAGCACCCCCTGCTCCAGGAGCCGGCGTGCCCGCTGGCAGCGCTCGCGTGCCTCCAGGGGCAAGGACAGATCGCCCAGGGGGCACTGGGGAGCCGCTTCAGCGGCCCGCACCAGCTCCAGATCCTGCTCGTCGATGGTCAGCGGCATCAGGTCGGGCCCCAGCAAAGCCGTGGAGGGCCAGCCCCACAGACAGCGGTTGCGCTCGCCCCGGGCAGCCAGCAGAGAACCGTCGTCGTCCCACTGCTGGCGTCGCAGTGGTCCCTTGGCGAGGAAGAACTCAAAGTGGCTGATGTCGGGATCGAGATCCTCCACCAGGCTCCAGCGTTCCAGCTCCGGCAGTTCCAGGGCCCGCTCCAGCAGTTCGCCGCTCAACAGCCGGGCCGGGTTCCACACCTGGGGATTGGAGAAGCCGGCGAACTCCAGATCGGCAGCGGCCACGAAGGCCATCAGCCGGCTGATGCTGTAGCTGCTCTCCTGGGGATGGAGGTACATGTCGGCGAAATTGGCGTCCGCCGCGGTGTCCAGGGCCCAGCGCTGCTCGTGGTGGCGGCGCAGACGGTTGTTCTCCGGCAGCTCACTGAACAATTGCCTGCCGAGCCGCAGGCCCTCGTCATCCGAGCCCACGCCCAGACGGCTGAGGCTGCGCTGAACGCGGTGAATCTCCCAGCGGCCCCCGTCTGCATACAGAAACAGATGCAGCAGTCCCCCAGGCGCCAGCAGGTCGGCCAGGGCCCGCAGGCCGGCCTGGGGCTCGCGCAGATGGTGCAGAACGCCCACCGAATTGATGTAGTCGAAGGGGCCCTCGGCGGCCAGATCCAGCAGGCTGTGCTGCTCGATGCGCAGCTGGGCCACGTGCCCGGCAGCCCCCGAGCGGCGGGTGCGTTCACGGGCCACCTGCAGGGCCCCGGCACTGATGTCCACCGCCAGCACCATTGCCCCCGGGTTGAGGTGGCAGAGGTAGTCGGTGCTCACCCCGGTGCCGCAGCCTGCATCAAGAATCCGCCAGGGTCGCGGCCCCCCCGGCGGAGGCGGCGGCAGCGCCCCGGTGCAGAAGGAGCGGACGCTGTCCACGCACCACCGCCAGTTGTAGCCAGGAGGTGGCCCATCCTGCAGGGGATCGGCCGGGTAGGGGAAGCGGTCGTAGAAGGCGCTCACCACCGGAGTGGCGGCATCGCTGGCGGACACGGCTGTGGGGTCGCTGCAGGGAGCATTTCACGCCGGCGGTGCCGACGCTGCAAATATTTGTTCATGGGCTCCCGGGGCCCTGAGGGGGCAGCCGTAGGTTGACCCAGCCCGGTTCGCTCTCGTCCATGACCGTGACCGCCAGCAGCGGCAGCACCAGGGTTGCTCCCCAGCGCTACGACACACTGCCGCTGTCCAGCGTCCGTCAGGCAGAACAGGAAGACCGCTTCCCCGACGGAGGGGAACTGGACAGCCTGATCACGTTTTTCCAGAGCGGTCAGCGGCGCGTGGAAGCCGCCCGGCGGATCACGGCCAACGCCGAGTTCATCGTGGCCAGGGCCGCCAACCGGATCTTCACGGGCGGCACACCGCTGTCCTACCTCGACGCACCGCTGACGCCGGCCAGTGGCGCCGAGGGCACCCCGCTGGCGGCCGATCAGGCGGCCTTCCGTCGCTCGGTGCAGACCTTTGTGGGCGAGGCAGGCACCAGCGAGGGCCGCGGGAACCTGATCCGGCGGCTGCTGGATGGCGCCGGTGGCGACGCCGACGTGCGGGTGATTCTGCCCCCGGGGTTCAGCCCCATCGCCGTAAGCCTCTATGGCACGGCGCGGATGAAGAAGTCGATCCGCGACCTGGCCTGGTTCCTGCGCTACGTCGGCTACGCCCTTGTGGCCGGCGATCCCAGCATCCTTGCGGTGAACACCCGTGGCCTGCGGGACGTGCTGGAGAAAGCCTGCTCCCTGGCCGCCACCAACGTGGCCCTGCAGGAAATGCGGGCGGCCGCGGCAGGTCTGTTCAAGGAGGAGCCAGAGACGAGGTCGCTGGTGATCCAGTACTTCAATGTGCTGATCGCCGAGTTGGCGGTGGCCACGCCGTCCGCCCGCCAGCGGCTGGGCAGTCCCCTGAACCAGGGCCTGCAGCTGCCTGCCACCTACGCCCTTGGGGCCCAGGGCAAGGCGCAGCGCTTCAACATGAAGCCGGGCATGAGCGGTGCCCAGAAGGCCCAGGTGGTGCGTGCCGCCTACCGGCAGGTGTTCGAGAGGGACATCGTCAAGGGCTACAGCCTGGAGGTGTGCCCGGTGGAAGCCACCCAGGTGCGCCAGGGTCAGATCTCCATGCGCGAGTTCATCCGTGCCCTGGGCCGCAGCAAGGAATATCAGAAGCAGTTCTACGGCCGTTTCTCCAACAGCCGCGCCGTGGAACTGGCCTTCCGTCACTTTCTCGGAAGGGGCATCAGTTCGCGGGAGGAATTCACCCGTTACTTCGACATCGTCAGCGAGCAGGGGCTGGCGGGTCTGGTTGATTCGCTGGTGAACTCAATGGAGTACGCCAGGGTGTTCGGGGAGGAAACCGTGCCCTTCCTGCGCGACCTCGGCGAGGAGGCCCAGGAGAGCGCCGGCTGGGGCAGCAACCGCAAACTGTTCCGCTTCAGCGCCCCGTTCGAGGGGGCACCGCAGTACGTCACGCTCTACGCCTCCTACCGTCAGCCCCTGGCCGACCAACACGTCTACGGCGGCGGGAATGACCCCCTGGGCCTCACCTATGGCGCCATCTTCCCTTCGGCCACGGCGATGGTCTCCACCAGGCCCGCGCCGTTCAGCTACGACACCCGCCGGATTCTGATCGGCAACGGCCTGGCCCAGCCCGGCCAGATGGACAGCGCCCAGTTCCGCCAGGCCAGCCCCCGCAAGGTGGGGCCCCGGGTCGTGCGGCTGCGGCAGATCGCCACCGGAGGCAGTTCCGTGCCCCGCCGCGGTGGCCAGCCCAGCGTGCGCAACACCGAGAGCAGCACCCAGGCCGTGATCAATGCGGTGTACGTGCAGGTTCTGGGCACGTCCGGCTACGCCGGAGAGCGCAACAAGGTGGAGGAGATCAAGCTGGAGAACGGCGACATCAGCTTGAGGGAATTTGTTCGTCAGGTGGCACGCAGCAAGGCATTCCGCCGTCGTTACTGGAGCGGCCTCTACATCACCAAGGCCATCGAGGTGATGCACCGCCGCCTGCTCGGCCGGCCCACCTTTGGCCGCTGGGAGATCGACGCCTACTTCGACACTGCCGCCCGCAAGGGGTTCTACGGGGTCGTCGACCGGATGCTCGAGAGCCAGGAATACAACGACTGCTTCGGGGAAGACACCGTTCCCTTCGAGCGCTTCGTCACCCCGGCCGATCGCAATGCCCGTAAGGTCCCGGCCCTCAACCGGGGCTTTGACGCCAGCCGGTTCATCGATCCACGACCCCGCCAGCGCCCTGAGGCCCAGGCCGATCAGACCCTGCGCACCACCGCCGACATCACCCCCCGCAACCTGCCCGATCGGCGCACGGTGGTGCGTGGGCTGTGGACCGCCAAGGTCGCCGGTGGGGAACGCCCGGCGACCGCCGGCGTCACCAGGAGCAGCGGCCCCGGCAGCATTCGCACCAGCCCGCTGCCCAGCCGGCGTTGGCAGGCCGACGATGCAGCTGGGTTCTGGCGAACCCCCGGGGGGAATGGTGTCCAGCCAGCAGCCGCGCCCTCCGTTGGCGGCTGGACCAAAGCGCTGAGCACCAACCTGGCCGCCACTCCGGCGCGGCAGCCCGGGGCGGCCATGGCCGAGGCCCTGCAGACGAGCCGTCCCCAGGGTTTTGCCCGACGCCAGAGCCTCGGCCCGGCGATTCAGGTGGGCCGCACAACCAGTGAAACGGATGTGCAGACTGCCATCGAGGCGGTGTACCGGCAATTGCTCAACCGGGTGCCGCTGGCGGCCGAGCGGCTCAGCGACAGCGAGTCGCAGTTCCGCAACGGTCAGCTCACGGTGGCCGAATTCGTGGCCGTGGTGGCGGCCAGTGATCTGTTCCAGCAACGGCTCAACCGCCTGGCACCCCTGCGCGCCGCCGCTGCTGCTCACCTGGCCCTGCTGGGCAGAGCCGCCCAGCCAGCCGAATCGAGCCGGTTCCTGGCCCTGCGCACCAGCCGAGGGCTGCCGGCGGCGATCGAGGATCTGCTCAACAGCTCCGACTACGCCTCCGCCTTCGCTCAGGACACGGTGCCCTACGTGCGTGGCCTGGCCACCAGTGATGGCGTGCCCCTGGTCACAGTGAATCGCACGGCCGCCCTCTATGGCGGTAACGCCGGTCTGACGCCCTCCCCGAAGGGAGCGATCTGAAGCCTCACGCCCAGGCCTACACCCATGGACGCCCGCCACTTGGCGGGCGTTATTTTGCAGCAGCTGTTTGCAGCCTGATCAGATAGCAATCCAGGGCTATTAAACACACCCAGCGGTTAACTTCCGTGAACCGCTGAAGCTATGAACAGCACCGCCCAGACCCATTGGGCCGCAAGGGATCTAGCGAAAGCGACGGCCGTGAAGAACTGTTACCACCCCAGGGGAAGGGTCGCGGCGCTGGCACAGAATGCCTGAGCGACCGACGCCGTCGGTCACACCCAAACACTCACCGGATACCGGTCTCCGTCAAGGCGACCGCTTGTTTCGAGGCAGAACTGCATGAGCATCGTCTCCAACTCGATCATCAACGCGGACGCCGAAGCCCGCTATCTCAGCCCTGGCGAACTTGACCAGATCAAGTCGTTTGTGGCCGCTGGCCAGCGCCGGGTGCGCGTCGCCCAGGTGCTCAGCGAGAGCCGCGAGCGCATCGTCAAGAGCGCTGGCGCCGCCCTGTTCCAGCGTCGTCCCGACGTGATTTCCCCCGGTGGCAACGCCTACGGCGAGGAAATGACTGCCACCTGCCTGCGGGACATGGATTACTACCTGCGCCTTGTCACCTACGGCGTCGTTGCCGGTGACGTCACCCCCATCGAAGAGATCGGCGTGATCGGTGCCAAGGAGATGTACCGCGCACTCGGCACTCCCTTGGATGCCATGGCTGAGGCCGTGCGGGAAATGAAGAATGCCGCCATGGGCCTGCTCACCGGTGCCGACGCTGAAGAAGCCGGCTTCTACTTCGACTACATCGTCGGCGCCCTCTCCTGAGGCCACGTCCCTTCCCATCCCACCGCCCCAACCGAAGGATTCATGCAAGACGCCATCACCAACGTCATCAACCAGGCCGACGTTCAGGGGCTCTACCTGGACGGCTCCGCCATGGGCCGGCTGGAGCAGTACTTCGCCAGTGGTGAGCTTCGGGTTCGAGCAGCCGCC
Source organism: Cyanobium sp. (assembly GCA_007135755.1). Lineage (GTDB taxonomy): Bacteria > Cyanobacteriota > Cyanobacteriia > PCC-6307 > Cyanobiaceae > NIES-981. Next base: position 65,444 of record SLIG01000007.1, read on the forward strand.
GCGATCAGCTCCAACGCCTCGGCCATCATCAAGGAAGCCGTCGCCAAGTCGCTGCTCTACTCGGACATCACCCGTCCGGGCGGCAACATGTACACCACCCGCCGGTATGCGGCCTGCATCCGCGATCTCGACTACTACCTGCGCTACGCCACCTACGCCATGCTCGCGGGTGATACCTCGATCCTCGATGAGCGCGTGCTGAACGGCCTCAAGGAGACCTACAACTCCCTGGGTGTGCCCATCGGTGCCACGGTGCAGTCGATCCAGGCCATGAAGGAAGTCACCGCTTCTCTGGTGGGTCCCGACGCCGGCCGCGAAATGGCTGTGTATTTCGACTACATCTGCTCCGGCCTGGGCAACTGATCCGGTCCCCAGCCCATCCATCGGATCCTTGCCATGCGTCTGTTCAAGATCACAGCCTGCATTCCTTCACCGGAAAAAACCCGCACCCAGCGCGAGTTGCAGAACACCTTCTTCACCAAGTGGGTGCCCTATGAGAGTTGGTTTGCTGAACAGCAGCGGATCATGAAACAGGGCGGCAAGATCCTGAAGGTGGAACTGGCCACCGGGCGTCCCCAGGTGAACGTGGGCAACTGAACGACTGGCGATCGAGCCTCTCGTTTACCCCAGTTCACCACTCCCCGCATCACTCCCCTCGGGCCCTGCCAGCGCAACCCGTGCGCACGCCGCCCGGCCCATGGCCGGGCTTTTTTGTTGACCAGCCTGCCGCCGGACGCCAGCCCCGCGGGACTCGACAAGCCCACCCCCGGCGCGGCTCAATGAGGGAGCAATCCCTGCCCCTCGGCCCCAGGCACCTTGAGCATCACCGTTCTGCGCCCGACCGATCAGCGCCCCGGGGATCGGAGAACGAACCCGCGGGCTCCGAACGGGGGCCGGCTTGCCGCATCCCTGCGGGGCCTGCTGCCCTGGCCCTGGGAAGCCTGGCCCACCGAGGCCAGGCTTCTGCTCGGCCTCGTGGGACTGTGGTGCGCCCTCGGGGTGCTGGTGCTCGCCTCCGCCAGCTGGTGGGTTGCCGAGCGGGAGATGGGCGACGGGGCCTACTACCTCAAGCGCCAGCTGATCTGGATGACAGCCAGCTGGGGGCTGCTGTTGCTGGGCGTGCGCATTCCCATGCGCCGCTGGCTGCACCTGGCCCCTATGGCCCTGCTGGTGGGCTGCCTGCTGGTGGCGGCCACGCTGGTGATGGGCAGCACGGTGAACGGGGCCAGCCGCTGGCTTGTGCTGGGGCCCCTGCAGCTGCAGCCCTCCGAACTGGTGAAACCGTTCGTGGTGCTCCAGGGGGCCGCCCTGTTCGCCCACTGGCAGCGCATCGGCCTCGACCAGAAGCTGCTCTGGCTGGGGGTGTTCGGGGCCTTGATCCTGATGATCCTCAAGCAGCCCAACCTCAGCACCGCCGCGCTCACCGGGCTGCTGCTGTGGCTGATGGCCCTGGCGGCGGGGCTGGGGCTGCCCCTGCTGCTGGGCGCCGCCACGGCCGGCGGCCTGCTGGGGGCGGCGAGCATCACGCTCAACACCTATCAGCGCCTGCGGGTGGTGTCGTTCCTGGATCCCTGGCGTGATGCCCAGGGGGATGGCTACCAGCTGGTGCAGAGCCTGCTGGCCATCGGCTCGGGGGGCGTGTTCGGCGAAGGCTTCGGCCTCTCCACCCAGAAATTGCAATACCTGCCGATCCAGAGCACGGATTTCATCTTCGCCGTGTTCGCCGAGGAGTTCGGCTTCGTGGGGTCGGTGGCGCTGCTGCTGTTCCTGCTGCTGTTCGGCTTTGTAGGGCTGCGGGTGGCCCTGAGTTGTCGCAGCAACCAGCAGCGGCTCGTCGCCATGGGCTGCACCACCCTGCTGGTGGGCCAGTCGATCCTGAACATCGCCGTGGCCAGTGGCGCCATGCCCACCACCGGCCTGCCTCTGCCGATGATCAGCTACGGCGGCAACTCCCTGATGGCCAGCCTGCTGATCTGCGGCCTGCTGATCCGTTGCGCGCTGGAATCCGGCGGTCTGGTTCCCATCAGCCGCGTCAGCAGCCGGCGCCGCCCCGTCCCCGCCCGATAGGGTGTGTGAATGAGCACAATCGGGTTGGCACTCTCCAGCTGGCCTCCAGCCAACGGGTCCCTGGCCACTTTGTCCCTGGCCAACTCCCTGGCCAACTCAGTGGCCAACTCAGTGGCCAACCTGTCCCTGGTCGTCAGCGATCTGGCCCAGCAGAGTGAAGTCCTCCTGCAGCGGTCGCTGAGCGCACCCGGCCCCGGCACGCTGGCCCTGGTGTTCGGAGGAGGACTGCTCACCAGCCTGGGCCCCTGCTCGCTGTCGTTGCTGCCGGTGACCCTGGCCTACCTGGCCGGGTTCGGAGCTGACGAGGGCGGTGGCGACCATGGCGCCGGCCGTGCCCTGAGCCCCGCCACCACCCCCTGGCTGCGCAGCCTCTGCTTCGCTGGCGGCATCGTCAGCGCCCTGGTGCTGCTGGGCCTGGCCAGCGGGCTACTGGGCCGCCTCTACGGCCAGTTACCCGGCCTGATTCCCACCCTGGTGGCGGTCCTGGCCCTGGCCATGGGGCTCAACCTGCTGGGGCTGCTGCGGCTGCCCCTGCCGGCCGGCCCCGATCCAGAGCGCTGGCGGCAGCGGGTGCCGGCGCCCCTGGGCCCCCTGACAGCCGGTCTGGCCTTCGGACTGGCGGCCACGCCCTGCACCACACCGGTGCTGGCCGTGCTGCTGGGCTGGATGGCCCAGACTGGCCAACCCCTGGCCGGCATGCTCCTGCTCACCTGCTTCGGTGCCGGACAGGTACTTCCCCTGCTCGTGGCCGGCACCGCCGCCGCCAGCCTGCCCAGCCTGCTGCGCCTGCGGCAGGTTGGGCAGTGGGTACCCCCCATCAGTGGGGCGGTACTGGTGGGCACGGGCCTGCTCACCCTGGTGGCCAACTGGTCGTGACCATCCCGGCATCCAGGACAATCAACCGGCTGGCGGGCTGGATCTCGGATCTGCGGGTGGCCATCGGCCTGCTGGTGGTGATCGCCGTCGCCAGCGGCGTGGGGACAGTGATCCCCCAGAAGGAGCCCGAAGGCCTCTACCACCAGCTCTACGACAACCAGCCCTGGCTGGGGTTGCTGAACGCCGATCGGCTGCTCGATCTGCAGCTCGACCACGTGTATTCGAGCTCCTGGTTTCTGGGGCTGCTGGCCTGGCTGGGGCTGTCGCTGCTTCTGTGCAGCTGGAGGCGGCAGTGGCCGGCCCTGCAGGCGGCACTGCGCTGGATCGACTACCGCTCGCCGCGCCAGCTCAGCAAGATGAGCGTGGCCCAGTCCCTGCACGCTGACGACTCCAGCGCCAGCCTGGCCCATCTGGAGCAGCTGCTGCGGCAGCAGGGCTGGCAGGTGCGCCGCCACCCCGACCGCCTGGCGGCCCGCCGTGGGCTGCTGGGCCGCGTGGGCCCGTTGCTGGTGCACGCCGGGCTGGTGGTGCTGCTGGTGGGTGCCGCCTGGGGGGTGCTGGGCGGGCAGCGGGCCGAGCAGTTTCTGGCCCCCGGCCGCAGCCTCGACCTGATCGACAGTCGCGGCCACAGCCAACTCGTGCTGGCCCTCGACTCCTTCGCCGTGGAACGCGACCCGGCCGGACGGCCGGAGCAGTTCCGCTCCCAGCTGCGGCTGCTGGAGGGGTCGGGAGACGACACCCCAGCCCTGCTGCGCCAGGCCGAGATCAGCGTCAACCACCCCTTGCGCTTCCGCGGCGTGACCCTCTACCAGGCCGACTGGAGCCTGGCGGCGATCAGCGTGCAGCTGGGCCGAAGCCCGCTGCTGCAGTTGCCGCTGCAGTCCTTCCCCCAGCTGGGCGAGCAGGTGTGGGGGCTGGTGATGCCAACCCGCCCGGACGGCAGCGATCCCGTGCTGCTCAGCCTGGGGAGCGAACAGGGCCCCGTGGACGTCTACGGCGCCGACGGCCGTCTGATCGGCTCGCTCGCAGTAGGGGGCGAACCCCTGGAGGTCAATGGCCTGCCGCTGCGGGTCGGGTCGGTGCTGCCGGCCAGCGGCATCCTGCTCAAGCGAGACCCGGGAGTGCCTCTGGTGTATGCGGGCTTTGCCATCGCCATGGTGGGCGGAGCCCTGAGCCTGCTGGCCACCCGCCAGCTCTGGGCAATTGCCGAAGACACCCCGTCCAGCAGCCGGCTGCACGTGGCCGGGCTGTGCAACCGCAACCTCACGGCCTTCGCCACCGAGCTGCCCCTGCTGCTCAGCAGGGTTGCCGCTGGCCGTGACTGACCCGCACCACGGTGTGCACATTGCCCCGGGGATTGAAGTCGGCCTCCAGCTGCATCCATTGCGGCTCACAGGCGGCCACGAAGTCGTCGAGGATGCGGTTGGCGGCCTCCTCGTGGCAAATGGCGCGGTTGCGGTAGCTGTTCACGTAGAGCTTGATCGCCTTCAGCTCCATCACCCGGGGGCCGGGTTGATAAAGCAGGCGGAGGGTGGCGAAATCGGGATAGCCGGAAAAGGGACACAGGCAGGTGAACTCCGGCAGGCTGATGGCGATCTCGTAGCTGCGGCCCGGCCGGGGATTCTCGAAACAGATGAGTTCCGCTGCGGCGATCGCCCTCTCTCCATAGCGGGGCGTACGGGTCTGATCAGGGGACGACATGGAGGTGTGGCCGGGGCTGGGGGGATCCTATGGAGGGTCCCGGACAGCCGTAACAACCGCTACGACAACCCCCGATCAGCTCAGGTCTGATGGTCCTCGTTCCGGCCCCAGGCCGGGACGCTCTGAGAGACTCGGCACCGAGTCCATCCCCACCCCAGCCCAGCTGCTTCCATGAAAAAAGTCGAGGCCATCATTCGTCCCTTCAAGCTCGAGGACGTCAAGATCGCTCTGGTGAATGCGGGCATCGTGGGCATGACCGTCAGTGAGGTGCGCGGCTTCGGCCGGCAGAAAGGCCAGGTGGAGCGTTACCGCGGCTCGGAATTCACCGTGGAGTTTCTGCAGAAACTGAAACTGGAAATTGTCGTCGATGACGACAAGGTCGACACCGTGGTGGAGGCGATCCAGGGCGCGGCGCGCACCGGTGAGATCGGCGACGGCAAGATCTTTGTGAACACGATCGACGGGGTGATCCGCATCCGCACCGGCGACCGTGACAGCGGCGCCATCTGAGGGCCGGCGCTCCGCCGTGACGCCGGCCCTCAGGGCCCGGTCTGGGTGGCCTCCACCAGCCGTTTGATCGCGGCCGCGTCCAGGGCCCCGGGGGCACACCCACCTGGGGCCGGACCCTGATCCCGGGAGCGCAGCCAGAGCAGATACTCGTGGTTTCCGGCCGGGCCGGTGATCGGTGAGGCCACCAGTCCCGCTGGCTCCAGAGCGAGCTGGGCCGCAGCGCTGACCACCCCGGCGATGGCATCCACATGGGCCGCCGGGTCTCGCACCACGCCACCCTTGCCCACCCGGCCCCTGCCCACCTCGAACTGGGGCTTCACGAGCACCACCAGATCCACCCCGGCACCAGGGGCCTGGGGGTCCAGCAGCGCCAGCAGGGCGGGCAGCACCAGGGCCAGGGAAATGAACGACACATCGGCCACGGCCAGATCCGGCAGCGGATCCCCGGGGCCATAGAGCTCGGCCGCGCTGAGGTGGCGCAGGTTGGTGCGCTCCCGCAGCACCACCCGCGGATCGGTGCGCAGACTCCAGGCCGTCTGGCCGTAGCCCACATCAATGCCGTAGATGCGCGCAGCCCCGTGCTGGAGCAGGCAGTCACTGAAGCCACCGGTGGAGATGCCGCCATCGAGGCACACCCGCCCGCGCACCGGCAGCGCGAACGCCCGCAGGGCGGCCTCCAGCTTCTCGCCGCCGCGGGAGACGAAACGCGGTGGCTGGCGCACCTCCAGGACCAGATCGGCGGAGATGTCGGTGCCGGGCTTGTCCAGCAGCCGGTCCCCACTGCGCACCCGGCCAGCCCGGATCAGCTGCTGGGCCTGCTGGCGGCTGGCGGCCAAGCCTCGGGCCACCAGCTCCAGGTCGAGGCGTTGCTTGCGGGTGCTTGGGGCCATGGCGCCCGGGAGCGGGCCGGAGGGCGGATTGTGTGATCAAACCACAATCGAAACGAAACAGATTCTTCCCAGGCTCCGGGTTGTCCGGTAGATCGCGGGAAGATGGCGACAGACCAGCCTTGCCGTCATGGCCTCGCGCCCTGCCAGTAGCTCATCCCCGGCCCGTTCTTCATCCTTGGCCAGCCGCCAGCCCGTCGGCCGCTCACCCGCCCGCCGCTCGCCCACCCGCACCGGGGGCGCCACGGTGCTGGATCTGCTCCAGCCCGGCAGCTTCGTGAAACTGCGCAACCAGCCCAGGGATCTGCCACCCTTCGAACTGATCCGCTGCCGCGGCGGCCGCTGCTGGGTGCGGCAGCAGGCCTGGGGGGGCGCGGTGCAGTGGGAGGTGGCACACCAGCGGCTCACCGCAGTGGCCTGAGGGGGCTGGCGGGGGTGGAGCCCAAGCACAAGTCAGCAGGCCCGTTCCACTTAGCCCACGTTCCGGGATCCGGCGACCCATACATTGGGACGACTGTGAGCCCCTGGCGGCCTTGATCGAGCGTTACACCCTGCCCGAGATGGGCAACCTCTGGAGCGAACAGGCCAAGTTCCAGAGCTGGCTGGATGTGGAGATCGCCGCCACCGAAGCCAACTGCGAGCTGGGCCGGGTGCCGGCCGCGGCGGTGGCCACGATCAAGCTGAAGGCCGCCTTCAGCGTGGAGCGCATCCTCGAGATCGAGGCGGAGGTGCGCCACGACGTGATCGCCTTCCTCACCAACGTGAATGAGCACGTGGGCGACGCCGGGCGCTACATCCACGTGGGCATGACCAGCTCCGATGTGCTCGACACCGGCCTGGCCCTGCAGCTGAAGGCCTCGGTGCAGCTCCTGCGCCGTGAGCTCGACCGGCTGGCCGACGCCATCCGGACGCTGGCGCGTGAGCACAAGGCCACGGTGATGATCGGCCGCAGCCACGCCATCCATGGCGAGCCGATCACCTTCGGCTTCAAAGTGGCCGGCTGGCTGGCGGAGGTGGAGCGCAACCGCGAGCGGCTGGAGCGCCTGGAGACCGTGGTGAGCGTGGGCCAGATCAGCGGCGCCATGGGCACCTACGCCAACACCGATCCCAAGGTGGAGGACCTGGCCTGCGCTCGCCTCGGCCTGGTGCCCGACACCGCCAGCACCCAGGTGATCAGCCGCGACCGCCACGCCGAATACGTGCAGACCCTGGCCCTGGTGGGGGCGGCCCTGGAGCGCTTCTCCACCGAGATCCGCAACTTGCAGCGCACCGACGTGCTCGAGGTGGAGGAGAACTTCGCCAAGGGCCAGAAGGGCAGCTCGGCCATGCCCCACAAGCGCAACCCGATCCGCAGCGAGCGCATCAGCGGCCTGGCGCGGGTGCTGCGGAGCTATGTGGTGGCGGCCCTGGAGAACTGCGCCCTCTGGCACGAGCGCGACATCAGCCACAGTTCGGTGGAGCGGATGATGCTGCCCGACTGCTCCGTGACCCTGCACTTCATGCTGCGGGAGATGACCGAGGTGGTGAAGGGCCTGGGCGTCTACCCCGACAACATGGCCCGCAACATGAATGTGTATGGCGGGGTGGTGTTCAGCCAGCGGGTGCTGCTGGCGCTGGTGGAGGCGGGCCTCAGCCGCGAAGAGGCCTATCTGATCGTGCAGCGCAACGCCCACAGCGCCTGGAACACCGCCGGCGGTGACTTCCGCGCCAACCTCGAAGCCGATACTGATGTGGCCACCCGACTCAGCCCCGCCGGGCTGGCCGCGTGCTTCTCCACCGAACTGCACCAGGCCAACCTGGAGGTGATCTGGGAGCGGCTGGGGATCTGAACGGGCTGTCCCCAGGCCTCGGCCCATCACCATTGGGCCAGGTTTCGATCAGTCCGCAAAGATGCGGTAGATCGAGGCGGCGTTGAGCACGGGGCCGAAGGGGGTGACGGCCTGGATCAGGAAGTCGTTGAAGCGGGTCCAGCCGTTGCGGGGCACCACCACCATGTCGCCATTGTGCAGCGCCGGGTTGGCCGGCGAATCCAGAGCCGCAGAGGGATCGAAGGCAATGCTGCGCACATCGATCTCGCCGCTGGGCTGCACCCGGATCAGACGGATCTCACGGGCGTTGGCCCGGCCCGGATCCACATCCCCGGCGGCGATCACCGCCGCGGCCAGGGGGCTGTTGGAGCGCACCTGCATCAGGCCGGGCTGACGCACCTCACCCACCACCGTCACGCCGATGGTGTCGGGAGCGAAGTTGGAGGCGGCGGTGCGGATCAGCACATCGCTGGGCTTGGGCACCTCCGAGCGGGCCACCCGCACCATGTCACCGTCGTACAGAAGAGGGTTGACGGTGCTGGTGTTGTTCATCAGCAGCTCCTGGTAGTCGAAGCGGTACTCCACCACCCGGCCCCCGGGCATGGGACTGGGGCGGGTGAGCACCACCTCGGCCAGGTTGGCCACCGCCGTGATGCCGCCGGCCCGTTGCACCGCGTCCACCAGGGTGGGCCAACCGGCCGTGGTGATGGTGGTACCGGTGGTGGCCGGTCCGGCCGCCGCCAGGGTGGCTGCCTGGCTGCCCTGGGTGAGGGTGTAGAAGCCGGGCTTCTGCACCTCCCCCAGCAGGGTCACGCGCACCGGACGCGGCGCCACCAGGTCAAGATACACAAGGGGATTGCGCAGGAAGCGGTCGTAACCCTCGGTGATCCGCTGCCGGGCCTCATCGAGCGTCAGCCCCCAGACGGGAACCGACCCCAGCCGTGGCAGGTTGATGGTGCCATCCCCGAGCACCTCAACCTGGGCAGCGTACCCCTCCACCATGAACACCGACATGGTGAGGCGATCGCCCGGGCCGAGGCGGTAGCGCACGCTGCCGATGCCCGGATCCACGCTGGGCGAGGCGAATCTGGTGGCCGTGGTGACCGCGGGCGGCGAGGCCACCTCCCCCAGAGGGGCTGGTGTCCGCAGCCGGGGACGTTCAGGCGGAGCAGGGGGTTGGGAGTCGTCGCCAGCGGGATCGGGGATCGGGAAGGCGTCGGGTTGAACTCCCGGCTGAGCGAGGGCTGTGGCGGCGACGCCGAGGGGAACCAGGGCCACGGGCGTGAGCAGCAGGGCCAGGGATCGCCGGCGCAGGCGGCGGCCACCGGTTCGGTCTGCAGAGTTGAGCGGAGATGAAGACACGGGGCCTGGGGGCGGAGGGAACCGGGGCCGGCCGGGCGGAGGGGGACACCAGGGCAAGCGGGCTAATCTTCACGCACCTCCAACCCCATCGTGAAGACGAGCGGCGGAAATCCGTTGAATCTCTCCGCCGCGATCGCTCTTCCCCCTGATCGGATCCAAGCGGATCTGGCCCCCTTCCGCCTGTTGTGTTCCCAGGGGCTCGATCTCTACCTGCTTCCCGGCGAGCGCTTCGGGCCCTACGCCGAAGCCGTGGGCGAACTGCGCGAGCTCACCTACCGCCAGCAACTCTCAGGCTCCGGCAACAGCAGGGACCTGGACAGCCGTGACCCCCATTACGACCACTTCCTGCTGGTGGAGGCCAGCAGTGGCGAGCTGGCGGGCTCGGCCCGGTTGCAGTTCGTGCCCGCTCACCCAACCACTGGACCCGGCGGCCCGGGTGCCGCGCCCCTGCCGGGCAGCCAGCAGTCGTATCTGGAGCACGTGTACCCAGGCATCAAGGCCGACCTGGCCAGCCAGGGCAACCATCTGGAAATCGGCCGCGTGGCCCTGGCGCCCCGTTTCCAGCGCCAGCCCCACACCTTGATGCTGTTGTTCCGGGGCGGCCTGCAGGCGGCCGTGAGCGCGGGCTACAGCTCCATCCATGGCCTGGTGTCTTACAACCACTTCGCCTATGGGGAAGCGGTGAACCGGGAGTTTCTGGGCACCCTGCTGCGCTCCCCCTTCCTGGATGCCTCGTCGCCCCATCCCCAGCCCCGCCATCCGCTGGAGGGCCTGACACCCGATCCGAGGCAGGCAGCAGTGGCCACCATCCAGGAGCTGGAACTGGACATCCGCCACCGCCTCGATCCAGCCTTCCGGCTGCCCGTGCTGCTGCGCCAGTACATCAATCTGATGGAAGCCCGGGTGCGCAACCTGTCGCTGGCCCGCGACTTCAACCAGATCACCGAGATCCTGATGGCCGCCGATCTGGCGCGGATCCCGGCCCGCAGGCTGGCCCACTTCATCGCCTTCGAGCACGAGCCGATCTACCGGACCTTCAGCTGGTATCGGGGGGGATGAGACAGTGCCAGTGAACTGGTACGTTGCCATCCGATCAGGGCGGGGCCGAGGGACTTGATGCACGCAGGCCCCGACAACGACAGCCGCGGAGCCTCGTCCCCAGCTCCTGGCGGGGAGAGCCTGCAGGGCCGTCTGATCGAGATCCTGCAGCGCATCTCCGGTGCCGATCTGGAGCAGATCACACCTGAGGCGCGCCTGATCGAGGACATCGGCATCGATTCCCTGGGCTTCTACGAGATCCTGATCGAGGCCGACGAGTGCCTCGGCATCAAGATCCGGGAGGAGGACCTGCTGCGCTTCCGCACCGTCGGGGATGTCCAGCGACACCTGGAATCGCTGGAGTCAGGCGATGGCACGAACAGCTGAGCGGGTCGCCGTGACCGGCTGGGGAGCGATCACCCCCCTGGCCGGTGATGCCGACGGCACCTGGACCGCCACCCTTGAGGGCCGCAGCGGCATCCGGGCTCTGCAGGAGGCATGGGCCAGCGACCTGCCCGCCCGCATCGCCGGCTGCGTCGACGCCGATGTGGCCGCAGCCCTCGAACCCCTGCAACGCCGGCGCCTGGACCGCTGCTCCCAGCTGGGCCTGCTGGCGGCCCGCCAGGCCTGGAACCAGGCCCGGCCCCACCTGAGCGGCATCGACCCGGCCCGGGTGGCGGTGGTGATCGGCACGGGCATCGGCGGCCTGGCCACCCTGGAGCGGCAGCACTGCAACCTGCTGGAGGCCGGCCCCGGGCGCGTGAACCCACTCACCGTGCCGATGCTGATCCCCAATGCCGCCGCGGGCCAGATCGCCATCGACCTGGGGCTCCACGGCGGCGCCCACACCCCCGTGTCGGCCTGTGCCTCCGGTGCCGAAGCGCTGCTGCTGGCCCAGATGCTGCTCAACGACGACCGGGCCGACGTGGTGATCGCCGGCGGCAGCGAAGCCCCCGTGAACCGGCTGGGGCTGGTGGGCTTTGCGGCCATGCGGGCTCTCTCCTGCCGCAATGAGGCCCCGGACCAGGCCTCCCGCCCCTACAGCCGCGACCGCGACGGCTTCGTGCTCTCCGAGGGTGCCGGGGCCCTGGTGCTGCAACGCCCGGACGACCTGCAGACCCATAATCCCAGACCCCTTGGCTGGCTGCTGGCCAGCGGCAGCAGCAGCGACGGGCACCACATCGTGGCACCAGAACCGGATGGGCTTAGGGCCAGTGCCGCCATGGCCGATGCCCTGAAAAGGGCCGATCTCGGGGTGGAGGCGCTCAGCTTCGTGCAGGCCCATGCCACCGGGACGCCGGTGGGCGATCTGGCAGAGGCGCGCGCCCTGGCGCGCACCCTCGGCGCCCGCAGCCACGACCTTCCGGTCACCGCCCCCAAAGGCCAGCTGGGGCATCTGCTCGGTGCAGCCGGCGCCGTGGAGACGATCCTTGCCCTGCAGGCCCTGCGCCGGGGCCTGGTGCCTCGCTCGTTGAATGCCGACCCCGTCGACCCGGCCATCGAGCTGGCGGTGGTGCGGGACGCTCCGCTGGCCCTGGCGGGCGGGGAGGCTGCCGGGGAGCGCTATGCCCTCAAGAACGCCTTCGGCTTCGGCGGCCACAACATCAGTCTGCTGCTGGCGGCCTGAGCTCGGCGGCGGCGTAGTGGGCCTGCACCGCCCGCACGAAAGTCTGGCGGTCGCAGCCCCGGTGGTCGGCGGAGCTCGCCGGCAGGGCCAGATCGCGGGAGCGCCCGCGGCGGCAGTGGATGGTGGCCAGGGGGGCGCTCAGCCGGGCGAGCAGCAGCCCCAGAGGGCGGTAGAGGTCGCGGCTGGAGGTGCTCAGGCCGTGGTAGCTGAAGGTCCAGGGCACGATCAGAGCCCCGTGTTTCCGGGCCAGCAGCAGGGCGCTGGCGGAGACGCGCTCACGGATGGGGGTCAGCAGGGAGCCGTTGGGAGCCAGCATCACCTCACCGCGCTCCGCCAGGGTGCGCGAGGCCCGGTAGAGGGCCGAGGTGCGCGAGCGGCCGTCGCGGTGGTCCATCAGGCCATGGCCGGCGTTGGCCGCTGAGGCCGAGAACCAGGGCATGATCCGGCTGAGGTGCAGGTTGGCCGTGGTGATGCTGGGCAGCCGCAGCACGCCCTGCACCACCAGCACATCGGCGGGGTGCTCATGGTTCCAGATGTGCACCAGGGGGATCCCCTCCGGTTCGCTGGGGTGGCTGTCATCCACCACCACGCTGATGCCCAGGGCCCGCAGGCCCACCTGAGCGGTCGCCACGAGTAACCGGGCAGCCAGCCGGCGCCGGCCCAGGGCCAGGGCCAGCAGCTGCAGGCCGTAGACCACGAAGTAGGAAACCCCCCAGAACAGGCGGGACAGCACCCGCAGGGGCAGCAACAGGGGAGAACTGGCTGACGCCTGGCCGGGGGCTGGCAACCGCGGCCGTGGCGCCAGCCGGCGCGCCTCCGGGCCGATCGGAAACGTGGTGCGGAAGGGAAAGTCGCCGTCGAAATTGCCATTCACCTGGGTGGAGGTCACCAGGTGGTCGTAGAAGCGGTAGAAGAGCGGCCGGTCGCTGGTGTGGGGCTCGCGCCAGAACTGATCCAGGGGTTGCTGGTCGGTGAGGCCTGGCAGGTTGTAGAAGGTCTGGCCCATGACCTTGGTGGGCACGGCGTGGTACAGCGCCTGCAGGCCCACGGTGCTGTTCACGGTCACCACCCCCCGGCAGGTGCGCAGGAAACGGCTCAGGGCGCCGTCGTGGAAATAGTGCACCCGGCCCTCCACCCCGTAGCGGCGGGCCAGCAGCCGGATCAGCCGACCGTAGTGGTTGTAGCCGCGATCGCGAGGATGGTGCTTGAAAGCCAGATGATCGGAGGCATGGGCATGGCGAGCGAAGGAGCTGATCACGTCCTCGATGAAGTCGTGCATGCCCCGATAGGGCGACCCCAGCTGCACCTGGGAATCGCTGGACACCTGCAGCACGGCCAGGAAATAGGAGAGATGCTCCAGCAGACGCCGCTTGAGCCCCCGCTCCTGCCAGCGGTAGAGCCAGTAGCGCCAGCTGCCGCGCAGCTGGCACCAGAGAAACCGCGGCGAGGGTTGAAGCTTGTGCTCGCCCTCGATGATCGGGTAGCGGGTGGTGGCGTGCTGGATGAAGGTGGGGGCCTTCCAGAGCTTGCGCCAGCGCCAGCCCGGATCCAGGGTGCCCTGGGGGAGAGCATCCACGGGCGGCAGCTGGCGGTAGAAGGCCACGGGCTGGTTGAGGTTGGAGCGGGCATTCACCCGCTCGCGCTCCAGGGTCACGTAGTTGGGACGGATGTAGCCCAGCTCGAACACCCAGGCCTCGATGCCGGCGCTGCGCGCCTCCTCGATGGCGATGCGGTGAGGAATGATGAAATCGCCATACATGAAGATGTGGCGGATGCCGCGCTCGCGGATCAGCTCGCGCACGAACGGCCGCCAGTCCTGCATCGAACCGCTGTAGGGCACCCGCACCTCCCGCGGGAACCCGAACTCGCGGAGGGGAAAACTCACCTTGGTGACCGGGATGCCACAGCCGCGCAGGTAGCGGCAGAAGCGGGCGAAGAACAGCCCGATCGGGCCCATCAGCAGCAGTACCGGGCCGTCGATCCGCACCTGAACCAACTGCACCGGCGCCGGAGCGGGGGCCCGTTCTGTGGTCAACGCGGTGTCCTGAGGGGCAAGGCCTGGGCCAACTCTGCCATCCCAGGCAAGGGGCTCAGCGCCGCCGCAGCCGGCCCCAGTGGCGGAAGATGCGCTGGCGCAGGCTGAGGGGCACAGGCGGTGCCGAGCGCCAGGCCAGCAGCTCTTCGATCGCCTGCTCCGGCTCGATGAACAGGCCGCTGTGGCGGCTCACATAGCGGGGATAGTCGATGAGGGCGCCATGCACCAGGGCATCGAGGCTGAGGCGGCGGCCCCGCCGCTCACAGCGCAGGCGGTCGTGGCTGAGGCCCCAGCCGGCATAGAAGGGCAGGCCCCAGGTGTGCACCTCGAGCTCCCGCAGCAGGGCCTCGAAGCCGGCGATCGAGGTGAGCACGTGCAGGGCGTCGATCTGGGTGAACAGCTGCTGGATCGCGGCATCGGCCACCAGCTCGTCACACCAGTCACGGGCTGCCGCCTCATTCGAGCCCGGCCGGCACAGCCCCGCCAACACGTCCGGGTGGGGCTTGTAGAGGAGGTAGGCCGCGGGCTCGGCGGCCCGCACCGCCTGCAGCAGGCCCAGGTTGGTGCGCACGCCTGGGGCGCCCAGCCTGATCGAGGCATCCGATTCCACCTGCCCCACCACCAGCACCACCCGCCGAACCCCGGCCGGTCGGAGCCAGGGGGGCGCCTGGAGGTTGTATTTGGTGATCGCCTCCGCCACCAGCCGCCGGCGCAGCGCCCGCGCCCGCCGCAGCTGCTGGTCGTTCCAGTGGCCGGTGGCCAGGCCATGTTCCAGATCACTGGGGCCACCGGCGTCGTAGTAGATGCCGCGCCGGTCGATCACCCAGGAGATCGGGTCGATCAGGTCGGCCCCCAGCCCCACCGAGCGCAGGAAACCATCCTCGGCATGGAGCAGCGGCAATGCCCGGCGGCGGGCCGCCTCCAGCAGCCGCGGGCGGGCCCGCCGGCCCCACACCGCCAGGGCCTGGGCATGGCGGTGTGGGGCCTGCCACTGGAACCGAAAGCGCAGCCGGCTGCCGGCCAGGAAGCGGCGCAGCACCCGTTGCTTCCAGGGGGTGAAGCCGAAAGCCTCGATGCGCTCCGGCAGCCGGCCCCGCAGCCTGCGCTGCAGGCCGATGGCCGCCACCAGCTCCTCCACCTGGCAGCGTTGGTGGCGGTGGGGATCCACATACACGGCGTAGTCCACCAGGGCGGCGTGGACCAGATCGGCCAGCTGGCGGGGAGCGGCGGCGGCGCGGCGCGGCGGCGGCGGCAGCGCGTCGCGGCTAAGGCCCCAGCCGGCATAGAAGGGCATGCCGAAGCAGTGCACCGGCCGGCCCCAGAGCAGGGCCTCGAAGCCCAGCTGAGAGGTGACGACGTACACCGCCTTGGCCCGCTCGAGCAGGGCCGCGGGATGGCCGCCACTGGCCTCGAGCCGGACGCGCGGATGCTGCAGTTGCCGGGCCTGGAAATGGCCGCGCTTTCGGCCGCGCACCACATCCGGATGGGTCTTGACGACCACCAGCCGGCCAGGATGGTCGGCCAGCGCGGTGGCGAGCATCGCCTCGAAGCTGGCGGCCGTGGCCCCGCCCAGGCCGATCGAGAGGTCGCCGGCGGTCTGATCGACCACCAGCACGAAGGGCTCCGCCGGCACCGGCGCCTCGCGACTGCCGTTGTACTTGCTCACCCGCTGCTCACACCACAGGCCGCGGATGGCCTCGGCCCGCTGCAGCTGGGCGGGAGTGCGGGGGGCGGCGATCAGGCGCTCCAGGCGGCAGGGGCGGCCAGCGTCGTAGTAGATGCCGGCGTCATCGAGCACCAGGCCCAGGGGAGCACTGTCGGGGCCCAGATCCAGGGAGCGCAGGAAGGCGTCCTCGCAGCGCCAGAGCGGCAGCTGCCGCCGGCGGGCCAGCCGCTCGGCCAGACGGGCGCTGGGTTTGCGTCCCCAGGCCAGCAGGGCATCGAGGTCGGCCCCGGCGCAGCGGGCCGCGCCGGTCACCAGCCGGTGGTCGGCCAGCAGGGCGGCCAAAGTGCGATGGCGCAGCATGCCGGCGGCCGGCAGACCCAGGCGGGCCGCTGGGAGAGGAGAGGCCAAGGGCGAGTCGGGGAGCACCCGACGAGGGCTGGCGGGAGCGCGGCTCAGGCTACCGGCCGCGCCGTGGCTGCTACCTTCAGCCCAAGTGCTGCCGGGGCCCCAGGGCGGACCGACTGCCTCATGCCCAGCTCGTTCGACCAGCTCTGCGCAGCCGTTGCCGATGACATCAGCATGCCGGTGGGCCGGGTGCGTCGGGTGGCGCTGGCCCTGGAGCGCCAGCGTCTGCGCGCGGCCAGTGCGGCCCCTGGATCGAAGCCGCTGGCGGCGCCGGCCGGCGCTCCCCAGGGATCGGCCGCCCAGGACGACCCCCTGCGCTGGTATCCGCTCGGAGCCAATGGCCGGCTGCGGCCACCGCTTGCGGAGCGGCCATGAGCGCTCCCGGAGCCGCTGGCAGCATTGATCCAGACCTGGCTCCCCTGGCCCTGATCCCGGCCCGGGGGGGCTCCAAGGGGGTGCCAGGCAAAAATCTGCGCCCCGTGGGCGAGGTCCCCCTGCTGGGCCGCACGGTGCGGGCCGCCCGGGCTGCCGCCAGCCTCGGCCCGGTGTGGGTGAGCAGCGACGACGAAGCGATCGGAGCCCTGGCAGAACGGGAAGGGGCCGGCTGGTTGCGGCGACCCGCCGATCTGGCCGGAGACACCGCCAGCTCGGAGGCGGCCCTGCTGCACGCCCTGCAGTCCCTGGCGGAGCAGGGACCCTTGCCGGCGCTGTTCGTTTTTCTGCAGTGCACCTCACCGTTCACCCGGGCGGAGCACATCGATGCGGTGGTGGGCCAGCTGCAGGCGTCCGAGGCCGCCATGGCCTTCAGCGTGACTCCCTGGCATGGCTTTCTCTGGGGCCGCGATCCCGCTGGCCATGGCGTGGGGGTGAACCATGATCCGAGCCGGCCCCGCCCGCGCCGGCAGGACCTCGCACCCACCTTTCTGGAGACCGGAGCGATCTACGCCATCCGCACCCTGGCCTTCCTGGAGCAAGGCACCCGCTTCGTGGCGCCCACCCTGCCGGTGGCGATCGACGCGCCGGCACCGGAGATCGATACCGCCGCCGATCTGGCCCTGTGCCGGCAGCTGGCCCCCCTGCTCGATGGGCCGCACGGGGCCACCAGCCTGGAGATGGGCTGTTGAGCGCCCTGGACGGACACCACATCGCCGCGCTGGCCTGCTTCGACTCGTTCGGCAAGACGGCCATGAACCTGCTGCATGCTGCACGGCGTGCCGGGGCCCAGACCACCCTGCACCTGATGGAGCTGCCGGGCCGCAAACTGTCCCGCCGCCAGGTGCTGGAGATCCGCCGAATCGGCCCACGCACCGAGCTACGCCAGCACCTCTGGGGACAACTGCGCAGCCTGCGCAGTGAGCTGGCCAGCCTGGACGCTCTGGTGCTGGGCCTCGACGGTCGGCGCAGCCGCGAGACCCTGCTGCTGCTGCAGTCGGAGTGGTCGGGTGAGGAGCGCCGGCCGGTGCTCGTGAGCGCCTATCCCGGCATCCTCTTCCGCCACCAGCTCGAGGGGATGATGGACCGCTCGGGGGTGGATCTCCTCTGCCTGAACGCCGAGGTGGACCTGGATCTCTACCGGCGCGGATGCCACGACCTGGGCATCGATGGCGGCAATGCCCTGCTGACCGGTCTGCCGATCCTCTGGTCGCTGCAACCGCGGCCACAGCCGGCTGAGCCGGGGGCGATCGTGTTCTTCGAGCAGCCCTCGGTGCCCGACAACCCGATCCAGCGCCGCTACCTCTGCCGCCGCCTGGCGGATCTGGCGCGGGCCTGGCCGGATCACCCGGTGATCTTCAAGCCCCGCACCTCCAGTGTGGAGGCCACCCTGCACCGGCACCACGGAGAGATGGCCCGCCGGGTGGCCAAGATGAGCCGCAAGATCAGCAACCTGCGCATCAGCCACAAGCCCAGCCTGGCGCTGCTGCAGCGCTGCGCCTGCGCCATCACCGTGTCGTCCACAGCCGCCATGGAGGCGATGGCTCTGGGGGTGAGCACACGCCTCGTGGCCGACCTGGGGGTC
>SLIG01000056.1 GCA_007135755.1 Cyanobium sp.
CATCGTGCAACCACGAGGTGCAGATGCACCTCCGGAATGACAGCGCGTCATTCCACCCTGTTCACCCTCGGATCAGGGCAATCGGGCCTCGGGTTTTACACCACTCAAAGGGACGCGGCCGCCCACCTTCTGACCTGACAGACGCAGCAGCTCATCGCCGGAAAATTCGTAGCCCAGGGCCCCGGCGATCTGGGCCACATCGTCGGCGGTGGCCGCCGCCATCACCGCGTGGCGCAGGGCTGAATCATCCTGCATCCGGCCCAGAAAGGCCTTCAACTGATCGAGGGACATGGTTCGCGATCCAGGCTGCCCTGGCGCAGGGCGGTTACATCTTGATCCACCTGGGCCAGACGCTCCAGCACCAGATCCAGGCCAGGGGGCGTGAGCTCGCCAACATCGCCCCATCTCAGGCAGGCGGGGATGGCGCCATCAACGGCTACCAACTGGTGAGGATCGAGAGACCTTCAGGATGGTGCCAGCTCGCGAGACAGGAGCAGATAGAGATAGTCGGGATCGCGATACTGGTTGGGTAGGCAGTGGTGCAACATCTCCAGCCGCTGCCAGCAGACGGTGCGGCGGGCCTTGGTTGCACTGTTGCCCTCCCGAGCGAGGATCCGCATCGCTTTGCAATAGAGCGGGTAGTTGGCTTCCAGCTCACCCACGGTCAGGGATGGGACCGGATCATCTGCCTTCGCCATCGAACGTGCCTTCCCTGAATCGCATCTCCATGCAAGAAGCCGCCATCACCGCCTGTGGGCTTGTGACACAATTCGATGTGGTGACTTTGATCAGGGCTGGTTGAAGTGGTCCAGGGCATGACAGGGCTGCACACGGACCGTGGACTTCGTGTCCGGAGCCTTCCGATGCCGAACCGGTGCGCCTGCTCGTCACCCTTGCAGGCAACGGGTGATCTCTGGAAAAGACAAGACCACGACTGAATTCTTGTGGGACACTCCTTGAGGCCATGGCAGGACGATGGGTGTGAAAACCAGTCAACTGCCCATCCCTGACCCATCTTGGCCATGCACTGAGGTGTGAACGATGTGATTCACAGCTACACATAAAGGTCTTAATCTTCTCGCCAAGGTCAAGGAGCTCAGCGAAGCCGGCAAGTGTGCACTTGTGGCCGAGCGAGCGTGGCATCGTGATCCCCATCGACAGGGCCGACGTACGGTTGGCCTCACTGACACATCACAGCAGCGGGTGTGTTCATGAATCAGATGCTTTTTGATGGCCCGCCATCCCACCATGGCGTCAGCCTGGGTCGAACGCGATGGTGATCACCACAACCCCCACCGATTCCAGTTCTCCCTGCGACATCTGTCGGCTTCACGCTGATCCGGCCACTGCCGGTGCCTATGAGATCGCCCGCAGCGATCTCTGGCTGCTGCGGCACCATCCCAACCCGGCCCCCCTGGCCGGCTGGCTGCTGCTCGATGCCCGCCGCCACCTGGCCGGTCCGCTGGCCTTCAGCGACCGGGAGGCACTCAGCTGGGGCCAGGCCGTGCGGCATGCCAGCCAGCTGGTACAGCGACTCACCGGCTGCGATCGGGTGTATGCCATTGCCTTCGGCGAGGGAGCCCCGCATCTGCATCTGCACCTCATCCCCCGCTGCAGCTCCGATCCACGTACGGCCGCCTGGAGCGTGGCCGACCTCTACAGGGCCGTGGCCGCGGGCAGGCGGCCAGCCGCCGATCCGCAGCGTGTCCATGACCTGGTCGCCCGCGGCCGGGAGTGGGTGGAGACCAGCCAGCTGGAGTAGACCCAGCGTGGGTTTGCACATCGCTGTACGGGAACAGGAACCCCAAGGACCCTCCACAGCTGGGCCAGAGGCGTAAGTTGAACTTGAGGGGAGGCAGGGACCAACCCCACCGCTCCCCCCCACAAGAGTCCGGCCAGGTTCGCCCGAGCCGGTGCCAGCAAAGGAGGTGCAGTCCTGGATCATCACCTCGGTGGCGCAGCGAGAACGCCACCCCGACTGTGTCGAGCCACATGCCATCGCTGAGTCCCGTCCGTTGACCCCCCGGGCTGCATAACCCGGGCCGCGATCACAACTGAGGAGGTCAAGCCTCGAGCATCTCTCCACAGCGTCGTGACCGTTTCCTTGCCTGCCAGGCCCCAGACAGGTTGACCGTGGAAACCCAGACACCCGACCGAGGGCGCCCGAAATGCCAGGGTGACCACTCGCAACCGGTGCAAAGGCGCCCCCCCATGGGGCGCCTTCCCCATGGGGTGCCTGGTCCCAGTCTCCCCTCGATCAGCGGGATCATCTCCGATGGGCCCACCAGGCCCGCCTTGAGGTGGGCGTCACCGTTGCCGTCCTGGGCGTCATGCTTCCACACCCCCTTGGGGATCTGCCGGGCCAGGAAATCGATCACGTCCTCCTGGACGCTCTCATCCCGGTTCTCCTGGATCATCACGGCAGTGGATCATCACGGCAGCCGTGGCGCCCTGGGCATCGACGTGCACCAGCCCATCGCTGATGCCGCTGCGCCGCACCACACCGGTGACCTCGTCTGTGATGTCAACCAGCTCCTGGGAGCGGCGGGTGGCGAAGTGCAGAAGTTCACGCATCTGAACAGCAGAGGGCGAGAGGATCAAGCTTCCGATCATCGGCATACCCGGCCTTGGCTCCTGTGATCCGGGCGGTCGCTGAAGACCATGGCCCCAGGAACCGGGCCGCCTTCGGCTCGGTGGCCTCGGGCAATCAGGCCACTGACCGGTCTGATTGCGTCCGGCCGCCGCAGGCCTGCCAGCTGTCGAGCATGCGCGTCAGCTCGCCATGGAGGTGTTGCAGATCGCCGATGCGCTGCTCGATCTCACCAGCCTTGCTGCCGATCGTGCTCTTGAGCTCATCGCAGTGGCAGATGCCGGAGCGGCGAGCCTGAAGCACCTCGCGGATGGTGGCCAGAGGGATCTCCAGTGCGCGCAACATGCGGATCAGCGCCAACTCATCGAACACCCGCTCATCAAAGAGGCGGTAGTGCCCTTCGCTGCGGGTGCGGGGTTGCAGCAGCCCCTGATCGCAGTAGAAGCGGATGGTTTTCACCGACACGCCGGAGCGCTGGGCCACGGCGCCGATCTTCTGGAGCACGGGGGAGGCGGCCAAGGCGAGCCGTGATCCAGACACTTGACTCTCCATCGGCAGGAGAGTGCATGGTAAGGGGACGTCTTGTCTCCCTCCATGCGTTCGCTGATTGCTCCACTGCTGCTCGCCGGGATCTGGGCGGCTCCACCCCTGGCTCAGGCCGATTCCCACCAGCATCACAACCACCAGCACCACAACCACCAGCACCAGGCCCCTGAGCAGCAGCGGCCCAGCCCCATGCCGCACGGTGCCGGCCACGGCCATGGAGATCACGGCCACGGTGATCACAGCCACGGTGATCACAGCCACGGTGATCACAGCCACGACGTGGGCCCGGCGGGCTCCACCTACGACCTGCGCTGGCTCGACGCGATGGTGCAGCACCACACCGGGGCGCTGCGCATGAGCGAGTTTGTGTTCAACATCGGCTCCCCCGGTGTGGGCGCCCTGGCTACCGAAATCTGGCGCGAACAGGCCCGGGAAATCAGCGCGATGGGCCAGTGGCGCAGGGCCTGGTTTCCCGAGGCGCCCGTGGTTCCGGTGGCCCTGCGGCCCGGCGGCGATCCGAACACCATGGCGGGCCTGCAGCGCATGAGCGCCGCCCAGATCGAGGCGATGCGGATGATGGGCGAGCCGCCCAGCCGCGACAACCGGGTGGTGTGGTTTCTCGAGGGAATGCTTGCCCACCACGGCGGCGCTCTGGAGATGGCCCACGACGCCCTGGAGAAGTCCACCAACACCACCGTGCGGCGGCTGGCCCGGGAGATCATCGTGGCCCAGCGCCGGGAAATCATCGAGCTGCGCCGCATGCTCAGGCATGAAGGTCTTGATAAGCCCGAGTACTACAAGTTCGACAGACTCTTTGCGTTCTGATTGAGCTTCTGGACACCTCCAGAGTACGTCACTACACCCTGTTGATGATGCTGACGCGCGCGTTGATCCCGTTCCTCTTCCTGGCAGTTCTCGGTGTCGCCAGTGCCAGCCAGGCGCATCCGCGGGGGCTCTACGACACTCAGCGGGAAGCG
>SLIG01000173.1 GCA_007135755.1 Cyanobium sp.
ATCTGTTGTTGAGTTTGAGTAGTGAGCAAGTTCTCGTAAACATCTCCGAACCCGTTCACGCAAAGATGCTGCTCAAGGTCATCTTCAGGCATTACATGTAGCATTCTCCTTTCACTTCTTCCGTTAAGTGCATCACGAACTTTCAGGATGGTCGATTGTCCTTGTTGATCGTTATCCGTCAGAGTCAACCAACTGATCCCGATTCCATCCGCCAAGGTAAGAAACATGCCAATATCAGCTTGCCTGAATGGAACGCAGCGAACGCCAGCACGCTCAAGATTGAATCCCAAGATTCGGGCAATCTCTGGGAGCAGAGTCACCTCAGACTCCCCTTCTCCGAGCAGCCACCCCTTAGCGAACAAGAGCTCTCCGCGAGCTTGCCGGATGTGAAAGCTGAATTGCCTGGACTGCGGGGCTGATAGAGCTACACCAGAAACTGGCCACGCGCCCAATTGGCCAGCAACGCGGGCAAGCCTTACCACTGCTACCGGAGGTACTTCAGAAAGGAGGTCGCCGCTGTGTGTAGAAATGATCTTCTGACCGGGAATCTTTTCGATAAGCTGCCAAAGTGCTCTGACAGCGCTTGGGTGAAGATGAGCTTCCGGTTCTTCAAGTGCTACGATCGGATCTCCTTGGATCCACGCTTGCAAATAAGCGTTGAACAGCGTCAACACAGCTAAGCTCTGGGTTCCTTCCCCGTGGCGGCCAACGGGTATCTTAGCGCCTGTTGTCGTGTTAATGGACACAGCGGCTTTAGATAGCATGTCAAATAGCCTTCCCGGGACAGCGTCGATCGAAACAATGTCATCCCCTCCGTTTGCCACGGAAACAACTTCGCTAACGGCCTTTAAGCGCGTCACCACCTGCGAAAAACTTGTGTGAGAAGAAACGATCAACTCGTTGACCTCTGCAAGCTTTGATTCGATCTCAGCGCGCTTCTGAGGTGTTAACTGCGATTCTTTTAAGAAGGGTCGCCAAAATGGGCCTTTTGCGTCGAATTGCTTGGTTGCGTCTCTTAGTGCAGAAAGGTAGAAATAGGAAACCTCCGAATGGAGGGTTGCTAGAGATGTATCTGAAAGGCCGGTCAGAGCTGCTCCCTGCGGGTTTTGGAACTCCCAATCTTGAACGAAATCCTGAGATGAAAGATCGAATCGCGCACCAACCTTCAAAATCACAAGGGAACGTCCGGCCCCATCAATCTGAAGAATTTTGGCACGATTCAGTTTCGCCACCTGCTGGTTGTCCCAATCGCCAGGTTGGTCTTCTCTAAACGTCAGCCGGATCGATATTGCAGGCGAATTCGAAGGCTCTGCGTTTGGCGTTGGCAAATGAAAATCATACTCCTCGAACGCACATCCTCTTCGAGTCTTTATGCTTCGAAGTGCCAGCCTAAGGGCGTCCAATACGGCTGTTTTTCCAGTATTGCTCTCCCCAATCAACACAGTAGTGGCCCCCATCACCAAGTCGAGCTTAGTAATCCCTCTAAAGTTCTCGATTTCTAGGCGCCGAAGTTGCATACTACGTGGAAAAGATAAGTTCGTGAACGCGAATCTCGGCGGTCATCAGTTCGTGCAGGAGGGTGCGGAAGAGGACTTGGAGACTCGACTTTTTCGCAAGGGCGTTTCTCGTCTTCTCGTCGAGGAGCTCTAGTGTTTGGGCAATTTCCTCCTGATCCTCGATTGCTGGAACGGGAACGAGCATCGTCTTGAGCGTTCCCGAATTGATGTTGAATTTGCCGTCGGCAGTTCGGATTGCTTTCCCGCTGAGAAATGAAGTGCCGGCTTTAGTCCTCGAATACTCGTTGAGAAAATCGGGATTCAGAATTGATGGATCCAAGCGGACTCGAATCAGATAGGAGGCGAAATAGCAGTCGGTCAATTCGCCATTAAATTTCGAGCACCGCCCGGCATTCTCTTTCACCCCGTTTGTCCGGACAAAGAGTAGGTCGCCACGTTCTAGTGTAAGTTTTCCAAGCTCGTTCTTCTTCGGTCTCCCGAACTTCAAATCCGAAGTATCGACGTGACCGCCCACAACATTAGGAATCCTCAAGACTGGCTTACCGTCTACGTCGTAGCCGCACTTGACGGAAGTGCCATATTGGAAGGAATCAGCTTTTGCTTCCAACTCCACCACTTCCCAGTTCTCGGGGACAAGACCGATTGCGGTTTGTTTTTGGGGTTCGTTACGGAGACCTTCGGTAAAGAGCTTGTGCATAAGTGACTTTTTCAGCTCGGTGGTGGTCAGAATGATCCGCTCCTGCGCTTCGATCGCCCGCTGCACCGTCGAAAGGATGTGCGCGATCTTCTTCTGCTCAGTGAGTGGGGGGATGTTGAGCCGAATCTGTTCCAGACAATCACGGGTGATGCCTTTGATCGTCGCACCACGCTTGTTCATCGCGACGTATTGCTGAATCGGGCTTATACCCAATTGATAAGCGATAAACTTGATGTCATATTTCTCGTTGTCAATCAGGACACCTGCGAGGTCCTGGTTGATAGCGAGATCAATGCGGTTGATGCCAACTTTGCCGACGCCAACCCTCGTTGCGAAGATGATGCTGTTCTTGGGGACGATTTTGGTTGCAGATTTCTTGACAGCATCAATTGAGATAAATTTTTCGCCCGAGGTGAGTTCTAATTTATCGCCAAGCCATTTGCTCGTAATCCAGGGAATATCTCCCGTCCAGAAATCTGCCTGTGAAGTGTCAGGAGTTCCTCCGCTGAGGAAGCCGGTGGAAACTTCACCAAATGTTGTTTTACTCCAGGCGCTCATACCCCGATCTTCTCCAAAATCTCCTTCAGCGCCTTGTCCGTCTCCCGCGCCTCGGCTTCGATGACCTTCAGTTCCTCAACGATCACGGCAATCGGCCGATAGGTCTCGGCATCGCTGGTGTGGATGTAGCGGCTGGGGGAGATGTTGTAGTCGTTTTTCTTCAGCTCGGCGTGCTCGACGACGCAGCTGAGTTTTTCCTGTTCCTGCCACCCGATCAGGGTGTCGGCGATGCGCTGGATGCCTTCGTCGGGGATGAAGTTCTTGGGGTCGCCCTTTTCGAAGACCTGGCTGGCGTTCACCAGGAACACCTTGCCCATCCTCTCCTCTGACTTGGCCTTGTTCAGGAACAACACGATGCCCGGAGCGGTGGTGTTGTAGAAGAGGTTTTCGGGCAGGTAGAGCACGCTCTCGATCAGGTCGTGGTCCACGAACCACTGGCGCACAATCTTTTCCTTGTTGGTGCCCGCATTGCCCGAGCCGCGGGAGGCGGCGCCGGTGTCGAGCACCACGGCGGCGCGGCCTGTGGCGTTGAGGCTGGCGTGCATGTGCTGCACCCAGCCCCAGTCCGCCGACGACTTTCCGGGGAAACCGGCCCCCGCTGGAAAGCGGTCGAATTCGTCGCTGTCGTAATCGGTCTCCGTGAACCAGTCCTGATTCCACATCGGATTGGCCACGACGCGATCGAACGTACGCAGTTTGCCCGCTGAGTTTTTGAACCAGGGCTTCTTGAACGTGTCGCCGATCTCGATCTGGCCCTCCAGGTCGTGGATGATCATGTTCATGTTGGCCATCGCCCACGTCTCGGGCACATACTCCTGGCCGAATAATTTCAGCGGTGCAATGGCGCCGCCGTTCGAGCACTGAACGCTCTCCTCCATGGCGATCTCGCATTTCACCAGCAGGCCGCCGGAGCCGCAGCAGGGGTCGTAGATCTCCATGCCAGGCACCGGTTGCAGCACCTTGCTCATGATGCTGCCCACCTCAGGCGGGGTATAGAACTCCCCAGCGCTCTGGCCGCTGCCCTCGGCGAACTTGCGGATCAGGTACTCGTAGCTCTTGCCGATGATGTCGGCCTCCACGTCGCTCAACCCAAGGCGCTTGGTGCTGATCGCTTCGATCAGGTTGGAGAGGCGGTCGTCGTCGAGGTCGCGCTGGCCGTGGGTGGTGGCATTGAAGTCCACCCGGTCGATGATGCCCTGCAGCAGCGGGTTCTCCCGGGCGATGGCCCGCATCTGGGTGGTGACCCCTTCGCCGATCTTGTCAGACAGCTTTCGGATCACGCTCCACACTGGCTGTTCCGGGTCGCCAGGCACCAACGGCAGGTAGAAGCGCACAAGCTTGTGATCAGCGGCTACCAGCTGGAACGCCTTTTTCCGCGAGCCCACCTCGGCGGCGATGCGGTTCAGCTCGTCGTCGAACACATCGCAGAGCCGCTTGGTGAAGATCAGCGGCAGGATGTAGTCCTTGTACTTCGGCGCGTCCTTGGCGCCACGGATCGAGCAGGCCGCATCCCAGATCCAGGATTCGAGGGATTTGTCCTTGCTGGGGCCGTTGGCGGCTCGGGCCTTGCTGCCATTGCGAGACGGGGTCGGGGCCTGCGCCAAGGGTTCGGCGCCCACCAGGGACACCGAATCACTGCGGCCCCTGCCCCGTATCACGATCCCCTTGCGCACCAGCTCGGCCTTCACCTCCTCGTAGAGGGGCTCTTCCCAGCCGAGCGCTTGACGCAGGGCGGGGTTCTTGGCCGGGCTGCCCAACTTTTCCAAGGCTTCGAGGAACTCGTCCAGCCGCTCCGCATCGGCCATCGACGCTCTGGTCTTCTCTTCTGTACTCAGTTTGCCTGTTGTGGGAGCGTTTGGCAGGTGCTTTGGGCACTCTCGGGCAGTTTGAATCGAGTCGAATCCATTCATGGTGTGTTTCATATCCGTCCAGGCCCCTCATCCCCACCCTCCATACTTCAGCAGCACCGTTGCTCCGCTTGTGCTTGAGCGAGGAGCCCTGCATGAGCGCAGCATCTTCTGTGCCGTCCGCTTTACCAGTCGACAGGCTGTGCTTGGTCTTCGATACCTTAGGAAAGACCTCCAGGGCTTGTCCAGCTCTTGACCCAAATAGTATGGGGAGCTACGTAATGCCCATGTCGGCTCCTGTTTTGGCCCTGGTCGTACGGGTCTTATGGAGCCCCCAGCGGTCGTCATTCGTTACCCAGAAGATGTTCTCGCTGCGGTAAACGCCTGTATTCTCCTGATAGTCGCCCTGCTTACGTTTGACATTCAAGATGGCGTGCTTGGCCTTGAAGGCGTCTGAGATGTAATTTAGGAGCAGCATCCCGAGCACCACTTTCTTGTACTCTGCAGTGTCCATCTTGTCGCGTAGCACCTTAGGCTGTTTGCGGAATTGGGCGTGCCCAACTCTTGAGAAAGTCGGCCTACTGCTTCCCTATCTCTTGTGCAGGAGGTAGTCCGGTCTACATTGCCAGACTGGGCAAGCCTTGTTTGTGGAGGACGTTCTTGCATTTACGGAGATAGCAAATCAAGTCGCTCAAGCGAAATGTCGCTCGACCTACGAATGTATCAGCAGCGCCGTAATAGACATTTACTGCATCAAGCTGTTTTAGCACCTCAACTCCAGAAGGGAAGACCACGTCAGCTCTGCGCCCCTTGCATTCCCAGTCCAAGGACGGGCTGAAAATTGGCTCCAACGATCGAAATAAGACCTTACTTGGATTTTCTGCATCAAGTATTGCTGCCCCGACGTGGTATGACCTATCTTTATCAACCCCATAATAAAAGAATAGCCACCCCAGTGAAGTTAAGATCGGAGGGGACCCTGGCCCGACACGTACACCGTCCCAAAATCTCGGACGAGGATTCAGAATGCTGCCTACGGGTTGCCAATTCAGGCAATCTGGTGAAGAATATAACCATACCCCAGAGTCTTGAAAATGCATGCGCACCAATGGCCTCGCTAACATAAAATATCTTTCGCGTGGGCCATGTTTGAAGATGCAGGCATGTTTATGATCCGGGGGAAGAATGAGTTCGCGAGACTTAAGTCTCTTTGCATCATCAAGCACGCATCGGTGTATTGTCGACCCGCAGCCCCCGATACCGTTATAACTTAAAACGGCGGTATCATCGACTAACGCCAATCGCGGGTCCTCACACCCGTA
Source organism: Cyanobium sp. (assembly GCA_007135755.1). Taxonomy (GTDB): domain Bacteria; phylum Cyanobacteriota; class Cyanobacteriia; order PCC-6307; family Cyanobiaceae; genus NIES-981. The sequence goes on from SLIG01000173.1 coordinate 5,942, forward strand.
CTTATCATTTGCGCTGGAAGGCAGGAACTTTTCTATTGACGAGAGCCGAGTGTCATCCGAAGATAATTCTAGCAACTCAATGTGGGCAAGATAATTTAGATATAATCGCTCTGGTGCATCCCTATCTGCAGATCTGAAGCTAGGGTTGACAGTAAGGTAGTCCTCGTCTGGATCGTAGTTCTCCGGCTTCACTACTGGCACTGCCTCGATTGTTTGTAATGGCAATCGTAAGTAAGGCACTGCGGAGTCAGCTCTGTAGTTTTTTAATGCTATTGCTTTCGCACTTGGAGTTAGTACTTCGTCAACGCGAACGGCCAATATCCTCCTCTTTTCATATTGTAAAAATCCTGGATTATGAGTGCCGACTACTGAGAGGCTAGGGTTAGATGGCTCAAACCCTGATGGTTCCAACAACAGCGTCCGAGAGATTGGGAAAGGTGTTCGGTCTGTGAGGCCACTTCGAGTGCTCTCGAGTTTTTGGTTGCTCATGCGTCTCCTCGCATTTTATGGTTATTTGTCAAATGCGAGGCTTGGATCAATCTTTTCCGGTGTGCTCGCCTCTAGGGACTGGCGGAAGGCGTCCTCCGAGAAAGTCTCTAGTTTTATAGCGGTAAGTTCCATTCTGAAGTATTCTGCTTCGATGTTCTCTCCGACAACAGCGAAGATAATCTGATGTTTGGCTCCGATAGTCAGGCCTATTTCTTCAGGCCTTGATTCGATATGCTCTTTCACCAAAGGCCATTCTCGTCCTTCTAGCATGGCAAGCGTACACAGAATAAGATGGGCCGATATATCTTCGTTATCCGGTTTATAGATTGAGTATGCAATATCGTAATACTGTGTCCAGTAGGAGTGAATAGTTGTGCGGAGTTGGTTCAAGTTTGAGGCCTTGAATGACCAGCCAGGTCGATTCTGCCTCTCTTCGTTCCCCCCAAATGTTGTTCTCACGAGCCTAAGTTCAACTTCCCTTGCGGTATACCTGCTTATGTTCTTTACGCCTATTCGCAGGTAGACCTCATATCTACCCTCTACAGAACCCTTGGGTGGACCCTTTGGCTTCAAGAGGCGAATATAGCTCTCGGACTGTGAATCGAATAGCAACTCAATTCTTGGTCGACGCCTCCACGTTTCAATCTGTTCTAAAAAAAGTGCCAGCACCACCGCAAGTACGGTGGCTATTGATCCCACCCAAACTCCTATTACTTCGATAGTACGTAGATTTGATTTGCTAAACCAGGCTGGAGCATTAGCTATTGCAAATGCAGCGACAACTAGAAGTAAGTATGCTTCTATCCCTCTAATGATGCATTTTCTTTTTCTTTTGTTATTCAAGGCTGCTTTTTGACCGTCTTTGTGAATAGCGTTTGATTCTCGCACTTCTATAATGTAGTGACACTGTCGAATACCTGCTGGAGGCTTAAGAACAAGCTTAGCCTGAACTCTTTGTTGGCCATCGACCCATGTTTATCGACTGACCAGGGAGTCATCCCCCGCAACCGCAGCCCCCCAGCTCCCGCCACCTTCCCTCACCCCTCCGGCTTCGCCAGCGGCAGCAGGCACTTGTCCGAATCACACCCGGCCGGACCCGCCTCCATCAGTTCGCCGCGGTCGTAGCGGGCCAGGGCTTCGAAGAAGTCCGGTGTGCGGCGGCGGACTTCCACCTCCTGGTGCAGGCGTTCGTAGGTGGCCTTGTCGATCGGTTCGAACGGCAGCCGCGGGAAGGTGGCGTTGGCATCGAAGCGGGCCAGCAGCGCCGCCGAGATGTAGCCGAAGCCCTCCTCGATCGCCTCGTGGATCTTGTGGGCCAGCGGTTCGATCTCGTTCTCGCGGAACTCGATTGTGGCGCTGGTGTTGTGGGCCGTGTAGTGCCGCTGCACCTGCATGTAGAAGTCGAACTGGGCCAGCGCCGAGAAGTTGTTGATCTCCACGGTGTCGGCACCCGGCAGGTTCGCCCAGCTCACCTCCGTGGGGATCTCCACCAGCCACTCGCTGCAGCGCGGGTCGAACGGATCATCCAGCAGCCGCCCCTGGTCGTCCTTGTCGGATTGGCTCGGCACGATCGTGTAGCCGTAGTCGAGACAGGCCAGCGCCACCGGATCGTTCTTGCGGAAGGTGATGCGGCGGATGAAGCGCTGCGCCTTGGGCGGATGCCAGCCCGGGCTGGCGCCGGTGAGCAGGCTCTTGGTGCCCGCCGGCTGCACCGTGGTGCAGCGGTTGGGCCGGCGGATGCCGTGGCGGTCGCAGTACTCCCACACCGCCTCGTGCACGATCCGCTTCCAGCGCTGCAGGTAGTCGGCCTCGCGCGCCTTGAAGGCCCGGCCCTCCTCCGAATCGGGCCGGCCCGCCTCCCACCAGTTCAGCCACGGCGTGCCGAAGGCATGCACGAAGAAGTCGAACAGGCCGGTGAAGCTCACGCCCACGATCGGATCCCAGGCCCGGCTCTGGCGGTAGCGCTCCACCTCGAAGTCGTGGTTCAGCAGGCAGGCCACCGCGATCGCGCCGGCGCGGAAGGCGTCTTCCTGGGCCTGGAAATCGGTGGGGTGGATCTGATTCAGATGAATCTCGGCCAGGTTGCAGTGGAAGTCGGCGCCGAGGATCTCGCCGCAGGGGTTCAGCCCGTAGCGGCCCAGGCGGTGCTCCAGTTCATCGGCCTCCAGGCCGGGGTGGTGCAGCTTCAGCCAGTTCGCCGCCTGCTCGCGGCCCTGGTCGCAGTAGATGCCCACAAACTCCTCGCGCAGCTCGGGGGTGCTCAGCAGGTCGGCATTGGAGCGGGCGATCGCCTCGGGGGCGAACTGGATCGCGCCCTCGCCGCTCTGGAACTGCTTGGTCACCGCCTCCAGCACCGTGTCCCAGTTCGGGCGGGTGTGGAACACGCGCGTGTGGTTGGCCATCCGCAGCGCGTCGCGCTCCGGGTCGATGCTCCAGTTGCCCTCGCTGTCCTGCTGCCAGAGGTTCTCTTTCGCCCCAGCGGCTGACGAATCCTCGGCGCAGAACTGACGCATGCCGGCGCTGCGGCGGATGTTGCCGGCCACGATCGTCACCGCCGCCTCATCGATCAGCAGGCAGCACTCCACCGAGGTGAGCTGACGCCCCTGGGCCTTGTTGAGGATCTGGGCCACCCGGCCGTAGAGGTCTTTGAGCTTCACCGGGTTGGCCATGCCGCCGAAGCCCTTCAGCGTTTCGCCCACCGGCCGGACATCCGACAGATCCACGCTGATCTCGATCGGCGTGCTGGCGTCGAAGCGCGCGTCGCTGCTCAGCTCCAGCAGCAGCTGGTAGCTGTCCACCCAGCCGCGGCGCGTGTCGCCCACCTTGATCGCCACGCTCTGGCCTTCGATGCTGTGGGTGGTGGCCTGCTGGCGCTGGCCCGCCGGCGTGGCGCCGATGTCGGCCACGCTGGTGATCGCCAGCCGGTTGCGCACCGCCGGCAGCCTCGAGATCAGCCGCGGTTCGATGATGGCGCCGGTGCCGCAGCCCATCATCGCCAGGTCCATCATCAGCCCGAAGGCCTCCCAGTCCACCAGGTTGGTGGAGGTGCAGTTGTAAGCGCCGCTGAAGTTGTGGCGCTGCTCGATCCAGGGGGTGCCGCCGATCCACAGCCACCGCCCCGACGGCAGCGACTTCTGCTGCAGCTGCATGCGCCGCAGCAGCTCCACCTCCGCCTCGCTCAGCTTGCCCAGCTGGCGCAGGCCCCCCAGGTTGCGCTCCGCCACCTGCCGCCAGCTCTCGCGGCCCGCCTCCTGGCGGCGCGAATAGGTGCGGTAAAACACCGGGTTCGCCGCCGGCGCCGTGGGCGGGAAGTCGCCCCGTGCCGGCGCCCCGAAGGCCTTCTCCACCGCAGCTGCTGAGGGGCTGGCGGCGCCCGCGGCGGAAGGCGTGGTGGGCGGCGTCGCGGAGGCGGTCATGGGCGGGCGGCTCAGGTGTCGGAAACCCTAACGCCACTGGTGGGGTGCGCAAGGCCCGTTGGGCACCAGGCACAGCGCCCATGCCGGTCGGTCGGCGCCTTCAGGCAGGCTGGGCCCCAATGGCACAGCACAGCAGCGGCAACGGCGTGGGCAGCAGCACAACCAGCACCGCCAACACCGGCACCGGCAGCACCGGCACCACTAGTGATGGGGTGAGCGCCGACCTCGCACCCCTGGCCGAGGCGGTGGAGCGGCGGCGCAACTTCGCGATCATTTCCCACCCCGACGCCGGCAAGACCACCCTCACCGAGAAGCTCCTCCTCTACGGCGGCGCCATCCAGCAGGCCGGCGCCGTCAAGGCCAAGGGCGAGCAGCGCAAGGTGACGTCCGACTGGATGGAGCTGGAGAAGCAGCGCGGCATCTCGATCACCTCCACCGTGCTCCAGTTCGACTACCACGGCAACACCGTGAACCTCCTGGACACCCCCGGCCACCAGGACTTCTCCGAGGACACCTACCGCACCCTGGCGGCGGCCGACAACGCCGTGATGCTCGAGGACGCCGCCAAGGGCCTCGAACCCCAGACCCGCAAGCTGTTCGAGGTGTGCCGCATGCGGCGCATCCCGATCTTCACCTTCATCAACAAGATGGACCGGCCGGGGCGCGAGCCCCTCGAGCTCCTCGATGAGATCGAGCGCGAGCTGGGCCTGGCCTGCTGGCCGGTGAACTGGCCGATCGGCAGCGGCGACCAGTTCCGCGGCGTGATCGACCGCCGCAGCCACCAGCTGATCCTGTTCGAGCGCGCCACGCGCGGCCGCGCCAGCGAGGAAACCACCCTCAGCGTGGCGGAGGCCCGCGCCAGCGGTGCGGTGGAGAGCGAGCTGCTCGATCAGGCCCTCGAGGAGCTGGAGCTGCTGGAGGGGGCCGGCGCCGAGCTGGATCTGGAGCAGGTGCGCGCCGGCGAGCTCAGCCCGGTGTTCTTCGGCTCGGCGATGACCAATTTCGGCGTGCGCCCCTTCCTTGACGCCTTCCTGGAACTGGCCCAGAAGCCGGTGGCCCGCGCCAGCAGCGCCGGCGTGATCGATCCGGTGGCCCCCGGCTTCAGCGGCTTCGTGTTCAAGCTCCAGGCCAACATGGACCCCCGCCACCGCGACCGGGTGGCCTTCGTGCGCGTGTGCTCCGGCAAGTTCGAGAAGGACATGACCGTGCAGCACGCCCGCACCGGTCGCAGCATCCGCCTCTCGCGGCCCCAGAAGCTGTTCGGCCAGGACCGCGAGGTGGTGGACGACGCCTACCCCGGCGATGTGATCGGCCTCAACAACCCCGGCATGTTCGCCATCGGCGACACCCTCTACCTGGGCCCGAAGGTGGAATACGAGGGCATCCCCTGCTTCAGCCCCGAACTCTTCGCCTGGCTGCGCAACCCCAACCCCTCGGCCTTCAAGACCTTCCGCAAGGGCGTCAACGAGCTGCGCGAGGAGGGGGCCGTGCAGATCCTCTACGACACCGACGAGAGCAAGCGCGATCCGATCCTGGCCGCCGTGGGCCAGCTGCAGCTGGAGGTGGTGCAATACCGGCTCGAACACGAATACGGCGTCCAGACCCGCCTGGAGCCGCTGGGGTTCACGGTGGCCCGCTGGGTGGTGGGCGGCTGGCCGGCGCTGGAGGCGGTGGGCCGCATCTTCAACAGCAAAACCGTGCGTGACGCCTGGAACCGGCCGGTGCTGCTGTTCAAGAACGACTGGAACCTCAACCAGCTGCGCGACGACCACCCCGACCTGGAGCTCAGCGCCGTGGCGCCGGTGGTGAGCGGCGTGGAGCCCATCAGCCTCTGATCACTGCCCAGCCCATCACCGCCCAGCCCGCGCCCAGCCGCTGATCCCTTGCCTCACACCGGATCTCCGGCTGCGCCAGACTGACGTGTAACGAACCGTCAAGGACGATGCCGGATCCGGTCTGGCTGGTGCGCCCCCGCGCTGATGGGGGCTGGGATTACGTGAGTTTTCAGAGTCGGCCCGGCGCCGAGCCCGCCGGCCTCTCCACTGTGGAGATGCGCGAGGGCAGCCATCTGCCCCCCCAGATGCCCCTGCTCAAGCACCGCCACCAGCTCGATCCCGTCGAGGCCGAGCGCCGGCGCCAGCGCCTGCAGCGTGAGGGTGGATTCCGCTGCAGCAAGCCCCTGTTCTGAGCCTGGCTCGATACGCTGCCTCCAGGCAGAGTCTGCTCACCGCCCTCCCGGACGCCCCCGCCGATGTCCAACCTTCTCGAGCCGCCCTCCGATTCCGGTTCCGACGCCGGGGGCGGCCCCTACGAGCGGCTGGGGGTGAGCCCCGAGGCCAGTTTCGATGAGGTGCAGGCCGCCCGTGATGCCCGCCTCAAGGAGTCCGGTGACGACCCCCTCGCCCGCTCCCGCGTGGAGGCGGCTTACGACGCCGTGCTGATGGACCGGCTCAAGGAGCGTCAGCAGGGCCGGGTGAGCACCGCGGCCCGCACCGCTTCGGCCCGCGAGCAGCTCACCCCCGCCGCGCCCGCGCCGCGCCCCTCCCTGCCGGCGCTGCCCAAGGTGGCCCTGCCCCGCGTTGCCACCCCCTCCCTGGCCGCCCCCAACCTGGTGATGGCCGAGGGCAACGACCGCGCCCTGGCCCTGGGCGGCTTCGGGGGGCTGTTCGCCCTGCTGCTGCTGGTGCCCGGCGCCCCGGCCGAGCTGATCCTGGCCCTGGGCACCGGCCTCTGCATGGTGGTGCTGCAGCGCCGCCGCCGCCGCTTCCTGGCGGCCGTGGGCTGGGGCTTCGGCCTGCTCAGCCTCGGCCTGCTGGCGGGGGGGCTGCTGGTGAGCGCGGTGGCCACCACCATGCCCCTCGGCCTGCCCCTCAACCTGGCCCAGGTGCAGAGCCTGCCGGCCCTGCTGCTGCTGCTGCTCGGCGCCCTGCTGGTGGCCTGATCAGCGGGCCCGGGCTGAGCGGGCCAGCCTGATCAGCGGGCCACGGGGGTGAGCTCGTCGATCAGCTGCTCCAGTTCGCCGCCACTCACCCGGTACACCTCGTTGCAGAAGTGGCAGGTGAGCTCCGCCTGGCCGTCCTCCTCGAGGATGCTGCGCAGCTCCTCGCGCCCCAGCAGCTTGAGGGCGCCGACGCTGCGCTCGCGGCTGCAGGGGCAGCGGAACTGCACCGGCTGCAGTGCGCCGCTGGAGCTGCTGCCCTGGCTGCCGTTGCCAGGCAGGGGCTGGGGGTCGAGGTCGGGAAAGATGTCCTCCAGCAGGGTGTGCAGGTGGCCCTCGCAGGCCGCCAGCCGCTGGGGGAAGCCCGTCACCTCCCGGCAGCGCTCCTCCAGCAGGGCCACCAGGGCCGGCTCCTGGGCCGCCTTGGGCAGCACCTGCACCAGCACGCCGCCGCTGCACACGATGCCCTGGCTGTCGATCTGCTCGCCCACGAACACCGCCGACGGCGTCTGCTCCGAGTGCAGCAGGTAGGAGGCCAGGTCGTCGCCGATGCCGCCGCTCACCAGCTCCACGGTGGAGCTGTAGGGCTCGCCCTCGCCCAGGTCGCGCACCACGTGCAGGTAGCCGGTGCCGGTGGCGGTGCGGAAGTCGAAGTGGTGACCGCCGTCGGCCTCCTCCACCAGATCCAGCTCCAGCTCGGGGTTGCCCACGTAGCCGCGCACGCTGCCGTCGCGGCCGGCATCCACCATCAGGCCCCGCAGCGGGCCGTCGGAGGCGATCCGCAGGTTCACCCGCCCGTGGGCCACCTTCATCGAGCTGGCCAGCAGCAGCCCGGCGGTCATCGCCCGCCCCAGCAGGGCCGAGGTGAGGAACGACAGCCGGTGGCGACGGGCCGCCTCGCGGCTGGCGGCGCTGGTGGTCACGGCCACCAGGCGGATGCCCCCTCCGGCGGCGGTGGCCCGCAGCAGCTGGTCGGTCATGCACGCCCCCCCGAAACGGGCATGGTACGGAGCGCGTCCGGCGCCATGGGGCTCAGCCGGCCCTGCCGCAGCCCCCAGCTCACCGGCTCCAGGGCACGGAACAGCTCCGGTTCGTGGGTCACCACCAGCACCACCCGCTCTTTGGCCAGATCCCCCAGCAGCCCCACCACATCGCTGCGCACCGCCCAGTCCAGACCGGCGGTGGGTTCATCCAGCAGCAGCACCCGGGCGTCGCGCAGCAGCTGCACCGCCAGGGCCAGCCGCCGCTGCTGGCCGCCGCTGAGGCGCTCGGGCTGCTGCTGCAGTCCCACCCCCGCCAGCCCCACCTGCGCCAGCACCCGCTCCACCCGCCCGGCCTCCAGCCGCCGGTGGCCGAGGCGCAGCTCCTGCCCCACCGTGAGGCCGAGGAAATGGCGTTCGGGGAACTGGAACACCAGCCCGCACAGCCAGCGCCGCTGACGGCCGTTGAGCGTCTCCCCGTTCCAGCGGATCGTGCCCCGCTCCGGTTCGGCCAGGCCGCTGATCACCTCCAGCAGGGTGGTCTTGCCGCCGCCGCTGGGGCCCGCCACCAGCGCCAGCCGGCCCGCCTGCAGCTGCAGGTTCACGTCGTCGAGCACCGGCCGGGCCGCCGTGGCCGGCTGGTAGCGCACCCCGCGGAGTTCGAGCATCGCCCCAGCATGCCTGCCGCCGCTCCGGTGTGGGATCGTGACAGCCCTGCCCCACCGCCCCCGAGGCCGCTCCCCATGGAGGTGCGTTTCCGCGAGATCAATCCCTTCAGCTGCTGGATCTGGCTGCGCTTTCCCCATCCCCCCGGCCAGGGGGAGCGGGGCTATGTGGACACCGCCTTCGACAGCTGGTTCTTCCTCGGCAAGCTGGGCGGCTTCAACGCTGAGAACCTCCAGGCCCAGGAGGCCGATGGGGGCGACCTCAGCTGGATGGCCTACGACGCCGAGGCGGCGGAAGCCGCCCAGCGGGCCCTGATGCACAACATGGGCCCCGTGGAATACCAGGGGGAGTGGGCCCGCTGCTGGGTGGATCTGGGTCTCAGCGACGCCGTGGCGCTCGACGTGCTGATCAACACCTTCACCCAGCTCAACCGCGATGTGGTGGAGATCGAGGAGCTGGTGATCGGTGGCGTCAACGACGACTGGCCGGTGGAGGAGCAGCCCGAGGAGCTGCTGCCCTTTGCCGGCAGCTGAG